>JAFGQB010000138.1 GCA_016935915.1 Spirochaetota bacterium
AAATTATTAAATAACATATAATCATTGAAAATTCAATACCATTTTGGAATTCGTGTTTTTTTGCCTCTACAAGGAAATGAAATTTTAAACACTGTCATTTAAAATTAAAAACCGGAATGCAGAGAATATTAAAGTATTAAGCAGTTGTTTATAAGAAGTGATTATTATAAAAAAATTATCAGTAAAAAAACAGTTGTATTTTTAATTAAAAAAAAACAGTTTTATAAATTTTGCATCTTGAAAATTACATATTATTCTATTAATCCTTATCGTTTTTTTTCTTCTTTTTTACTTTAACATCAACACTTTTATCCTTATCATCATCCTCATCAAATTCTTCTTTAATATTCTCTTTTTTATCATAATTTTTATTTTTAAATTTATAAATCTCTTTTATTAAATCATCCTTTTTTTTTAATATAATATTTTTTAAAGATAAAAATTCTTTTTTGCCATCATCAAAAGATTTTTTCCAGATCGATTTAATTTTTTCAGCAGTCATTTCACCTTCTTCTTCAATATATCTTTTTGCTAATATTCCAATTGCATAAGTGCCTGCATAAGCTACTGCAGCATTAATACCCCAGCCTAATACAGGTATAAAGGAATACAGTATTTTTGAAAAAGTCTTAAGTATTAAACCTGTACCTAAAGTAGTGAATATCATTTTTAAAAAACCTTTTACATCAAGTTTAAAATTATAAATATTTGCTATTTTCGATAATAACCCAAGCTGAATAAGTACTAAAAGTGTGTAATCTGAAATAGGAACAATTGGTAAAAATCCAACTGCTGCTGCTATCAGAGAAAAATTCCTTACTGATCTTATGAATTCAAAATGATTTATATTTTCGCTGTCATAAATATCAAAATCGAATCCTGTTTCATTTTTATCAATTTCTAAAATTTTTCCTAAATCTATCAATCTTTCAATCGATTTTATTGAGAAATCAACATTTTCTACTATTTTTTTTGCATTTAAAAAAATTTCAATCGTTTCTTTCTTGCTTTTTATCTTTATTCTATTTTTTTCTAATTTATAATCCTTCAGATTATCTGATTTAAAAATTTCATCTAATTGATCTTCTGAAATTTTTAAAATTTCTTTAATTATGCTTTTTTGATTATTTTTTAATCTAACTTTTATTATAGGATATAATATAAGCATTAAATTTTCATTTGTCATATAATGCTCCTGTTTAAAGAAATAATTTATATTTAATCATTTGATCTTTTTTGAGAGTTAATCAATCTTACAAAATAATTTATATTTCTAACAGTGATCTTATTTGGAGGTATAATAGTGATCCTGTTTTGTTTAACAAAATTCGCTAAAATTGACTTGCACTTTGCAATATCCATTCCGCACCAATTAGCAACCTGTTCAGGTGTGATTTCAAAAGTATCTTCCTTTGCTTCAGTTAAATCTGTATTTTTATTTTCCGCAAGCATAACAAAAACATCGGCAATTTTTGTTTCAGGACTTGGAAGAGTTAAAATCTTCAATCTTCGTTTCTGATCATATATTCTATTAGCAAAAATCTTTAAAAGCTTAATTGCAAGTTCAGGCTTGGATTTCATTAAAATTTCAAAATTTGCCTTATTAAATTCAAGTGCTTTAACATCATCAATAGCCACAATAGTAGCGCTTCTGGGACCTTCATCAATGATAGCCATTTCACCAAATATTTCACCGGGTTCCAAAATATCTAAAATTTTCTCTCTGTCAGAAAGTATTTTAGTTATTTTAACTTTGCCTTCCATTAAAAAATAAAAACTGTTGCCTGGTTCATATTCACAAAAAATGATATCACCTTTATTAAAGGTGACTCCAAATTTATCAAAAAATTCAGGTCCAAAATCCAATGCCATTAACCCAACTCCTTCAATGCTTTCTGAGCTTTTCTGTAGATAGGATCACTTTCATTATGATTTGAAATTAAATTATTAAAAATCTTTTCGGCTTTATCAACTTCACCTATTTGAGAATAGGAACTTCCAAGATAATATAATATTTCATCTTTATCATTATAATTTTGATTATTGGCTAAAAAATTTGTTAAATGTTTAATAGTTTCATTATATTTTTTTAAATGATATAAACATTTCCCGATCTCTGCATTAGCCATTCTTTTTTCCTGGTCATTGCCGTTATTTATTACTATCTTTAAAGTATGAAAAGCATCCATATATTTACCCTGGCTTATATATGAAACCGCTTTATAATATAATTTTGATTCTTTTGTTGATCCGTTACTGCTATCATCATCAATTTCAAAATTTTTATCATTTTCACCCAGAGAACTTCCAGGAGGAACATCAAAAACTTCATTATCGGGCTGTTCAAAATCCTGAAAATCATTATTTGATATTGATGATGTATTTTCTGCTTTTTCAAGAACAGGAGCAGGTCCTCCTTCATTCCCATATGCCTCTAATGCTTCCTGAGCGATTTTTAATCTTTTTTTTGCCAGCATAGAAAAATTACCATTTGGATAATAATTCAAATATCTTTTATATACTGTAATAGCTTGTTTATATTTTTTGTTCTTTAAATAATAATCACCTATATTAAAAAAATTATCTGATGAATCAACTGAAACATTTTTCCCAACTATATTTTGAATTTGTTTATGAACTTTCTTTAATTGAGTTGAAAATGCCCTGAGCATTTTAATAATAATATTAGGATTTTTAATTATCAAAGCTTCAAATTCAACGGGATAAAACTCAAAAACGACTGAATTTGTAATTACTTTTGCGGTTTCTTCCCTTGAATGATGAATCAATCCTGATTTCACTCCAAAGAACTCACCTGTTGAAATCTGATCAACAAGTTCTTCTCCGGTAGTTACGTCATTATATGTTAAGCTGATCTTTCCTTCTTTCAATAAATATATTAAATCACCTTTATCACCTTCAAAATAAATTATTGAATTTGCTTTAAAACTTTTAGCACGAGGTGACATAATTGTTTTCTCCAATAAAATAAACTATTTTATTTTTTTATATAAATACACTTAAAAGTTATGACCTTAGCTTTTTTTAAAATAAAATGTAAACAGGCTAATTAGTAATAAAAAAAGTTAGCCATCTAAACTTTTAAGGTATACTTACAACTTGAACAATTGCCAGTATAATTATTTTCATTATATATTAATTATATATAAATTACAATAATTAAAAAATATGTTTTTAAAAATTTAAAAAAAATTATTAATTTTCATGTTTTCTTTAATATTACTTATAAATTATATGCCTCAAATTATTAATAATTTTTTTTATCTGTATGCTCTTATTCATTGTGTAAAAATGTAATCCCTTTGAATCATTATTTAACAATTCCTCAGATTGTTTTGTTGCATACTCTATTCCGATTTTTTCAACCTCTTCGCTGTTATCTTGATATTTTTCAAGTTTCTCTAATAAATTCTTCGGTATTTTGGCGTTGCTTAATGAAGTAATTTTTTTAATTGTTTTAAAATTCAATATCGGGAAAATACCAGGTATAATCGGCTTATCTATTCCTTTTTTTAATGCCAAGTCTGTAAATTTATAAAATTCATTGTTATCAAAAAACAACTGGGTTATAATTATGTCCGCACCTCTGTCCACCTTTAATTTTAAATAATTAATATCATCATCAAAACTTACCGCATCAGGATGACCTGCAGGATATCCGGCAACAGCTATGGACCAATCTTTTTTGCTTTTGATAAATTCCACAAGTTCATAGGCATATTTAAAATCACCGTAACAATCCTGATTTTCAGAATTAATCGGAGGATCTCCCCTTAATGCCAGAATATTGTTTATATTGTTTTTTTCAAGATCATCTAAAACCTTTTTGATAAAATCTTTTTTGGAATTTATGCATGTAAAATGAGCCATTGCTTCAATTCCAAATTCATTCTTTATCCTGGAAGAAATTTCAACGGTTTTGTCTCTGGTTCCCCCGCCTGCTCCGTAAGTAACCGATACAAAGTCAGGATTAAGTACTTTTAATTCCTTAATTGTGTCATATAAAGTATCAATCTCATAATCTTTTTTCGGAGGAAATACTTCAAATGAAATGACATATTTTTTATTATTATAAATATCCTTTAAAAACATCAAATACCCGCCTGATTAAAAATTTATTTTAGGATGACTCAAATTTATTTTAAATAATCTATGCAAAAAAGCGAAAGTCTTATGCGCAAAAAAATGAATGCGAAAACATTCAATAATTTTTATTAATAAACATCAAATTTTTTTTGTTTTGATTTTATACAGATTATTACTCTCCAGTGAGGATTTATTTTTGGCGAATAACAGCCAAATATAATGACATACTGCCTTCATCCCATATCACTTATAAAATATCAATAAATTCAGCAATTGTAAAGAAAAAAAAAGCTAAGCGCGGTCTTGCTTAGCTTTCTAAAATAGGATTGTTTCACATGCTCCTTAATTTTTTTGGGGATGACATTAATTAAATAGGAGTGTTTCTTAGGAAACAATTTTTTCAATCACATTAAATAAATCGGGATAAAAAAAAAATTCTTAAATTAATTTTTTTTAAAAAAAAATATAAATTTTTTATAGTTTATAGTTGTGATTTTAATCCGAAAATAAACTGTATGATTTCTTTTTTTTCTGAAAAAAAAATTATTATTTTTCTTTTTTTTATATTATTCCAGCTGAAAATTTTTTCGGAAAATGATATTTATTTAAAGCCGATATCCAAAGTCATTGTCTACAACAACATAATGACCGAAGAATTGAATCCATTCATCTTTTCAACCAGAAAATTCTATATTGATGAAACTGTTACGCTGCAATTGATTGACGAGTATGAATTTTCAAATGGTTTTTATGGCGATATATTAAAAGTAAAAATTATTGACGGTTTTTACAAAAATGAAATCGGATATTTATATGAAGAAAATACAGTGATCAATAATCCGGCTAATAAAAATATCAGATTTTTCTTTAAAGAAAAAACTTATATTGAAGAATATGACATTTTTATAAATAAAGACACTGTCTGCACAATTGAAAAATCATGGATTGAAAACGGCAAAGTGTTTACAAAAATTTTCTTTAATAATCCGCCTTATAAAAATCTGACTCTGGAAATAAAAGATAAAAACTCTGTTCATTTTATTATAAATAAATTCAGCGAAATTACATACAACCTCAGAAAAGGAAAAAAAGTTATAAAAATAGTTGATTCTGAATCACTAATCCCTTTGAAAAATGCGGAATGCAGCGGTATATTAAGTGATGAGTATGGAATTATATATTTAAATCCTGATAAAAATAAAAAGTTGATTAAAATAAAAAAAGAGGGATATGCCGAAAATCTTATTCTTGATTCACCGGATGAAAATATATTTTTAGCCATGATGAATCCTGTTGATCATGTAAAATATTATGACGACAGAACAAGTGTTCTTGAAAAAAAATTTTATAAATTTCTTATAAACAGCAGAAACTTATCTGTAAATGAAAAAATCGAGATCAATATATTATCTCTGGATGATCTTTCTATATTTTCATATCCCGAAATAAATTTGAATGATCAAAACTGCGTTTATGGCGGTTTTTATTTGCACAATATCCCCGCTTACGCTGACATCGATGTTGATATAAACATATCTGAAAAAAATATCACTGTTTATCATTTTGAAATAAATCCATGTAAGTGGATCAAAATCAATCATGTTATTTCAAATAACCGGTACAAAATAAATAATTTAAATAACGGTTACTATTTATTAATTAAAACTAATAATCCAAAACAGACTTTTTCGGTTGACAACGGGAAAAATGATCATAATCGGTATTTCAGTAAAAAATTCCTAAGAAATAAAACAGGAGACTTTTATAAAATAATCTCGAATGATGAAGATAATATAAACCTGCCTGTTGACGAATATGAATTTCTATATTTTGATATTTCCAATTTTGACAGGATTATACAGAAAAGAATATATCAGGATGAATTGGTATCGGATCTAAATAAAATCAAAGAAGATTCATTTAAAATTAAAGTTGAAAATAAAGTCAATGAAAATCAATTTTCAAATCTCTTTTTCGGTTTATGGCAGAAGCGGGCAATTAAAGTCAATGATATTTATGTTAATGATAAGGATATCCTTGAATATCTGTCAGACATGAAAATTGAAGAAAATAATATTATTAAATTTCAAAATGATTTAAATATTCAAGGTTATTATAAATTAATAGATGAAAAAAAAATGTATATTGTTATCACAAGTGTAAATAAATTAATTAATAAAACAGATAACAATGAAATTTTAAAAATCAATCCTTCCCTGTTCAATTCACAACTGGTTATACCTGCATATTATTTATATCAGGTCGGAATATTGCAGATATCATATAATAAAATATATTTAGCAAGAAATATGCTTTATAAAAAAAAATTTGATCAACCTTATGTAAAAATGGAAAGTACTCCTTTTTTTAAGATTGAATTTCCTCAGGATGAAAAGTCTTCAAAATATAAAATATTTTTTGTAAAAACTGATTGAACCAAAATTTTTTTAAAAACAATGATTTGACAAAAGATATGAATTTATTTATAAATCATTATAACTTTATATATTAAATCAAAATCAATTATAAAGGGTAACAATTTGGAAAAAATAATTAAAATAATGCCGTGTCTCGATATGAAAAACGGCAGAGTTGTAAAGGGTGTGCATTTTGTCGATATAAAAGACGCCGGAGACCCTGTAATAAATGCAGATTTTTATCAAAAGGAAGGCGCAGATGAGCTTGCTATGCTTGATATAGCAGCAACATTAGAAAACCGCAAAACACGTCTCGAATGGGTAAAAGAAGTTTCTTCAGTGATCAATATTCCTCTGACAGTCGGCGGCGGTATAAGCAGTCTTGAAGATATAGAACTGGTTTTAAATTCCGGAGCCAGTAAAGTTTCAATGAACAGCGCCGCAGTAAAAAATCCCCAATTGATCAAAGAAGCGGAAAAAAAGTTCGGGCAAAAAATCATTGTAATTGCCATTGATGCCCATAGAAATAAAAAAATGCCTTCAGGTTTTGAGCTGGTTATTTCAGGCGGAACAAAACCTGTGGGTAAAGATGCAGTAGAATGGGCAAAGCAATGTGAAGACCTTGGTGCAGGTATTATACTTCCGACAAGTATGGATGGAGACGGAACTTTGCAAGGGTATGACATAGATTTTACAAAATCAATTTCAAGTTCAGTAAAATTACCTGTAATTGCATCCGGAGGCGCAGGTAAACTCGAACATTTCTATGACGGAGCAGTGAAAGGCGGAGCAGAAATACTTTTGGCAGCAAGCGTTTTTCATTTCAGAACTTTTTCAATTTACCAGGTAAAAAAATATTTACAGGAAAAAGGATTAAAAATAATTCTATAAATTCAAACATATATTTATATGTTTTTTTTATTTGCTTAATAAATAAAAATATAATTTTATTGTTTTAAATTTCTATAACATTAACTGCTTTTTAAAATTATTATATCTTACGTATTTAGGTAAACAGTAAAAAAAATTGTAATATTCACTGTATTTATTTAATTTAATATTTTAGAATATTTAAGGAGACAGAATGAAAGCAATTATTTTGGATATGGATGGTTTAATGATAGATAGTGAAAGGCTCTACTTTGAAACGGAAACTGAAATTGTAAAAAAGTACAACAGATCAATCGATAAGGAAATCTTAACAAGATTAATGGGTAGATCGCCTCTTGAAGCTGCAAAAATTTTAATAAAAGAAATTAATCTAGCTCTGTCCCCTGAAGAGTTTATAAAAAAAAGAGATGAAGCAATGGAATATAAATATAAACATGAAGCAGAACCTGTAAACGGATTAATGTCTTTATTGAAAATGTTTTACAATAAATTTAAATTGGCTGTAGCAACAGGATCTCCGCAAAAATTTCTTGATATAGTTGTAGACAGGCTGAAAATAAGGCATTATTTTGATGTTTTACAAAGCTCTGATCATATCAAAAAAGGCAAGCCTGATCCTGAAATATATCTGACTGTATGCAATAAATTAAATTTCAAACCATCTGAATGCATTGTACTTGAAGACTCAAGTAATGGAGCTTTAGCAGGGAAAAAAGCCGGGTGCTATACAATTGCAGTTTATACAGAATATACTAAAAATCAGGATTTCAGCTTTGTAGACCATTATTCAATGGATCTTTCAGATTCTATAGAACATATAAAATCAATAATTGAATATAAAAATAAAGTGAAAATATAAATAATAGGGTACTAATAAATGAATTTAGTTTTTAAAAATCTATTTCTTGAAGATAGAGAACTGATTAATGATTTTTTTAAAAAACACCCTCCATTGATATCCGAATATACTTTTTCAAATCTTTTTGTCTGGCAAAAATCAAGAAAAATCCAATATGCTTTATATGAAGAAGGATTGATTTTTTTAGCAGTTCAGCATGGAAAAAGTTATTTTATGCCGCCTGTCGGATTTAGCAATATTAAAAAGGTTTATTTTGAATTAATCAATTATGCAGAAAAACATAACTTTCCAAAAATCTTCAAAAGGGTCAGTGAAAATGATATGAAGCAATTAGGAGATGATAAGTCTATTAAAATTACCGAGGATGAAAATAATCATGATTATGTTTATAATACAGAAAAAATGGCTTTTTTAGAAGGAAGAAAATACAGCAATAAAAGAGCATGGGTTAGAAAATTTGAGGGAGAATATTATCATAAATACATGGATTATACAGAGGAATGCAAAGAACGTTGTATCAAACTTGCTGAAGATTGGGTAAATAAAAGAAAAGAAAAAGAAAGTTATAATATGGATGAATTTGAAGCAATTAAATGTTTTCTGGAAAATTATAAATATTTTAAAATACCCGGTGGGATTATCTGTGTGGACTGTGAAGGAAAAAAAGAAATTGTTGCTTTCACTTTTGGAGAAAAGCTAAATAAGGATACTTTTGTTATTCATTTTGAAAAAGCTGATTCTGATTTTATAGGAATCTATCAGGCGATTAATAAATATTTCGCAGAAAATGAAATTGCAGGTAAATTTAAGTATATAAATCGGGAACAGGATCTCGGGCTTGCAGGTCTTAAGAAAGCAAAACACAGCTATTATCCTGAAAAATTTATTAAAAAATATATCATAGAAAT
>JAFGQB010000139.1 GCA_016935915.1 Spirochaetota bacterium
TGCGCGTGATCTTGAGATGGAGTGGCAGACAGGTATTGTTATTGTTGATGCAAGGTTTGATGATATAAACTCCATTGATAAGCTGGACGTAAACGGTCTGGTTGCAGAAGGTGAAATTGATACAGAAACATTAAAGAAATTCCCTGATATTACTATCAGCATGGATAAAACAGAAGAAAAAAATGGAGATAAAGCAGTGACGGATAAACCGACTATTGACGGCATAACCACTCCCATCATGGAAGAGAAAAAAGTCATTCTGGATTATGATGAAAAAAATGGTATAAAATACAGTGAAGGTGAACAGTTTAAGCCAGAAACAGAATCAATGATCAGCCCTGAATTAATAGATAAAACTGAGAAAATGGACAGTGATGAACAAAAGACTGCCATGAAAGAAATAATAGAGGATGTTAAACCCGAGATAGAAAAAAAGGAAGTTCCTGTGGAGGACAGTAAAAAGATTGCTATGGATACCGATGAAAATTTAGGCAAATCAGAAAAAGTCGATACTAAGCAAATTATTGAAGGCATTGAAACAGTTGACTGGAACAGTAAGCTTATAGCCGGTAAAATATATATCAGATTTTCAACAACCTTTGATAAGGAAGAGGGAGAAAGAAGAGTATTATTGTTCAAGAAGATCTTTTCAAATACCGTTTGGATCAGGGATAAAAACAAATATATCTTATATATCGGCCCTATAGAAACCGGTGATATTGAAACACAGCTTGAAGGTATAAGGTCATATGGTTTTAAGGATGCTTATCTTGTAACAGGAAAATAGTTTATTTAATGCTTTCTGATATTTTCTGATAAACAGCAACCTGAACTGATGTTTCTTTTTCAAGTCCTTTTATAAATGAATTATCCATTACATTGCCAAGTACTGCTTCCATTTCCTTTTTATTTCTATATGACATTTTTCTGAACGGAGATTCAAAATCTTTTTGTCTGGTTGATATTGATAATGCTAAAACATCTTTAGTAATTGCAATAACATCATTTAACAAACTTTTCCATAGATTTGTACTTATATCGAATATTTTTGTTTCGGAAATTTCTTCTAAAACGTATAAAGCGTATCTTGCCTTTTGTTCAGGATATTTTTCCCATAATATTTTATAATGATTGTGTACCATATCCCAGCTAGATAGTTTTCCATTTTTGATATTATCAATCAGGGTTTCTACCTCTTCTTCGGGCACAAGCTGACCTCCGAGATTGATCCATGAAGTGTAGAGTTTTTTAGCATATAATTGATTTATTTTTTCCATAAAGATGTTGAAATTAATATCCTGTTCTATAAAGTTAAAATAAGTAATTAAATATTTTAATGCAAAATATTTGCACATTTTAGTGTATTCATGAATACTTTTTAAAGGCTTTAGTATTATTGCCCCGTATTTGTTCATTGCTTCATCATCAATAATTTCCGGTTCTTCCTTATTGTTGTTAAAGTATTCTTTGCCCTTTGATATTAATTCTATATCAGTAAGGGTTTTCTTTTCCGTGTTGATTTTTTTCCCGATCAAATATTGTATCCTTTTAATACTGCTCAGCATTTCTGAAACCGTATCAGGGGCAAGATAATCGAATTCGATATTTTGAACTTTATTGACTCTTTTATCTCTTGCTTTGAATTTATAATTATTTCTTGCTATGGCATACATGTTGTAGACAAACCAATAGGCAGGTATTATCTTGATAGGTGAACCGCTAAGATCTGTACTGATTAAGGAAAATGGGTATAAGATGTTAAGTTCGTAATGATATGTGCCTTTTGCTGTCAGTACAAAAGATGCGAATTTAGAATTATACTTAAAGTTTGTGCATAATCCGGGCCAGAAACCTCTGCCTGCAAAAAGCTCTCCGTCAGGACTTCTCGAGTTATGATTTGACCCTATCGTAGCACCTGCAGCTATATTTGATTGACCTAAAACAGTTGCTGCAATTAAAAATGAATTGTTGTGATGCTGTTCATGGAAAGGGAAAACAAGATTATTTAATATTTCACAGCATGATACGGTTGAGTTGTCACCAAGCATTGAGTTAATAAGCCTTGCTCCGTATTTTACCTGAGTGTTTCTTCCTGTGACAAATCTTACTGCCTTACAACCGTAAAAAATTTTACTGCTGTATCCGACGATGCCGTTAACAAGTTCGACGCCCTCGCCTATCTGAGTAGGTTCTTCCTTAGAAGAGTTAATTGTAAGGTTTTTTAATTTATTTGCACCTTTTATGTATGCATATTCTCCGACCTTGACATTTCTGATTATCCTGCAATTTTTGATTACCGACTCAGTTCCAATTACTCCATAGTAGCCGCATTTTTTATCGTAACCGCTTTCTGTAATTTCAATAAATTTTTTCATCAATTTTTCATCATCCCTGTATTTTGACCAGATATATGCATCTGCTGTAATTATTGATTCGAAAGGCAAAATTTTTCTTTCGCAGTTTTCATTTGATACTTCAAGCCATATCCTTATGTCTTCGGATTCACCTTCTTTCAAAATACCGTTGCCGAATTTTGCATTGTCTGTTGTGAACATTTCCTCGATATTGAACAATATGCAATTGTTGTTTATTATATAATGTGATAGATAATGAACATGTCGTATTATTACATTGTCACCGATATCACATGATATGATTGTGGAATTTGTTATGCCTACAGGCAGTCTTAATTCGTTTTTTTCAAGGTATACATTTGTCAGTTTTCCGATAGTAATCCTTCCGTAAAACTCGCAGTTTTTTACCAGGGTAGGATCGAATTCATCGGTAACAAGAATTTCATTCCAGTCTTCTGCGAAATTGTTATTTTTCACAAGTATTTCGACTTCATTTGCATGTAAATGACGACACTGCACTTTCCCGTTTTTTTTATTTCTATAAAAATAGGGATCATCATTTTTCTTTAAATATTCCGGGTTAATAAAATTCTTTGAAAAATATTCCATTGATTTATTATTTGTTTCTGACATTATTTTTTCCTTTTATTAAATTAACAAAAAATATCATAGAATAATAAGAATGTAAATAATTTTGTAAAATTCTTTCGGTCTGATCTATGAAATATTTTCAGAATGAAGCCAAATTTATCTAAATGATTAAATGTAAATAAGTTAGAAGTGTTTATCTGCATTATTGATAAAAACACAATAAAATGCTTAAATTTTTTCCTGAATTCAGGAATTTTTATGGATATTTTGTATTAATGTGCTAATATATAATTGTTTATGAAAAATGATCAAATAAATAGTTTTAAAGAAAAGATCTCACTATTTCTGGATCTCGATAAAGTAAATATTGATAAATTTTATGATGAATTATTGAATGTATTTTCCGAGACGGAAAAAGATTACATTTCAAGAAGACATAAGGAATTAAAGAAAATAGGGTATAAAAATAAAGAGATATATCCTTTGATCATAAACGAAGTCAGTAACTGCCTTTTTAAAGGTAATATATTTACTGAACGTCAAATAAAAAGAATTATATATGGAGATTAAATTATGTGTGGAATAGTCGGTTACATCGGCGAAAAAAATTGTGTAAATATCCTTGTAGAAGGTTTAAAAAGACTGGAGTACAGAGGATACGATTCCTCAGGTATTGCTGTCATTTATAGGAATTCACTGAAGATATTTAAAAAAGCAGGTAAAATAATTCAGATGGAATCATCACTACCTGACAACCTTAATTCAAAAATAGGTATTGCCCATACAAGATGGGCTACTCACGGGGAAGCAAATGATATTAACGCCCATCCTCATTTAAGCCAGAACAATAAATTTTCAATTGTCCATAACGGGATAATCGAAAATTATTCGGTACTGAAAAAAAAATTGGAAGCTGAGGGTTACAAATTCAAGACACAGACTGACTCTGAGGTTATAGCATATCTGATAGAAAAAAACTATAAAGATGATTTTGAAGAAGCTTTTTATAAAGCTTTGGAAAAACTTGAAGGCGCTTATGGAATAGTTGCACTTTGTGAAGATAATCCTGATTTTTTAATGGTTGCAAGAAAGGGAAGTCCATTAATACTTGGCGTCGGCAATGATGAAATGTTCGTAGCCAGTGATGTCAGTGCATTTTTGGGACACACAAAGCAGGTAGTTTATCTTGATGATTATGAAATAACAAAAATAGAAAAAAATAATTTTAAAATTAAAGATTTCAGATTAAGCGATATTGCACGAGATGTAAAACTGCTTGATCTGGACACCTCTGCTTCTGACAAGGGAGATTATTCTCATTTTATGCTTAAGGAGATATTTGAACAACCTGAAAGCATTAAAAGAGCATTTGCAGGAAGGCTTATTGAAAATTTCGGTACTGCAAAGCTCGGCGGTCTCAATCTGACGCCTCAGGATCTGTTTCAGATAGAAAGAGTCGGCATTTATGCTTGTGGAACAAGTTATCATGCGGGACTTGTAGGTTCTTATATACTGGAGGAGCTTGCAAGAATAAGTGCCTATGTCGAGATATCATCAGAAGCAAGATATAAAAATCCCTTAATAGAAAAAGGAACAATCTTTTTTGCGATCAGCCAGTCAGGAGAAACAGCCGATACATTATTTGCAATGAGAGAAGCTCAAAGAAAAGGAGCAAAAGTGCTTGGTATCTGTAATGTAGTTGTCAGCACCATAGCCAGGGAAAGTAACGGCGGTGTTTATGTGCACTCAGGACCCGAGATTGCAGTTGCTTCGACTAAAGCATTCACCTCACAGATTACGGTTTTATTTTTATATGCACTACTGATGGGTAGAATGAGAGATGTTTCTTTACAGACAGGTAAAAAATTGATAAATGAACTTAAAATGCTGCCTGAAAAAATACAGACTATATTGAACTCTGTGGATAAAATTGATGAGATTGCCGTCAAATATTCAAAGTTGAACAACTATTTATTTTTAGGCAGAGGCATTAGCTATCCTGTGGCGCTTGAAGGCGCCCTGAAGCTAAAGGAAATAAGTTACAGACATTCGGAAGGGATTGCCGCAGGTGAGATAAAACACGGACCTATTGCTCTTGTTGATGAAGAGACTCCTGTGATTTTTATTGTTCCTCAGGATAATACTTATGATAAAACAATATCCAATATAGAAGAGGTCAAGGCAAGAAAAGGCAAAATTATATCAGTCTGTTTTGAAAATGACCAGAAAGTTAAGGCACTTTCAGATGATTATATAGAAATTCCTGAGACAAATTCTTTTTTATCTCCTTTATTGACAGTTATTCCACTGCAGCTTTTTGCATATTATACAGCAAGGGCTTTAGGGTGTGATATTGACAAACCCAGAAATTTGGCAAAATCGGTGACAGTTGAATGAAAACGGCAAAAAAATTTATTGTAAAAGGCAGAGTACAGGGAGTCGGATTCAGATATTTTACAGAAAAAATTGCAAACAGTATAGGGGTTTATGGATATGTCAAAAATATGTATAACGGGTCTGTTGAAGTCTATGCAATAGGGACAGAGCTTCAATTAAAAAATTTAAAGGAATATCTTGAAAGAGGACCTTCCTTTGCAAGAGTTGACAGGGTCTTAGAGGAAGATATGGATGTCTATGATTACTATAGCTTTTCTGTTAAGTTTTAGATATTAAATGGTTTTAAACACCTAGCCTACTTTTCCTTCTTTTACCTGTTGTACTGTTATTTTTTTGTTGTTAACTTTTAAGTTTTTATCCTCATATTTTATCTCAAAATTATCAACTGTCAGTGGTACGGAAAAAAATTCCTCGATCGATATTTCGGATATGTTGGGCTCTGCATCATCAATTGATATTATATCACCTATATTGCAATCAGGACTTATTACTTCCACAATTTCCCTGTTTTCGTTTTCTGCAGCAAGGAGCATTCCTTCGCTTTTTTCTCCTCTTAAAACCGCAGGTTTTAAATTGTACACAAGAATGATTTTTTTATTTAAAAGTTCTTCTTCTTTATAATACGGGACAAGTCCTGAAACAATCTGTCTTATTTCATTATTGCCAAGATCAACTTTTTCAATATATAACTTATCTGCCCTTGGGTGTCTTTTAACTTCAATTATTTTTCCGGCTTTTAAATGAAGTTTATTAAAGCCTTCCTTTTCTTCAGTTTTCTGCTGACCGCTGAATTTAAGCCGAAATTGTTCAATCTGCTCTTTTTCTAGTTTATTAAATAAAATTGCAGGTTTTTTGATTTTTTTATTAACTATCAAATCTTTATTATTTATATTTTTTAGCAATATATCATCTTTTTTAAGATTTAAAAGGTCGAAAACTTTAATTATTGTTTTCGGAATGTAAGGATACAGCAAAATGGAAATGTCTTTAACAAAACATGCAAGACTTCCAATTATGTTTTTAGCCAGTTCTTTATCTGTTTTTACACTGCTCCATGGTTCATTGTCCTGAAAAAATTTATTTCCAATGGAGGACATATCTAAAATTTTCAGTAATGCTTTTTTTAATTCAATTTCTTCATAAAGATCTATAATTTCTTTTACATTGTTTTTTATATTAATTGAAGCATAAATTGATTTTTTATCATGAAAATCAGGTACAATACCGTCAAAAAACTTATCAATGAACTGCATTACTCTGTTTACCAGGTTTGCATAGTTTGCAATAATTTCTCCGTTTACTTTTTCCATGAAATCTATCCAGTAAAACTGGGTGTCGTTTTTTTCAGGTCTGTTCCTCAACAAATAATATCTGTAAAGATCTGAATCTATTCCAGTTTCTTTTACCTGGTCTCCGAATACACCGGTTCCCCTGCTCTTGGAAAATTTTACATCTTCATAATTCAGATATTCTGTTGAACTTATTGTTTTAAGCATTGTCCAGTTGTCTTTTGTACCTATTAGTGTTGAAGGGAAAATTATTGTATGAAACGGGATATTGTCTTTACCCATAAATTGATAAAGATCGATTTCATCCGGATTTTTCCACCAATTTTGCCAATCCTTGAATTTTGTCGCAGTTATGGAAATATAACCGATAGGCGCATCAAACCAGACATAAAAAACTTTATCCTTATAATCTTCCAAAGGCACAGGGATACCCCATTTTAGATCACGAGTAATACAGCGTTTTAATAAACCCTGATCAAGCCATCCTTTTGTAATGCTTAAAGCATTGTTGGACCAATTGCCTTTTTTTGAAGTTTTATTGATCCATTTTTCAAGTTCAGTTTTTATTTTTTCAAGATCCAAAAAGAGATGTTTGGTTTCTTTGAAGATCGGAGTATTGCCGCATAATGTACATTTTGCATTTATTAATTCCGAAGGATTTAAAAGCTTGCCGCAATTTTCACACTGATCACCTTTTGCATTTTCATATTTGCAGCTCGGACATGTACCTTCAATATATCTGTCTGCCAGGAATATTTTATCGTTTTCACAATAGGGCTGTATTAATTTATCTTTAATTATATAACCGTTATTATATAGCTTTAAAAATATTTCCTGAACAATTTCTGTTTGTTTAGGGTCGCTTGTTCTTCCGAAATATGAAAAATCTATTTGAAACCAGTCATAAATATCCTTATGAATTTTATAATATTTATCGCAGAGCTGTTTTGGCGTCATTTTTTCCTGAATAGCTCTGGTTTCCGTAGTTGTACCATATTCATCAGTACCACATATAAACAGAGAATCAATTTTGGATATCTGACAGTATTTATAAAAAACATCCGCTGATAAAACACAGCCTATTAATGTTCCTAAATGCGGAATATTATTTACATAAGGCAATGCAGAAGTAATCAATCGCTTTTTTTTGTCCATATAATTATCCTGAAAAGAATTTATTAAAAATATATAAAGATTATTTCATTAAATGTCAATAAATAGTTGACTTATTTTAGCCATGAGCCGGATTTGAACTGATTTTTTTTATTGCCTTTTTAACATTTTCAGTTACTTCTTTTTTATATTGACCTTCCTGATACTGAAGAGCATAAATTCTGCCTGTATATGAAGCCATATATTTCGGTACCAGATGATTTAATGCAAAAGCAGCCATATCCAAAATACAATCTTCACATTTACATATGTCTTTATTATTTTCTTCTTCTAACTGTTTTTCCAGTTCATCTATAACTAAATTTTCTGCTTCATTAACTAAAATATCAAAATTATATTTATCTTTAAAAGTCATAATATCCTCCCTCATTAATTTTAACATTTTTTATATTAAATAAAAAAAAAATTAATTTCAATAGTAAATTTTACGATTATT
Source organism: Spirochaetota bacterium (assembly GCA_016935915.1). Classification (GTDB taxonomy): domain Bacteria; phylum Spirochaetota; class GWE2-31-10; order GWE2-31-10; family JAFGQB01; genus JAFGQB01. The sequence continues at coordinate 8,241 of JAFGQB010000139.1, forward strand.
AATATTATATAGAAATATTATGATTTTATTAATAAAAACTTTAAATATTTTTTTTTAGAATAAAATATTTCTTGATTTTTATAGATTTAATTTTTATAATATTTAAAAATTGAAAAAAATTCCGGGATGCTTGATGATTAACTCTGAAGTTGATGAATCAGTTGGGTATATACGGCTGTCATTTGGACCAAAATGGAAATATGTGGCTTGTGTAAGAGGTTTTGTTCAGAATTTTTTATCAATAAGTATATCTGATGCGCAGAAAGCCGATAAAATATCTTTAGCAGTAAGCGAATTAGTTGAAAATGCAGTAAAATATAATTCAAGAGAAAAAACATCATTATTAATACTGATAATAGACGATAATAATATTTTAATAGAATCGCAAAATTATGCAAAAGAAGAAAACATTAAGATTTTTGTTGAAGAATTAGAAAAAATTAAGAGTAAAGATCCAAAGGATGCTTATATTGAAAAAATGAAAGAAGTTATTGATAAATCAGGAAAAGCCAGTCAATTGGGGTTGGCAAGAATTAGATGTGAAACAAATTGTGAATTAAAATATGAAATTACTGATAATGAACTTTTAAAAATAGTAGCAATTTTTCACTAATAATGATTTAAGGAGTAATTATGGGTGAATTGACAAGGGATAAGTTAACTGATTCAAAATTTATAATAGAAGTAGATAAAAATATTATTAAATTCAAAGGTTGTATTGACCTGCAGAATCCAGAACCTATTGTAACACCTTTTTTTGAAAAAATTCATAATAATATAATCAGACTAGGCATGAAAGAAATATTTTTGGATTTTAAAGAATTAAATTTTTTAAATTCAAGCGGTATCAAGACAATAACTAAATGGATTATGAAAATACCGATGCTTCCGCCTGATAAAAAATATAAAATGCAGCTAATTTATACTGATGATATAACATGGCAAAGAACAAGTTTAATGATTTTAACTTTTTTAGCACCGGACAGCGTTAAAGCAATGCGGGGCTGATATTAAATAAATTTGCTTCTGTATTTTTTTGGCGTATATCCGGTATGTAACCGAAAAGCTTTTATAAAACCATTTACGCTATTATACCCAACAAAATCACTTATTGTATTTATATCAAGCTCATTGTGTTTTAATAACTGCATGCCGCCTTTTATTCTATATAATTGAAGCCATGTTGCAATTGTTTTGTCAGTATCATTTTTAACCGATTTAAATATAGTTACTTTTGCAAAATTTATAGTTTCAGACATAATATTTAAAAAGTTTTCTTTTATATGATAATTATCTTTAATAAAGCTGATCGCCTTTTTTGTGCAATTGCTCCATTTATTGATGAAATTTTTTTGTTTTATTATTGTATTACACATGTTTATTAAATAATTTTTTATTTCACGTATCTCTTTGTAAGAAAATACAGCTTCCGCTGTTTCTTTTAAATATTTTTCCTTTAGACTATCATTTATTGTTTCATTTATGGAAATTATTATAATTTTAAAATTTGGATTTTTAAGCTTAAACAGGTTTATATAATTTTTCGTTGCTTTAAAACCTCTCATATCACAAATAATTATTATTTGAAAATATTCCCTGTATAACAGATCTACTATGTTCATAAATGATGATTCATAGATTAAATCCGCATTTTTGATTTTTAATTTGCATTTAAAATCATTGATATTTTTTATTCCTAATTCAATAAATAAAATTCGGGGTTTTAACATATGAAATCCTTAAAAAAACTTTTTAATTATCTTTTTATACTTTTTACTTTTATAAATATTTTATAATAATATTATTATAAAATTATTTCTTTTTGATTTCACTGACACCCATAAACGGAATTAAAACTTTCGGTATCAGTACAGAACCGTCTTCTCTTTGAAAATTTTCTAATATGGATATAATTGCCCTGGGGACTGCGACCGCCGTTCCGTTTAGCATATAAGCATATTTATTGCTCCCGTTAGAATCCTTGTATTTAATATTTAATCTTCTTGACTGATAATCAGTGCAATTTGAAGTTGAAGTTATCTCGCCATATTCGTTTTTACCTGGCATCCATGCTTCAAGATCGTACTTTTTATATGCGGGTGCTCCCAAATCTCCCGAAGCGATATCCAGCAGTCTGAACGGGATTTTCAATTGCTTAAAAATATCTTCTTCTATTTCTCTTAATTCTTCATGCATTTCCCTTGAGTCTTCCTCTGAAGTTATTACAAACATTTCAACCTTACTGAACTGATGAACCCTGTACAGTCCTTTTTGAGCTTTACCTGCTGCACCTGCTTCTGTTCTGAAACAATGGCTTAAACCAACCATTTTTATTGGAAGCTGATCAGCAGGTATAATTTTATCCATATAAAGACCTCCGAGGGTAATTTCAGCTGTAGCAATTAAGCATAGATCGGAGTCTTTAACAGAGTAAATATTTGTTTCATTACCTCTTGGATTAAAACCTATTCCGCTTAAAATTTTTTCTCTTGCAAGGTCAGGTGTTATATAGGGTACAAAACCTTTTTCTGTAAGCATTTTCATTGCAAAATTAATCAATGCAAGCTCTAATAAAGCCCCTTCATTTTTTAAATAATAAAATTTCTGTCCACTTACCTTTGCGGCATTTTCAAAGTCAATAATATCCAGGTCCTTGGCAATTTCGATGTGATCTTTAATTTTAAATGAAAAAGAAGGTATCTGTCCGATATTTTTAATGATTTTACTGTCCTCTTCGGTTTTGCCTATAGGTGTTGAAGGGTGTGTTAAATTAGGGATTTTTGATAGTTCTTCGGAAAATTTATCAGATATCTCGTATAAATTTGCTTCAAGATCACTGATTTTATTTTTTAATTCTTTTCCTTCCTCAATAAGTATATTTCGCTGTTCCTGATCCATTTTCTGCTTCATTTTATCTGCGTTTATATTTCGTTTCTGCCTTATATTATCAAGTTCAACCTGTATTTGATTTTTTTTGTCATACAGCTCTACTGCCAGGTTCGGATCAGCATCAGTAAATCTTTTTTTGACATTATCTTTCACTAATTGAAGATTTTCTTTTATGAATTTGATATCGAGCATTACTATCTCTCCTGCATTTATTTATAATAATAGTAATATATGCTGAAAAGTTTTAATTTTGTCAATAATAATAATTTTATAATTATGAATGATCATTTTTTAATTGAATTGGTTTGTAGATTATATTATCAGTTTTCGGAACTTAAATCCTTCAGCTTATCATATAATGATTCAAATATGCAATTTGCATAAACTTCATGACCTAATTCGGTAAAATGTGCATCCCATTTAAAATATAGTTTATTAAAATCTTTTTTTGAAAAATAAAATCTCGAATCAAGGCAGAGAATACCTTTTGCTTTACACCAATCTTTTACTTTTTTATTAAATTCAAATATTGATTCCGTATCTTCTTTCATATCCTGTTTTTCAATAGTAGGAACTATGGATATGTAAATTTTCATATTATTATTGTTGCAGTGATCTTTTGCCTTGTTTAAATAATAGAACATTTTTTCAAAATTTTTAATAATTTGTTCCTCTGTATAATTATCCGGATCGGAATTACCCACATCGTTATAATAAATATTGAAAATTGCTGCTTTTGCATTTAATATTTTTGAATATTTTTCCAGCATCCATGTCATTTCCATAACGCTATAACCGTTTACTCCGAGGTTGACCGGAATTAATGCCATATTGGCTTTTTTCATATTTTTACCGAAAACATTCACAAAGGTGTTTTCCGGAGAAATCCATAATCCTTCTGTAAAAGAATCCCCTAAAAATAGAATTGTTTTCGTTTTACCATCATATTTAAATTGGGTAGGTTTAAATCCGTTCTGATCGGTTTTAAATATTATTTTTCTTTGTACTCGTGCTTTATTGAGTAATTGTCCGATTTCCTCGGTATATTTTGACACAAATTGAGTGAAATACAAACCCGTCCATATTGAGATATTGCATATCGGTAAATTCGGCTTATAATAATATTTTTTTTCTCCATACATTTCTTTGAAAATAAACATTTCTTTCGATAAGTTTATTACTTCATCATAATTAGTTATTACTTTTTCATTTTCCTCTTTATCATTAATAACCGCAAAATTTGAATCCTGAAGTTTGATTTTAGCAGAAAGTTCTTTATAGGTTTTATTTGTGAATATTTTTTTTAAAAGCATATTTTCAGAAATTAAGGGAATAGTTTCCTTCATTTTAATATTGCAGTAAAAGATGTATGCAAGCCCGATCATTGCAACAAACAGCAGACTGAATATTATAGAGCCTATTAATAATAATAGATTGTTTCTTAATTCTCTATTCATATAAAATACCCATTATATTTGTTGCTGTATTATACAATTATAATAATAGTATTACACATTTTTCTGAAAAATGAAACTTGAAAATTGTTTTTTTTGTAAAAAAAAACCCCATTAAGATTTCATTTTTGTCAATGTTTCCTTAACGGGGTTTAAGAGTTTAATAACCCTTATATTTAGAGTTATAATTTTCTGTAATCTTTTTTTGGCATTATGATGGTTGTTAATCCTGCGGCAATTAATATTTTGAATATATCACCTATAATAAAAGGGATTAAACCCATCATTAATAGATTGTTTAAAGACAAATCTGTTCCTTTTACAGCTTTATACCAGAAAGAAAGTTGAATTAAACCGGGTGTATATATAAGGATAAAATTAGCAAAGAACATTATGATTAAAAGAGGGAGTATTTTTCTTGAGTTAACATTATTTTCGGTAATATACCCCATGAAAAAACTTACTAAAACAAACCCGAGTAAATAACCACCTGTAGGGCCCAAAATGACTGACAGCCCTGATTTTGCTCCTGCAAACCAGGGAGTGCCTGCAATACCGATAATAATATATAAAATAAAACTTAAACCTCCCCAGTATGAACCTAACAGTACCCCTGAAAAAACAGCAGCAAGAGTCTGCCCTGTTATTGGCACAGGAGACCACGGTAAATAAATTTTAAGTTGAGCCATTAAACCTGTCAAGGCAGCCATTAAAATCGTCAGTCCGAATTTTATTAAAATTGAACTGTTATATCTCCATGAATAACAATTAAATCTTATGGCATCATATTTTTCATATAGCATTGTAAAATACATTTTTAACTCCTTTTATTTAAATATTAATAGCAAATGAATTATTAAAAGTCAATAACAAGAAATTTCATTCCTGTTCTAAAATAATTGTTTTTGTCGCCATATTACATATTTCATCAGGACCGAAATACTGAATTGCTCCCGGATAAGTATATGAAGTCTGGATTGCCCATTTTTCCCGCTTATTTTTAAACATTTTAAAAGGCTTTCCTTCCAGATCAACCAGGGCTTTTTTTATAACCGGTTTCATTTTACCGTGTCTCAGTTCCATGTTCATCATCATTGTTAACGGGATACCGTGAGAAATCCATTCTTCCGAAGACTTGCTTAAATTTTTAACACAAGCCATATAGCCCGAAAACCCGTTAATAATTAATAATGATGCTGTAAAGCCTAAAGAGTAAGCATAATCGGCATCAAAATTCGACGGAAATGCACAGCGTCCTTCATATCCTAAAAAATGATGTTGTGTGGCAAATATTCCTTTAAATTGGTCATTGCTTTTCATTTCATTCAATCTGGAATCGATCAAGTCTATCAATAATTTTTCGGTTTCTATTCTTGAAACCTGAACATTGCCATGAGGATCTCTGTCCATCAATAACTGTCTCTGAATATCATTGGGCAGCGATGAAAAAGTATATGAAGCATCTTTTGTTAAATTTTTATTAATCCATTCGGACTGGTCTTCAAACGTTCTTAAGGTAGAAAAGTATTTTTCATTTTCAGCAAGAATGTTATTTAATTCCGTAATTAATTTATTGATCTCTGGTATATATTCAATTAATCCCTCGGGAACAAGCACTATACCGAAATTTTCCCTGTTATTGGCTCTGGCAACTATTACTTTAACTATATCTTCGACGATTTGATTTAAGGACTGCTGATTTTCACTGACCTCTTCTGAAATTATTGCAAAATTTGGCTGTGTTTTTAAAGCGCATTCCAGGCAGATGTGGCTTGCGCTTCTTCCCATTAATTTAATGAAATGCCAGTATTTTTTTGCTGACTTTGCATCTCTGCATATATTGCCGATTAATTCAGAGTAAGTTTTTGTTGCTGTATCAAATCCGAATGAAACTTCAACCATATTGTTTTTTAAGTCTCCGTCTATTGTTTTTGGTACTCCTATGATCTGAACATCTGAATTTTTTTTCTTAAAATATTCTGCAAGTAATGCTGCATTTGTATTTGAATCATCACCACCGATAATCACAATGGCATTGATACTCCTTTTTTTGCAGACTTCTATGCATTTGTCGAACTGTTCTTCTTTTTCCAGTTTTGTTCTTCCAGAGCCTATAATATCAAAGCCTCCGGTATTTCTATAATCATCCATAAACTTATCGGTTATTTCTATTACTTTATCATCCGTGATTCCTGACGGACCGCCTAAAAACCCGAAAAGTTTGGAGTTTTTGTTGCTTTTTTTTAAGCAGTCAAAAATTCCTGCAATAACATTATGACCACCGGGAGCCTGACCTCCGGATAGCACAACACCGATATTATTGATTTTATCAGTATTTTTATTTTTTCCTTCTTTAAAAGTTATTATAGGCATTCCGCAGGTATTTTCAAATATGGATTTTATTTCAGCTTTGTTATCAATAGGTTCTGTACCTATTCCAGCTTCAGGCAATATATTGCTGATGTCGCCTGATAATGCTTTTGGCAGTTTAGGTTTGTAAGTATATCTTAACTTTTGAAACGTTGAAATTGATTCCATTTGTAATCTCCTCTATTTATAATGATTGTTTATCATGCAAGATATTAAAAAATGCTAAATCAGTCAATATTTTTTAGCATCAAACATGATAAGGATTTAAACTATTTATAAAAATTTTTTATCTTAGGCTTTATGACAGTACCTGATTTACATAAAACAGAATTAATTTCATGATTTAAAATCATTGATTTGAGAATTAAGCTTTTCAGTTATGTCATTCAAATGAGAGATTAAATTTAAATTTTCACCGATAATTTTTTTAATGTCTTTTATCAATACTGCAATATCATTAATTTCTTTAATAAGTTCTGTATTAATATTATTTATATTATGCATTGAACCGATTATTTCATTTGAACCGTTTTTCATTTCATTTGAACCTAAATGAACATTTGAAGAAGTTTCTGTTAAAACCGACATGGCGTTTATTATTTGTTCTCCACCCATGGATAATTCACCTGATGTTAATGCAATTTCATCCAAAGCCCGGACAACCTCATTTATCTCCTGATTTATCTCTTCAAATGTATTTTTTGTTTCTTTGCTGGAAATTGATGTTTCTTTAATACTGCTTACAACCCTGTTAAGAACTTTTGCGATATTATTTGAGTTTTCACCTGCTGACTCGGCTAAATTTTTTATCTCATCCGCCACAACGGCAAATCCCTTACCTGCTTCCCCTGCATGTGCAGCCTCGATATTTGCATTCATGGACAATAATTCCGTCTGTGATGCAATCTGGTTGATAATTTTGATCATATTAAGAATATCATCAATACTGCTTGTAATATTTTCAATCAATGAATTGGTCAAATTAATTTTTTCACTTCCTAGTCCTGCTTTTTGAAGAAGAATGGCTGTTGCATCTTTTTTTTGGTTTGTAATTCTTGCAACATTGCTTATGGATGCTGTCATTTCTGAAATGCTGGCACTGGTTTCTGCCACTGCTCCGGATTGGTTTTCAATCTGGTTATCAAGACTGTCAATATTTCTTGTTATTTGTTCTATAGCAGTTGTTGTAGTTGAAACATTTTGATTTAATATATTTACCTTATCCTGTATCATATCTAAATTTGATGTTATTTTTATCAGTGTATTTTCTATTTGCTCGGTTTGACTAATCATGTTGTTTTTGATTGTTATATTTTCTTCCGATGACATTTTAATATTATTTATGATGTTTTTTATGTTTTTTATAAATGAATTAAAATGATTGGATAAAATGCCTATTTCATCTTTTGCCTTAATATTTACTGTCTGAGTAAGATCGCCTTTTTCGATTTTATTGGTTACATTTATTAATTGGCTTACGTTTTTTGTAATTGACTTAATAATGATGATTATTACAAATATTATAATTATCATGGATATAAAAAGGATAAAATATGCAATGTTATTATATAATCTTGATTTCTTTTTCAACTGTTCGAAAGAACCGGATAATTCTGTTCTTTTTTTATCAAATTCAATTTCTAAAATATTTAAAAGTTCATTAGATCGAATATCAAATTTTTTATGTATTTCCTCTGATTTTCTGGTATTTCCTGCATTAAATAAAACAATCATTTCATAACCCAGATTATAAAAATTTTTAAACTCTTCAATCAGAGTGTGCATATTATCAGCATCACTAATTTTTCCTTCGGTTTTATTATTTGTTTCAATAAAAATTAGAGACAGGGTGACATTGTTGTATAATTCTAATGCTTCATTTTCTTTTTCCTGATCGTAATGAAGGATTATATCTTTAAAAATTTCTGATATTTTAATTATATTTTTTTGTATGTTAATAAGTTCTTCACAATTTTTGACTTTTATTTTGTTTATATCTGTTATGTTTTTATTTGTATTATAGTTATTATAGATCAATAGAAAGAAATTGGATGAAAATAACAAAAAAACAGTCAGAAAACCTATGATTATTTTGTGTTTTATCTTAAAATTTTTCATCCGTCCCCTCCTGTGACAATGCAAGCTTTTTATTTTGAAGATTAATATAATCGGGTAAAATTCTGGAAAATATTATTTGTTTTTTTTATTTTCTTCATACGAATTTTCTATTTCTTTTATTCTTTCAACTTCTTCCACCATTTTGTCGATTTTTGATCTTACAGTGGGATAAGAAATCTTAAGCATTTTTTCTATTTCCTTTATATTTCCTTTGGTCAATACAAAAGTTTCCATAAAATCAAGTGTTTCTTTGTCCAGGTATCCGAATCTGTGGGAAAAAAATGTGCCTTTTATTGTAATATTGCAATCAGGACATTTTAATTTTACAATATTCATTTTTTTATTGCATCCGGGACATGAAATTGTTTTCATTTAAATTGCTCCTTCTTTAATTAAAAAGTAAATTTCCGTTAAATTTAATTTAATATATTTTTATTAAAGTTAAAATGAATTTAATTAATTATTTATTGCATAAAAATTAATTTTTATCAATAATACAATTAAGTATTATACATAATCTTAAGATATTCAGGCGTTTTGCGGTTGGTTTTGGCGCAAAAAACAACGATATCGCTGATTAATTGGTTTTAAAATAAACTTTTTTACTTCCATTGAATTTTTAACTATTTATTAAATATTTTTTTAATGTTATAATAACAA
>JAFGQB010000140.1 GCA_016935915.1 Spirochaetota bacterium
ATGATAAAAATACTGAAATTATATGTTATTGTAAGATTTCTCTCAGAGGTTATGAAGCAGCAAGAGTACTTGAGGGATACGGCTGGAAAAATGTAAAGGTAATGGAAGGTGGTATAATGGCATGGTTTTATCCGAGAGAAAAATAAATCCCGGTTTTTTTTAAAATCATTATATTTTTTAATTATTATTAAGTTCAATTTATTTATATCGCTTTATGCGACTAATAAAAGAACATATTAATCATTCTGGTAAATAGATATTATTATTATCAATTTAGGTATTTTTATCCGGTATTATATTCATTTTTTAATTTTTAATTATAGTATTAGATTATAATTATTATTTTTAAAACATAAAATAAGGAGAATAAAATTAATGGAACAAAATAATGAAGAATTAAAAAAAGCAATGAGAATTGAAAATCTAAAAAAATTCAAGAACAAAATTGTAGTTATGAGCGGAAAAGGTGGAGTTGGCAAAAGTACTGTAAGCGTTAATCTTGCATATGGTCTTACACTTTCAGGTTTTGTTACAGGTATAATGGACGTTGACTTTCATGGACCTTCAGTTGCAAAAATGACAGGAATAGAAAAAAAACAGATGATTGTTGAAGATCAGAGCGGAAGGCCATCTCCTATAAAGGTTATTAATAACCTTTATGTTTTATCAATAGCTTCATTTATGAAAAGTCCGGATGATTCAATAATCTGGAGAGGTCCGATGAAGATGGGAGTTATCAATCAATTTTTAGAAGATATAAAGTGGCCTGAACTTGATTATTTGATTATTGACTGTCCTCCTGGCACAGGGGATGAGCCTTTGAGTATAATCCAAACTATTGGTGATATAACCGGTGTTGTCATTGTATCAACTCCACAGGATATTGCATTTCTTGATGTACGTAAATCAATAGATTTTGCAAACAAGTTGAATGTTCCTATTTTGGGTTTAATAGAAAATATGGCAGGGTTTAAATGTCCTAAATGCGGAGAAAATATTGATATTTTTAAGGGTGGGGGTGCTGAAAAGGCAAGAAAGGATTTTAATATAGACATTTTGGGTCAGATACCTATAGATCCTGAAATTGTTGATTCAGGGGACAGCGGCAAACCGTTTATTTATTTTAATTCAGGAAATGAAGCAGGTAAAATATTTAATGATATTTTGGAAAAGATTATAGGAAAAACCAAGATGATCAGTGACCAATAATATAAAAGTATGAAATGAAACCATTTAATATCACAGAAGATATAGAAAATTAATAAAAAATCTTCATAATTATTTCTTGCATTTAAATATTCAGAATGATATATTAAAAAAAAGTTGAGCACACAGAAAAATTGGGAGGGGATATCTGCATACTCAACATTTATTTGTTCGGTTTCTGGATTATTAAACTTTATTGTTTTTTATATAATTTTAATAAATAATCTGCAAATTTCCATGATTCAGGACTATTTATGAGTAAAAATTATCAATATTCAGGTATCAGTTCGAGAATGAAGGCAAGTAAGATCAGAGAACTGATGAAATATGCTTCCATGCCCGATATTATTTCAATGGCTGGAGGTAATCCCGATCCGGTTAATTTCCCTTTTGATGATGTGAAAGAAATAATCAATAAATGGGATAAAACAAAAAGTTCGATTGCCATGCAGTACGGTCCGACCCCAGGTTATCCGCCTTTATTGGAGCTTTTAAAGCATAGGATGATTAAAAACAGAAAGATTGATATGAAAGGTCAGAGTCTTTTTATAACAACAGGCGGTCAGCAGGCGATATTTTTAACGGCAAAGATATTCATTGATGAGAGTGACATTATCATTGTCGAGGAGCCTTCTTTTATTGGTGCAATGGCTGCGTTTTTATCAAACGGAGCAAAGCTTGCCGGCGTTAGGCTTGAGGATGACGGAATGGATTTAGCTAAACTTGAAGATGTGTTAAAGAAGTTGTCAGGTGAGGGCAAAAATCCCAAGTTTTTATACACTATCCCCAATTTTCAGAATCCTGCGGGTGTTACAATGTCGCAAAACAAAAGAAAAAAACTATATGATATATCATTGAAGTACCAACTTGTTATTCTGGAGGATGATCCTTACTGCGATCTTTATTTTACCGGCAGTCCTGATAAATATCTTCCTATAAAGTCTTTGGGAAATGATGCTCCGATCATATATCTTAACTCATTTTCGAAAATCATGTGCCCCGGATTCAGACTTGGCTGGGCAGTAGCTGATGAAGAGGTCATAGACAAGGCTGTACTTGCAAAACAATCGCTTGACGCATGTTCATCTTCATTCGGACAGGTCATTGCATATGATTATCTTAAGAACGGATTTATAGATAATTATCTTGAAAAGATGAGAAAGGTATATAAGGGCAAAAAGAACCTGATGAAGCAGAAGATAAAAGAGTACATACCTGACTCAGTTAAGTCTACAGATCCTGAAGGAGGCTTTTTTATATATCTCTATCTGCCTGACGGGTTAAGTGCAGAAAAGATATTTAAAAAAGCAATAGAGGATAAGGTAGCTGTTGTTACCGGAGATCCATTTCATACAGATCCGAATATCGGGGATAAACATATAAGACTTTCCTATTCGAACTCAACCGATGAACAGATATGCAAAGGTATAGAGGTCATAGGAAACGCGATAAAGAGTTTTATATAAGTGAAAATTTGACAATATAATATTTTTATGGATATTTAACAAATTTATTATCAACGGTTAATATTATGAATAATACGCTTGAAGATATATTAATAAAGATGAAAAAAGCATCGGTTTTTCTTGCAAATGCTTCGGCTGAGGTTAAGAACAAAGCATTGGAGAGGATCGCCGAAAACTTAAGAAATAGCTCTGCGAAAATATTCAATGAGAATAAAAAGGACATAGAGAATGCCGAAAAAAATAAGATTGCTTTTCCTCTTTTAAAAAGGCTTAACTTTGATGAAAAAAAGCTTGGAGTAGTTATTGACGGTATAAGTTCCCTGGTTAAGCTTGATGATCCAGTAAATAAAACAATCACAAAGACTCAGATCGATGATGATATGATTTTAAAAAAGATAACTGTTCCCATAGGTTTAATTGGCGTTATCTTTGAATCGCGTCCCGATGCTCTGATACAGATCGCCACACTCTGCCTCAAGTCAGGTAATTGCGTTATACTAAAGGGCGGAAGTGAGGCTCTTTATACTAACAGGATATTGTCAAAGATTATTTATGATTCGATTACCGAATCAGATTCAGTGTTCATGGACACAATGCATTTGATCGAAACAAGGCAGGACGTTAAGGAAATCCTGAAATATGATAGATACATTAATCTTATAATACCGAGAGGTTCAAACGAGTTTGTGAAATATATTCAGGACAATTCAAGCATTCCTGTGCTCGGGCATGCTGAAGGCATCTGCCATGTTTATATTGATAAATACGCCGATATCGATAAAGCTGTGGCAATAGCCTTTGATGCAAAAACACAGTATGTTGCGGTTTGCAATGCAATGGAAACTCTGCTTGTTCACAAAGATATAGCAGGTGTATATTTGCCCAAATTAAAAGCGGAACTTGACAAGAAGAATGTTGTCATAAAAGGTGACAAGCTTGCAAAAAAGATTTTACCGGACATTGAAGATGCAGGGGAAGAGGATTGGAGAACGGAATATCTTGATTATATCTTATCCGTTAAGCTGGTCAATGACATTGATGAGGCGATCAGCCATATCAATCATTACGGCTCTGCGCATACCGACAGCATTGTCACGGAGAACAGGGAAAATATGGATAAGTTTGCATCATTTGTTGATTCTGCATCAGTTATGATAAACTGTTCCACAAGGTTTGCCGACGGCTACATTTACGGACTCGGTGCAGAGGTCGGCATCAGTACTAATAAGATACATGCAAGGGGTCCTGTGGGGCTTGATGGATTAATTATTTATAAATATATTCTTGAAGGCAGCGGGAACATTGTAGCAGATTATTATGAAGGGGAGAAAAAGTTCAAGCATAAAATATTATAGAATACAGTTCTCATGAGCAGTCTGCTCAAATAAAATGCCATAATTTTTTTTAACAAGTTTAACTTAAGTCTGCAAAGCTGAGAAAAAAAAGCCGTTAAACCTGTTTTTTTAAAATCTCATCTTTGTACCTTTTGTAAGTTGTATCCATTGAGGGATAAAAAGAAGATAAGTTAAGGAGTTATGTTATGCCCTTGGTAAAATTAAGCATGCTTAAAGGCTTTTCTCAAAGAAAGAAGCATGAAATCGTTGACATGATCCATAAGGCAATGGTTTATTCTCTAAAGGTCCCTGAATCAAATAAAAACTTCAGGATCAAAGAATATCTTAAAAAAGATTTTTATATACCTCCTGATAATTCAAGCATGTATATTATAATCGAAATAACCATGATGAATGGAAGAACAATAGATGCCAAGAGGGAATTATACAAAGGCATTGTGGAAAATCTGAAAAAGTCGGGGTTTAATCCGAATGATATTATGATAGTGATTCATGAAGAAGAAAAGGAGAACTGGGGAATCAAAGGTGGCAAGCCCGGCAGTGAAGTGGATCTGGGGTATAATGTCAAGGTTTAGATTTGTTCAGATAACTTTTTTCTAAAACTGATCATGGAGAATCTTTAATTAAATACATACGAAATAGTGAAACTGATTTAATTATTAATATATATAGGGAAGGATTTTATGAAAAGTGTTTATTATTTCTTTATATCACTCTTCTTATTTATTAATATCAGCAGTTGTAGAAATCAGACTTATCCTACGATGTCCAGATCATGGGATAGTAAGATCGATGGAACCGTGTCATGGATTATTCCTGATACTCCGAACGGATTGAAACCTAGTCAATGCTGGTTCTCTATCGGTTCATCTCCTGACGGCGATATTTATATAGGTGCATGCGACCATGAAACAAATTCCGCTTTATACAGGATAAACACAAAAGATGATATATTGTATTATATTGGAGATGCCAGATCTGCTTCAGAAAAAGTAAATAACTGGCTGGAGGATGAGACTGCAGAGAAGTTTCATGTCAGACCGCTTTATCACAAAGGCAAAATATACCTTGCAACAGCTGATTTTTCATACTTGACTGATGCATATCTTTACAAAAGAGGGTTTCACTGGTACTCATATGATATTTCAGGTAATGTTTTTTCAGATTTGAGCATTAATGATCCTGGTGGAATATCCGGTGAACATGCATCGATCATGGCTATTGCAATTGATCAAAAAAGAGAATATATTTACGGACTGGATTCTCCTAAAGCATTGCTCTTCAGATATGATATAAATAAAGGAACCACCGAAAATCTCGGAAGGGCTAACTTTTTAACTGAAAATTATTATACACCGGGGAGATATATCTGGGTTGATTCTGATGGAAAAGTGTATTTTACACTTTCCGGTTTTGATAATGTGCTGTATTATGATCCTGATAAGAAAATATTCGCAGGTCATGCCGACTGGAAATTAAGAAATATTTATTATTCTGATAAGAACTTGCGCGCAGGACAGTGGTCTTTTGACGGAAAAAGATGCTATTTAACCGATTATGAGGCAAATTTTTATCTTTTTAATGACATAGATAAGAGTTTTAGTTTTTTAGGGAAAGCGATAGGTACTGCAGATCATTATAAGAACCAAATGGTATTCAGAGTGAGAGTATTTAATGTTTCCGCTGATGAAAAGAAGATCTACTTTGCAAATGATGATGCTGATAAGTTTTCTTTGATTGAATTTGACATTGAAAAAAAGCAAACCAAAAGACTTTGCTATATGTCTGATATTGATGATAAATTCAAAGGCACAAAATATTTCAATAAGGCAGGCAATGACAGCTGGGATAATCTGGGCAGATTTTATATTGCTTCATTCGGCAATGAACTGGTAAATACAACCAATGTAATAGTTACAAGAATAGATCCTGTACTTTTAAAAGTTAAGCTTGGTCTTAATGAATTGATAGAAGTGGGAATGTCCGAGAAAAATGATAAAATTATTATTACAAGAAACGGCGGATTAAATAAGGACATAGATGTAATATTGGGCTTAAAAGAACTAGACAGCAGCTTGATAAATAAAACCATTAAAGTAAAAATTCCTTCACAAATCGGCAGTATTGAATTAATTAAGAGTAAAATCCCTGAAATTAAAAATATAAACAGTAATAATTATAAAATTATACTGATCCCTGATGGAAATAATTATAAAGTTGAACATAGCATAAAAAATTAAAAAAACTGCAAACCTTAAAGACAAAAATAGCTTTATCATTACAATTGCAGTTTTTTTCTCAAAGGGAATTTTCCTAAAAATGTAAAAGTAGTAATACTTAAATGATCCTTAATATTTAATAATTTAAAAAATATATTTTTCAGGATTATTATCAAATTTTTCTTTGCATGAATCTGCACAAAAATAATATGTTTTCCCGTTATAGCTGGATTCATATTCAGAATTATTCTCATCTATTTCCATTTTGCATACCGGATCGATAGCCATAAAATCACCTCCTTTTTTATAATTCTTAAAAAGCAGATATGATTAGAGTTAATAGATAATAATATATTTACAGATCCTTTTTCATATCAATGAATTCTTTTTTTGTTATTTCACCTTTGGCATATCTTTTTTTTAAGATATCCAGAGCTGTTTCATCCTTTGAAGATACTGTCAAACTTCCCTTACTGATTCTTAAAGCAAAGTAAATTATAAGAACTATTGCTGTAAGGAAAATAAAAAATAAAAGTCCTATTATCCATCCGCCAAAACCCCATCCCATCATTCCATAGCCGTTGTTCCACATCATAGGAAAACCTCCTTTATTATTATAATAATTATTGTATGGATATCCATACATCATACCCATCATGTTGCCAAACCAGCCGTTATTCCCTGTAAGATAATTGTATCCTATTCTCTGGTGCATGTAAGAAAGCTGGGAAGAGCCTTCACCTCCCATCATGCTGTCCATAATCTCATGTCTTTTTCTGTCCCCGATCATCTTGTCCATTACTGCATCACCAAGTTCTTCAAGAAGGTTCGGGCTTACCTTGTCAGGATTAATTTTATCGCTATCTTTCAATCCCTGCTCCTTTCGTATATCAGAAAGTATGCTGTCAATGCTTCTTAATTTTTTTTCTTCGGGATAATTTAAAGACAATGCTGAAATCAAAATTAAAAGAACTAAAATATATTTTTTACTTAAATTTAATATAGGCATTAAATTGCTCCTTTTCAATTATTTTAATCTGATAATATTATTTTTTTAATATCCGTGTAAATTATCAAAAACCATAAATTATTGATTTTATTCCACTTTTTTTAAGATTATAGATTTAATACAACTTAAATCTTTGCAAAAAAAAAGGAATAGCGCTATCACATTAAGTGGCAGCGCTAATTTAAAAATGGGGAGCTTCCAGAAAATGAAAAAAGGGCTAAAAATACTTTAATTATATTTTAGCACTTGGTAATGAATAATCCTATATACCGAAAGGCATATTTTTAAAATAAAACTCCGGGATTCAATAAATTATGAGGATCAAGTATAGTTTTGACTTTTTTCATTACTGCAATCTCTTTTTCACTGTACTGGAGCTTTAAAAATTCCTTTTTTAGTCTGCCTATTCCGTGTTCTGCTGATACGCTTCCATTAAAGGTAACCACTTTTTCTGCAAATTTTTTATAGAGTTCTTTTGCTATTTTAAGCTCTCCCATGTTTTCAGGTATGATGTTCACATGAAGGTGGGCATTGCCTATATGACCGAAGATATAATGATCAAGTTTATATTTCTTCAGATTATTGGTATAATATGACATAAGCTTTTTTAAATATTTGTCAGGCACAGCCATGTCTGTACCGATCTTGGTAAGTTCCTTGATCCTGATCTTCTTTAAGGCAATGAGTGAGTTTATCCTTTCAGGAAGGGCATGTCTGAATCTTTTCATATCATCAAGGTGTTTAACTGTAAAACCCGCCCATGTGTTATTTATATCCAGCCTGTTCTTCTTCAAAATTCTATTGAGTTCAGCATATAGTTTGTTAAAATCCTCTTTTTTATAGTTTATTTCTGTGTAGACTGCGCTCTTTATGTTGTCAGGAAGTTTGGGGACAGAACTTGCTTCAAGCATTTCATTTCTGTACTGATTCAACAATCTTATTGAGTTATCATCAAAAAATTCAATTGCAAGCGGTTTAAAATTAACAGCATTTTTCAAATCTTTAATTAAACTTATATAATTGTTATTGTTTATGAATATTGTCAGATAAAGAAAATCGCCGTTGATTTCCATTAGCTTAAGTTCTGCATGGGTAATGATGCCAAGTGTCCCCTCCTGACCTATAAAAAGATCTATAAGGTCCATTTGATTTTTAAGGTAATATCCTGCTGCATGTTTGGTAACGGGTGTTTTAATTTCCTCAATTTCTATAGTTCTTTCGTTGTCGCTATTTTTAATTATAACTTTGTTGCCGGCAAAAAAGTTTAAGCCTCTTTTAATTTCTATAACAGAACCGTCTGAAAGCACAACCGTTAAACCGTGCACCCATTTGCGTGTGGGTCCGTAAAAAAGAGTTCTTGCACCGCTTGCATTTGTCGAGATCATTCCCCCGATGCTTGCCGAAGTTTCAGTAGGGTCAACCGGATAAAATAATTTTTGCTCAGGCGGATTGTCACAGGAATATTTTTTAAGCTTTAATATTTCCATAATTTCGGAGAGTTTGGCTTTTGCAGATACCTGCAGCACCCAGTTGTTTGTTCCTTTATCATAATAAACTTTAGGACTTGATTTCAAATTTTCAAGACTTATAATGTTTTCTGCATTGAAAGATGATGCACCTCCGGTTATTCCTGTCCTTGATCCTGATATAGTTGCTTTTTGTTTTTTTTGATTTATTATTTTTATTGCTTTTGCCGTTTCTTCAGTTGATGTAGGAAACCAGATACTGTCGGGCATCTGCCCTGTTATTTTTGATTCATCGGAAAGATATTTTAAATAGCTTTCTTTGATAATTTCCTTATCATTTATCACAGGGCAAAAGACATTATCATTTATTTTTTCAACAGCAATGATATTGTTCATTTCTTTTCCTTTAAGGATTTAAACATTTCATTTAATATTGACCTGTAGTCACCTATTATCCCATAGTCAGAAAAATTGAATATCTGGGCATTTTCATCCTTATTTATTGCAATTATTAATTCAGATGACTGCATGCCTGCCAGATGCTGTGCAGCACCCGATATGCCGCAGGCTATATAAACTTTTGGTGAAACGGTTTTTCCTGTCTGTCCGATCTGGTGATTATAGCTGATCCATCCTGCATCTACAGCTGAACGCGATGCCCCCACTTCTGCTTTTAATATTTGAGCAACTTCATAAAGCAGGTTGAAATCCTTTTTGCTGCCTATACCCCTGCCACCTGAAATGAATATTTCGGAACCCTGGGTTTCCTTTGAACTGATTTCCTGTTTGATATCTTTTATTATTTCAAAATTGGACTTTATATCTGAATTTGTCTTTAATATGTTAATATCAGGTCTTCTGTTTTTAGGTTTTATATAGGGAAAGGTATTTGGTCTGATTGTTGCCATTTGAGGTTTATTATTTTCACATTCGATTGATGCAAGGATATTGCCGCCGTAAGCCGGACGGGTTTGTATTAATAGTTTTGTATCAGGATCAATATCAAGCCCTGTGCAGTCAGCGGTAAGTCCTGTTCTGAATTTTGAGGCAAGACAGGAAAGGAGTGTCCTGCCTTCATAGGAGGATGTGCCCAAAATTATTTCCGGATTTTTATCCTGTAAATATTCATAAATCGATTCTTTGAACAGCCCATGATCAAAAATTTTAAATCTGTGATTTTCGATGATTATAATATTATGAACATCAGGATGAGGATTTTCTTTAATAACAGATTCGGCGTTGTCTGTTAATATCATCAAATTAATAGTTGATCGCAAGTCATTGGAGAGTTTTTTTGCTATATATGTCAGTTGATAAGTTGATGTAGTAATTTTATGATCATTCATTTCACCAATTATGAATATTTTTTTGTCTTCAGTTATTTTGTTCCTATTGATCAGCTTGATATCATTTTTATCAGAGCTTTTTTCATTTATTTTATTTTGCACAAGTTCAATGATCTTTATGGCATTATCCTTTGGAGTGCCTTCCATTAAATGAGCCTTTTTATTATAGCATAAAGTTTTTATTTTTTTTACTTTTGTGGGTGACCCTTTAAGACCGATTTTAGTTCTGTCAATATTTAATTCATTTGAGTTTATTATATTTATCTTATGATTGAAGGATTTATATAAGCCTGTTAAACTGATCAGACGCGGTATATTTATCGCTTTTGTAACAGTGATCAATGCAGGCAGTTTTGATCTTATTATCCTTGTTCCGGAACTTGTAAGGCAATCCGCTTCAATGGAATCTTTTTTAATATCTGTTATTTTATTCACATAAGTTATAAGAGGTATTTTTAGGATTTCGGCAAGTTCCGGTCCAACCTGAGCAGTTTCTCCGTCGATTGCCTGTTTTCCGCATAGGATAAGATCAAACCTTCCAAGCATTTCAATCATTTTTGAAAGTGTATAGGAAGTGACAAAGGTGTCTGCGCCTGCGAAATATTTATCGCACAATAAAAAAGCATAGTCAGCGCCTCTTGCAAGAGCTTCCCTTAAAGCAGATTCGGATTGCTGAGGACCCATTGTTATTACTGAAACCTCGGCATTAAATTTTTCCTTTAGCTTTACTGCTTCTTCGATAGCATGAAGATCATAAGGATTAATTATATTATCCGTGGATGACCTGTCAATGGTATTGGTCAGATAATTGATCTTTATTTCCGAAGTGTCAGGTACCTGTTTTATACAGACTATAATTTTCATTTTTTATGATTTTTCACTTCTGTCTGTGGGGGAGGGAGGTTTAATTGATAATGATGTTATTTTATCGTATAGATCATCTGTCATTTTTATATCTAATGAAGTCAAGCATGAGTTAAGCTGTTCAAGGTTTCTTGCACCCAATATAGGAGCAGTAACTGCCGGATTGTGCATTACCCATGCTATTGCCAATGCAGCAGGGTCATATTTGTTTTCCCTTGCAAAATTAAAAAATCTCAATGCAACTTCTCTCATCCACTCATCTCCATATCTTTCAGTATATTTTTTATCTCTGTTGATCCTTATATCGGGATTTGATTTTTCCTTTTCAGTGAAATATTTGCCTGTTAAAAGTCCTGCACCGAGAGGATTATAACTGAAAACAGCAAGGTTTTCGTGTTTTGCCATGGGAAGTATTTCTACCTCTGCCTGTCTTTTTACAAGGTTGTACATTGGTTGAATGCATTTTATTTTATTTAAATTATTAATCTGTGCAACTGCAATTGCTTTTTCTATCTGCCATGCGGAAAAATTGCTTATTCCATTATAAAGGATTTTCCCGTTTTTGACAAGATCATCCATTGTCCTTAATGTTTCTTCAAGGTCTGTATTTTCATCATATCCGTGAAGGAAATAAATATCTATATAATCTGTGTTGAGTCTTTTTAAGCTTTTATCGATCTGATTAAATATATGCTTCCTTGATGAACCCCTGTCATTTATATTGTCTCCGGCAGTAAAATGTACTTTTGTTGTGATTATTAATTCATCCCTGCAGTTTTTGATACATTCACCCAGAATTTTTTCAGCTTCACCTTTGGAATAAACATTTGCACAGTCGAACATATTGATCCCGGCATCCCTGCATCTTTCAAACAGTTTGAATGATGTGTTCTTGTCGGCATCCTTACCGAAATTCATTGTTCCGAAAGTCAGGTTTGATACCTTGACTCCAGTATTTCCCAATAATTTATATTCCATAGTCTGCTCCTGTTTTATTATTAGCATTTTTTTTTATTTTATTTAAGCTTTTTTCAATAAAAATTTAAATAAAAGTATGCATTTTTTAATTATAAAGTTAAACTATTTTATAATATATATTGACTGAAATGAATGTTTTTAATATTATCAGTAATTGATTGAATAGATTATGATTGTTTTTATACGATTGTTGGTACTTTTTTTTGCGCCGGTTGCCGACGCTTTTAATAGATTTTTTAATTATAAGAGGATTTTAGTTGACTTTAAATAATTTGCTCGGACATAATAGACTTACCCAAAAGGATCTAATTTATTTATCAGTTATTGTTGTATTTTCTTTATTGCTGATTTTTATTTCAATTGTCCTTAATTTTAAATTCAATGTCGGTGAAAAAAACAATAGTGATTTTTATTATTTCTTTAATGAATCCAAAAAGGTGGTCTTAAATAAAAATTATTATAAAGAAAATTATGATCATACATATCTGGAGATTATTGACAAAAATGATATAAAGCCTATTTATCCACCGATGATCTATTATCTTTATTTTCTGTTAAGTTTATTGCCAGTCAAAATAAGCTTTATAGTGTATTCTGTATTTAATTTATTGCTGTATATTTTTTCTATTAATCTAATAATATCATATTTTAAAAGACTGCATAAATTCAGATATCTTATAATTTTACTTTCGCTGCTGTTTCCACCCTTTTTATTTGTTCTGATAGCAGGTAATATCTCTGTTTTATGGGTCTTTGTGCTTATAGCGTCATTTTATCTTGCCAAAAAGGAAAAAAATTTTTTTTCAGGCATTGTTTTATCCTTATTTGTCTTAAAACCGAGCTTTTTTATCCTGATATTTATAATTTTATTTCTGTCGTTTAAGGGAAGGCTTTTTATCGGGCTGATGCTTGGGGCTTTCTTGATTATTACAACAATATTTTTTTTCAACGGTTTTACTTTATGGTTAGACTGGTTTAAGATAGTAACAGATGCAATAAATAAAATATTTTATCAGGACACTATGTATCTTATCAAACAGAATACTTCCAAGATATATTTTTATCCGATGAAACTGCTTCCCAAATTTTTGATCACAATAGAGTATATTTTTACTTTGACAGGTTTAGCATCTATTTTAGCGCCTATTATTTATACATTTAATCACAATAAGGATTTCAGCAGGAACTCTTTTTGGTTTATTTTTACTCTTTCATTTGTACTTGCAAGCCCGTATCTTTATAATTATGAACTGATCATTTTAATTCTGCCATTGATAATTTTTATAAATTTAATGCTGGCAGACAGGGTAGTGCCCAGAGTAATTATTTTAATAATAATTGTTTTTTTGGTTTCACTTTTTTTATTATATATACTGAGTATTTTTATCTATGTTCAGCTTTTATCGATAATATTCTGGTTTTTCCTGATCAACGGAGTTTTAGGTAAAAGAGTAAAAAATTATATGCCTAAAACCTATGTTCAATACTGGGATGATTACTGATATATTATTTAAAGTATTATGTTTACCTATGTTGTTTTA
>JAFGQB010000141.1 GCA_016935915.1 Spirochaetota bacterium
CTTTTTTTAAAAATAAAATCAAAATATAAGATCAGAGTAAAAGAGAGAAATTATGTAAAAGCTGGAAGTTCAGTATTAATAGATATAATAGATTGATTAAATGGAGGAAATGGGTTGCCTGAAAATATATTTATTATATTTTTTTTTAGCTCAGTCTAAAAAAAAACAGAAATATAAAATTATTATTTATTTGGCAGCCCCTGACATACTAAAATTGAACAACAAGATATATTTAAGAAAACTAAATTCAATTAATAAAAAATCAGTTGAAATACAGATAAAAAAAGATGATAAAATTGTAATATTCAGTGATATGCATTTAGGAAACGGCAAAAGAAATGATGATTTTAAGAAGAATTCTGATCTTTTTCATCATGTATTAAAAAATTATTATTTAAAAAAAAATTATACTCTGATATTAAACGGTGATATTGAAGAGCTCTTAAGAACAACTTATCAAAAGATCAAGAAAAGATGGCATAGTATTTATCAGCTGTTTGATAAATTTAATCAAAATAAAAAATTATATAAAATTTTTGGAAATCATGATTTTGAGTTAAGATTAAGAAAAGATATTCAGACTGAATATAATTTATATGAAAGCATTAAATTGGATTATAATGGAAATAAAATATTGGTTTTTCATGGGCATCAAATCCTTTATATTTTTGAAAAGTTTAATTTTTTAGTTAGTTTTGTATTAAAATATATAGCGAATCCTTTCGGAATAAAAAATTATACATTATCTATGGACAACAAAAAGAAAATTATTCTTGAAGAGAAAATTCATGATTATTCAAGGAAAAATGAAATAATTTCTATAATAGGGCATACACACAGACCTTTATTTGAATCTTTATCAAAATATGATTTTGTCAGATTTAAAATCGAAGAATGCTGCAGAAAATATGTAAATGCCACAGAAAAGCAAAAAAAGAAAATAGAAAAAGATATAATAGAATATAAAAATGAATTGGTTTCATTTTCAAAAGATGAAATTAAAAAGGAAATAAAACCGAGCTTATATACCAAAGAAAACCTTTTACTGCCGTGTTTATTCAATTCGGGTTGTTGTATTGGAAAAAGAGGGATAACTTCAATTGAAATATCTGATGAATTTATTTATCTGGTTCACTGGTTTGATAAAAACAAAAACAAAAAATATATTAATTATCATAAAAATAAAATAAAAAAATTATCAGGCTCTGATTATTATAGAATAGAATTAAACAGTGAAAACCTTGACTATATTTTTACGCGTATTAAATTACTGACATAAATTATTCATTAAATGCATCAGGCAGATCGTTTTCAAATAAAATTATATCATCTTTTTCAACAATATTTTTTAATATGTTTTTTGACTCATTTAATGAATTTACTATGATAATATTTTTTTTGTTGAAATTTTTTTCTATTATACCTTCATAAATACTTTTTGTTCTTTTTTTCCCGATTAAAATTGCAATGGTGGAGAAATCAGCTATATAATTTCCGAAAATTTTATTTATTTCTTTCTCTTTTTCCCCCAATCCAATTAATCCGGGTGTTACAATAATTTTTTTCTTACCGCTTATCTCATTTAAGACTCTTAATGCTTCATAAGCACCTTTCAAATTTGCATTAAATGCATCATCAAGAACTAATATTCCGCTTGATGATTCTATTTTCTGCAGTCTATGCTCGACAGGTAATATTTTGCCGATTCCTTTTTTTATTTCTTCATTACTCAACCCCAAATTTTTAGCAAGCAGTATACAGGGCAGGAGGTTTGACACATTATGTCTGCCAAGGAGGTTTGCTTTAATATTTATGTAATTTTTATTTTTAAAATAAGCGACAAAATCAAGTCCATCCCTTGTATGCTTGATATTTACAGCATAAATATCTACTTCATTTTTATTCATTTCTTCCATACTGTAAGAATATAATTTTTGATTTGTTTTTATTTTTTTTATGTTATCCCTTAATAATTCAGAATCATAATTATAAATTCCAAAACCTTTTTTGCTTAAGTTTAAGAATAGAGATAACTTTGTATTTATAATGTTTTCAATAGTAATGAAAGTTTCCAAATGCTGTATATCAATGGATGTTATTATACCATAGTCAGGTTTAACCAGTTTACATAATTTATTTATATCTCCTTTTCTATCAGCTCCCATTTCTACAATGAAATATTTGTATTTGTTTAAATGATTTGAATTAACGATCTTGCTGATACCCATTAAAGTATTAAATGAACCAGGAGTATTTAAAGTCTTATATTTTTCACTTAAAATTGTTGACAGAAAAAATTTAGTGGATGTTTTACCGTAACTTCCTGTTATAGCAATATTTGTGGAATGTGATCTTTTAACTTTATTTTTAGCTCTGGTAAAATAAATAAAATGAATTAGTTTTTCTAAAGGCAGATTGATTAAGTTGGCACTTAATATAAATATAGGAGTAATGACACTTAAAAAAAGGATAAAAGCATTTAATTTGAAAAAGTTCCTTGTCTGGAGATTAAATTCATAAAAAGGAGTAGTGGCAAATAAAAAAACAAATATTAAAACAAATGTAATGACAAAAATAAATGTAATAAATAATCTTTTTATTCTTGCTGTAAATACCAACGGAACCTTTGCCTTAAAAGTTATCCATTTTTTAAAAAAAGGGTGAATTATTTTCCATATAAAAGTCAATATCATTATGAAAGAAGTTAAATATTTATAAAGGGTTAATTCATTAATTTTTAATAAAGTAAAAATAATAAATAATGGGAATAAAAGCTCAAAAATATTCCAAAGAAGCAATTCTCTATATTGAGAACCTTGTAGCCATTCTATGAATTTTAAATTATAATATCCTAACTGTTGAAGTCTGTGTATTAAATATAATCCTTGGATTAATAATTTTAAAAAAGTCAGAGTAAAAAGTATTATAAGAAATATAATTGTTTCCAAAATTACTCCTTTGAGTCAAACAGCAAAAGATTTTATAATTGCTATAATGTTATTATCTTTTAAAAAAGGAAAATGGTCGGCTTTTTTGACTATATACAATGCCGAATCTTTTATTAGTTTGTTCATCTTTTTTGCCATCCATAGGGGAGTGTATCTGTCTTTTTCTCCCCAATATAAAAAAACTGGGCATTTTATTTTATCAAGTAAAAAAGTAAAATCTTCCTGAGTAACTTTCACAAGGATATTTTTTAGTTTTCCGGCATTTTTATAATCATTGGACCCGAACAAATCCTTGAGTTTTTCAATTTTTTTTTCAGATTTAAAAATTTTTGAAAATATAATTTTTAAAAATTTAAAGGTATAAATTTTTAAATGCCAATTGATTCCTCTTTTTGATCTGATACCTGCACTGTCAATTAAAACAAGCCTTGATATTAAGTTTTCATATTTGCCAGCTAAGATTATGCCTATTTTTCCGCCAAAGGAATGACCTATATAATTTATATTTTTAAAATTTAATCTATTTAAAAATTCATATAAATATTCTGCATAATCTTCGGAACCGGCAATTTCATAAGGTGTTGAACTGGATCCAAATCCTGGTAGATCAATGCTTAAAATTCTGAATTCATATTTTAAATTGTCATATATTGCTTTTAGATTGAATTTATCTGCACCCCATCCATGGACAAAAACTAAATTTTTTTTATCATTTAATTCATTATCCAGATAGCTTATTTCCAGTTTATTACTTATTTGAATTTTTTTTTCTTTAAACATATAAAATAAATTTAAATATAATCAATATATTTTACTTCTTCTAAATTATTGGTAAATTTTGCAGTCAGTATAATAAAAATAGAAGTGCTTAATGAATCTAAATAAACAGCAATTCTTGAAAATAATGGTATAGAAGCATAAAATAAAAGATAACTGTCCTCTTCAAGATGCAAAAAATTAATTTTTAATATTGAAATTACAATGATTAAAAAAGCATTGCTGTTAGCTCCATCCTGTATAAATGAAAATAAGAATATAAACAGCATAAGTAAAAGTTGAAGATTTATAGTTAATCTGTCAGGAGTTAATATTAATATAAGTGACAATAAAGTGATTGTTGATACAATCACAGTACCTGATTTATTAATAATCATTCCTATAGGAGTTAAAGTGTCACTTAAATTTTTATTTACTCCAGAATTGTTTTTTAAATGTTCGGAAACAGGAATTATTGAAGCTGCTGAATTTCCCGTTGCAAATGAAATAAATCCTGAACCTAAAATTGACATAAGATAATTAAATGCCTTTTTTTTGAAAAATATATATAAGACTATAAAATAAATGATTATAATTAACAATGATGCAGTTATTACGGCATATAAGGGTTTTAACATTAATAGAAGTTTTGTGTTTGAAAAAAAGTCAATTTTAACAAGTGAAGCAAATATAAAAATGGCACCGAATGCAAAAATCTCTATAAATTGCTTAACTACTAAATCAAGAATATGATCAAAAGA
>JAFGQB010000142.1 GCA_016935915.1 Spirochaetota bacterium
GAAGAAGAAGAAGAAGAAGACTTCGATGAGGATTATGAAGAAGATTATGACGATGATTATGAAGATTATGACTTTGAAGATGAAGAATTTGAGGATGATTTTGATTATGATGAAGATGAAGAATTTGAAGATGATTTGGATGAAGGTGATTTAGAAGATGATGATGATCAGGATTTTGATGATGAGTTTTATAATGATGATGATGATTAATTATTAATTATTATATTTTTTCTTCTTCAGGATTCATTTCCGGGATAAATAAGGAGTGGTTATTATCACTCCTTATTTTATTTTTTTCAAATATATATTTATAATAATCAATTTGAGCCTGAACTTTTTTTGCATTTCCTTTCATTTTTATTTTTTCGTAAGTGCAATCATTATTTAAAATCCTGCTTTTTTGATTGTCGTTTAATAGATATTTCAAATATAAAATCAATTCATTTTTCAGTTCTGCATCTTCAATTGGAAATAATGTTTCTACTCTGGAATCAAGATTTCTTTCCATCCAGTCTGCACTTGCTAAATATATATCCTCTTCACCGGCATTATAAAAATAATAAATTCTTGAATGTTCTAAGAATCTGTCAACAATACTGATTACTTTTATATTTTCACTCACTCCTTTTAATTCCGGTATAAGACTGCACATTCCTCTTACTATTAATATGATTTCTACTCCTGCATTTGATGCTTTATATAAGCTGTCAATAATTTTATGATCTATTATTGAATTGAGTTTTGCTATTATTTTTCCTTTACCTCCGTTTTTAACATTTTTTATCTCTATTTCAATTCTTTCTATATAAAATATTCTTAAATCCAGGGGAGCACATACAAGTTTGTTCCATCTTGGAGGCTCAGAGTATCCAGTAAGCAGGTTAAAAATCGCTGAAACATCTCTGCCGAAAGACTGCTTTGCGGTAAATAGTCCTATATCTGTATATATTTTTGCCGTATTATCATTATAGTTACCAGTAGATAAATGAACATACTGCCTTATTCCGTTTTCTTCATCTCTTACAACTAATGTCATTTTACAATGAATTTTTAAACCAACCAGACCATATACAACATGACATCCGGCTTCTTCTAGTATTTTTGCCCATGTTATATTTCTTTCTTCATCAAATTTTGCTTTAAGTTCAACCAGAACAGTGACCTGTTTTCTATTTTCAACTGCATTTTTTAATGCTTTAACTATCGGAGAGTCACCTGATGTTCTGTAGAGTGTCATTTTAATTGCCAGAACTTTAGGGTCAAAGCTTGCTTCCTGTATGAATTTCACTACCGGCTCAAATGATTCAAATGGAAGGTGTAAAAGTCTGTCTTTTTCCTTTATTATTTCAAAAATATTTGATTTTTTATTCTGAAACCATTTAGGTATGACTGGTTCCAAAGGTTCATTCTTTAAATTTTCATAACCTTTTAAATTAGAAATAGTAAAAAAAGAGGCAAGATCTAAAGGTCCATCAATGAGAAAGATATAATCATTTAAATAATCTATCTTTTCATTCAGATAATTAATTAATTCTTTATTTGCTTTTTTTTCAATTTCCAGACGTAAAATATTTCCTTTAGCTCTCTGTTTTAACTGATCCTCAATTGCCGATAATATGTCAGCAGTGTCTTCTTCATCAATTGTCAGTTCTGCATCACGTGTTATTCTAAATGAACATGAATCTATAACCAGATAACCTTTAAAGGCTTCCTGCATAAAAAGTTTAATCACATCTCCAATGTAGATAAATTTAGTATTTACTTTATCAGGCAGTTGAATAAATCTGTCAATAGAAGGTATTGGTATTACAGCATATAATGGGTCTTCCTTTTTTGCTTCTTTTAATTTTACAAGTATATTGAGGCTTTTACTTAGCAATGAAGGAAAAGGTCTTGACTGATCAATGGCCATTGGGGTAATTATTAAAAACAATTTTTTAATGAAATAATCCTTTAAGAAATTCATGTATATCTTTGGAACAGTCTCTTTATTATAGAAAACAATACCTGATTTTTCTAATTTGGGCAGTATTTCATTATTAAAACATTTATATTGCATTTCTATATGCGAACTTATTGTATTTTTAATTAATTTTAAAAGTTCTTTTTTTGATATGCTTTTTTTATCGTTTACTGAATAATAATTTTCTGAACTTTTTAAAATTCGTGCTATTCTAACCATTATAAATTCATCAAGATTACTTGAAAAGATAGATAAAAATTTTATTTTTTCAAGAAGGGGCTGTTTTTCATCAAGCGCTTCTTCAAGGACTCTATAATTAAAATCAATCCAGCTTAATTCTCTGTTATAAAAGTTTTTAATTTTCATCTTAAAATTAATCCTTATTATTTAATGACTTTTTTGATATTGAGATGATAACCGAAAATATCCTCAAATAATTCTTTTTTATATTCAAAGGAAAAAAATTCTGAAAGATAGTTGTCTTTTACATTTGCAATAATTAATAAATTAGTTCCCTCTATTTCTATTTTTATATCATCTATCTGTTGAAGATGAGTATTGTCCAGACTGTCTGCTATTCTTAATATACTTGATAATTTTAATACGATCATTCTGTCATAAAGCGACAATTGTGTATAGTCAGCATGAGAATTTTTTGGAGATGATTTTCTATGATAGCGTGCGATATTGGCTATAATATTTATCTGATTGGTGTTTAATGAAAAAAAGTTTAAAGCTTTTATAATATAGAGAGAATGTTTATGATGCGATCTGTATGAAATCGATGAACCTATGTCATGGAGTAGTGATGCAACAATTAAATAACATTTTTCCAGCTCTCCCAGTCTGTGTATTTCTTTTGTTTCATTGAAAAGCTTAACAGCAATATCTGTTACTTTAACTGCATGCTTTTCATCGAATTTTAATGATTTACCAATATTAATTGCATTGATCTTTAATTGTTTTTCAAGCTTTTTGAAATAATCCTTTTCTTCCTGAACATAATATACATAATTAATTATACCGTCTGTTAAAGATATTTTTGGGATAATAAAATTATCACACTTAAAAAAATCCAATATTTTGTTAAATAAGTGAAGTGCGGGAATAAATGATTCTGTTAAATCATGCGGCATTTTGATCTTATGAAACAGCTGCTCTTCTGTGCAATCTTTGATTTTTAAAAAAAATTTTTTGAAATTCAGTTTTGTTATTAACGGCAATTCTGCACCAGATGATTTTATTATTGAAGGAAGAAGGCTTAATTCCGTTCCGACAGCATATAACTTGTTGATTTTAATCAATGGCATATTCCTTTTAAAATTTTTTAATTCATTGGTGATCAAAATTGTATAAAAATTTAAAAGGTTTTCTTCGGAATATTCAAACATTTTTTTGTAAATTTGCATGATCTTTAAAATACCAAGAGGAAGAGATCTTGAATATAAAATGCAGTCGCCATCCAAAAGAGTTATTTCTACATTGCCTGCTCCGATTTCAACTATTGCCCAGTTTTCATTGTTATAATTTATCTTTTTTTTGTATATAATATTCATTATGGCGTTGTAAATATATTCCGATTCTTTTTGAACTCCTAATAATTCGATTTCCAGATCAGTATGCCTGAAAATGCTGTCTATAAAAACATCAACATTGACTGCTTCTCTTACTGCAGTGGTGGCAACGGTTTTAATATATTTTGTGTTATAATCTTTACAAAGTTTCTTATATCTATTTAAAATAATGATGCATTCATTGATTGTTTTTCTTGAAATTTTTCCCTGATAAAAACTGTCATTGCCTAATCTGACATGCTGTCTTAAACTTTCAAGTATTGTATAATGATCTTCGAACAATTCGTATATGTTCATTTTGATAGAACTTGAACCGATGTCAATAACGCTGATAACTGTCTTTTGCAATTTAGTTCTCCTTTAACAAATAAATTTTAATATATCAGATATTTGTTATTTTCATTTACTGAAATAAACTTAGCGGCACCATAAGCGACAGCATTGTCTTTTAATTCTGATAATAATAATTTGACATTTTTAGCTCCGTCCCCGATAGAATATTTTATCATAAATTTTTTGATTACAGGAAGTAAATCTTTTGCCATGTCATTCATTAAACCGCCTCCCAGCAAAATGGCATCAACTCCGATCAAATTAATAATATTTGCACATACAATTCCGATCACTTTGCCTGACCTGTTTAGAGCTTTAACTACAGCCTCGTCATTTTTATGATACAACTCGCTTAATATTGAGGAGCCGATATTATTTTTCCAGTCAGGTTCATATTTATCAAGCGATGTATTAATTTTATTTTTCTTGATCAGCTTTTTCATATAATTTATGATCCCGACTTTTCCGGCAATAGCTTCAAAACAGCCTTTTCTTCCGCAGCCGCATTTAGGCCCGTTTATTTCAACGATAACATGTCCGATTTCACCTGCTGTATAGTTTTTACCTCTTATGATTTCATTATTGTATAAATATGCTCCGCCTATACCTGTACCGACAAAAATACCGTAAATACTTTTATATGATTTTGCCTTACCGTAATAATGCTCACCGTATAGACCTAAATTACCGTCATTATCAACATAAACGGGTTTATTAAATTGCTTTATTAGTTTTTCAGCAATATTTATGTTTTTAATATCTAAATTTGGAGCATGAATCAAAACACCTGTTTTTATTTTAACGCTTGAAGGCACACCTAAGCCAATTGCTTTAATCTCTTTTTCAGTTATATTTAATTTTTCAATCAGCTCATTATAGCACAAAATTATTCTTTTAAAAATTTTATTGAAATCGCTTTTATATTTTGTTTTGACTTTATGAGAGCCTATAATATTGCCATAATGATCAATTATTATGGAATATACTTTTGTGCCGCCTAAATCAATGCCGCAATAATACATTTTTCGCCTTTAAGTACTATTTATATTCTATATTAAAAAATTATAAATAAATTATCAATATAATATATATAAATTTAATATTATTTTAAGGTTAAAATCATATTTATAGTCAGGAAAAATGATAATATTTAAAAATGTTACATATATAAAAAAAATCACTATTTTCTTGAAAAATACCTTAAAATAAATTACACTTTTATTTTTAAGGGAAAATTATCATGTATGATTTAATTATTATCGGTGCAGGACCTATTGGGTTAATGCTTGCCAATTTACTCTCTGACAGCAAGCTGAAAATATTAATAGTCGAAAAAAAGGAAAAACCCGATCAGAATTCCAAAGCAATAGGCATTACTCCGCCTTCACTAAATTTATTAAAGAAATTAAATCTGGTTGATGTGTTTATAGATAATGGGGTAAGGGTCAACAGTGTAATTGTCCATGGTACAAAGAAAGTTTTAGGTACAGTGACATTTAACTCAATAAAATCCGATTATAAGTTTATTTTATCGATACCCCAGGTCATTACAGAGATACTTCTGGAAAATAATCTCGGTAAGTTTGATAATATTACTCTATTAAGGGAATATGAAGTAAATGATATTAATATATCAAATGATGGAGTAGAAGTGGGTATAAAGGATTATAAAAATATAACTTCACATTTTAAGGCAGAATTTGTATGTGCATGCGATGGAGGTAAAAGTACAATAAGAGAAGTATTAAAAATACCGTTTAAAGGAGCCAAATATCATGATACATTTTTAATGGCTGATTTTAAAGATCAAACGGATTTCGGGGATGATGCCCATCTTTTTTTTACCCAAAAAGGTCCGGTAGAATCATTTCCTCTGCCGGCAGGTAAAAGGAGATGGATTGTAGATACTCCTAAATATCTGAAAGATCCACCTTTGAATTTTTTAGAAAACAGAGTGCTTGATCGTGCTGGTGTTGATTTGAAAGATTCTGTCAAATTGAGCCAGAATCCATTTGGTGTTCAGCATTATATAAATACTGAATATTATCACAAGCGTGTTATTTTTTGCGGAGATTCTGCGCATATCATGTCTCCGATTGGGGGGCAGGGGATGAACACAGGTTTTGCAGACGCGGAGTTTGCAGCCGCTGTTATCAAAAAACTCATTCTTAAGACCAATAAAAAAAATTATTTTGAACTCTATAAAAAATACAGGCAAAAGGCTGCAAAAACCGCCATAAAAAGAGCCTGGTTGTCAATGAGGATCGGAACAATGAAAGGAGCAGTTTTATCTGCAATAAGGAATTTCATGGTCATATATTTGTTGAAGTTTTTTAAAAAAATGGTGCCAATGTATTTTTCGATGCTCACCATACCATACGGAACATTTGAAAAGGTGAAAAAAAAGAACAGATCACTTTTTGAATAATACAATTGAAGTGAATCCGAAAAACAATGAAATAAACTTTATATTTTTAAAGCCTGTTTTTTTTAAAATATCAACAAGTTCTTTTTTGTCGGGATAGTTTTTTAGGCTCTCTGCGATATACCCGTAAATATCTGGATTTTTATGCAGTATTATTCCCCACAGGTTGCCCCATTGCCTTAAGATAAACATTTCAATTTTTTGAAAAAATTTATTTGCTGTTTTATTAAAATCAAGAAATGCTGCAGAGCTTCCGTATTTCATTACCCTGTAAATTTCTGTTAATGCGGTTTTTAAATCAGGAGCATTTCTCAATGCATAGCCGCCTGACACTATATCAAACATCTCGTTTTCAAAATCGATCTTGTTCATATCAGAGAGGATATAATTGATATTCCCGTTTTTCATTTTTGCGATTTTGAGCATATTATTATTCAGATCGATTGCATTGATTTTTGCACCTTTATATTTTTCATAAAGCATATTTGAGATGTCACCTGTTCCGCATGCAATATCCAGGCAGACCGGGGCTTCAGTGTCAGGGAGATTTTTAAGTAATTTCTTTTTCCAGAGTTTATCAAATCCGAAAGATAGAACTATCGTCGCTATATTATATTTTGGCGCTACAACATCAAAAAGTTTTTTATTGAATTCTCTTTTACTGGCAGCACTTACAATATCACTATGCTTTAATTTTATACTCATAAATAAAAAATGTAATAAATGTTTTTAAATATTTTTTTATATGCTATATATTAACAATTAAATAATTAAAATGTCAAGAAAAGGTGAAAATGAAAGAAAAAAAAATTTATCTCCATAAAATTTCTACCTGTGTACCTGAACATTTTTATACACAGGAATTCGGATTGAATTTTCTGCTTGAATTGCTGGGTGACACAGAAAAAAAAAGAAATTTCTTAACAAAGGTTTATACAGGATCAGCTATTAATAAAAGGCACACTGTGATAAATGATTACGGTAAAGAACCCGAAGATTATACTTTTTATCCAAAAAACAAGAAAATGCTTCCTGAACCAAGCACAATGCAGAGGAATGATCTTTATATTAAAGAATCAAACAGATTGTCATTAAAAGCGGTAAACAAGCTTTTAAAGGAACTTCCCAGAGGATTAAAAAATAAGATTACGCATATTATTACAATAAGCTGTACAGGATTTTCAGCACCGGGTTTTGATTTTTACATTTTAAAAAAATTGAACCTATCGCCTGATATTGACAGATTTCATATCGGTTTTATGGGATGCTATGCGGCATTTACAGGAATGAAATTGGCAAGACAGATTTGTCTTGCGGATGACAATGCAAGAGTATTAATGGTAAATGTTGAGCTTTGTTCACTTCATTTTCAGCAGAAATTTGAACCTGACATAGTCGTTGCAAATGCCATATTTTCCGATGGAATTTCTGCTGCATTGATATCTGCAGATCAAAATGACTCCAAAGGTGAAAAACTGGTGCTTCATTCATTTACTTCTCATTATATTGCAGACAGTGAAGATGATATGGCATGGAAGATCGGTTTGTACGGCTTTGACATGAAACTGTCATATTATGTTCCGAAATTGATTGATGCAAATATCATGAAAATACTTGGTATCCTTTTAAAAAAAGCCGGATATAAAAGAGAAGAGATAGACATCTGGGCTATTCATCCTGGCGGTAAAGCGATTTTAGAAAAGCTTGAAAAGACATTGAACTTAAACAGATTAGATCTAAAATATTCCTATGATGTATTATGGGAATACGGCAACATGAGCTCGTCAACGATTATGTTTGTTCTTGACAGGATAATTAATGAGTCAATAAAAGGTAAAATCTTTGCAATAGCTTTCGGACCGGGATTAACGGTTGAAAGCGGACTTTTGGAAAAAATATAAAAAAGAATGTTTGATTTTTTATTCCCTGACTTAAAAAAAAGAAGCTTTATCCCTGAAATGATGGATTTACCTGACTGCGATAAGAAAAAGCTTATTAATACAGTTAAACAGTTTGCAATGCTTAATTATTTATTCACAAAGAGCAGGGAGTTGATAAAAAGATATATTTTATCAACAATAAGATCCAATCCTCTTAAGGAATATACTTTTCTGGATATCGGGGCAGGAGGCTGTGATGTAGTGATATGGCTTTTAAACTACTGCAAAAAGAAAAATTATAAGATCAAAATCAGCTGTCTTGATAATGACCCTGCAATTATTAATTATGCGCAAAACAGATGTAAAAAATATGAAGCAATTAGTATTATCAATGAATCTGCATTCAGTCTTGATAAATTGCAAAACTATGATTTTATTTTTGCCAATCACTTTCTTCATCATTTAAAGGATGAAGAAATTTTAAAAATGATAAGGCTTATTAAAAAGAAAACAAATATTTTATTTTTAATAAATGACATCAGGCGCTCAAATCTTGCATATCTTGGTTATACATTATTTACAGGAGTATTCTATCATAACAGTTTTGCTTTTTATGACGGAAGACTGTCGATAAGAAAAGGCTTTACTCAAAAAGAACTTGAAGCTTTGATTGATGATGAGAGTGTCGAAGTTAACAGAGTGAATCCAGCAAGAATTCTTTTAATAGGGTATAAATAGATAGATCATTGTATGATTTATTAAATTTTTTTATCTGTTTTGATGTTCTAATAAGGACTGACGAAATTGGAGTTCAATTATACTCTTTTAAAACAAGACAGGCATTATGTCCTCCGAAGCCAAAGGATTGAGTTAATGCATATTTGATCTCAAAATTTCCACTCTTTAGTACAAAGTTCAAGTCTCTTATAGGATTGTCAAGATTTTTGGAAATATGAGTTGTTTTATTTTTTATACTTAAGGCAGTTACAACAGTTTCAATTGCTCCGGATGCACCCAAAGTATGACCCAGGATTGATTTAGTAGAGTTGATAAGAGGTCTTTTACCGAAAATATTTTCTATTACCCTTGATTCGATCTGGTCATTAACCAGTGTTCCGGTTCCGTGAGTATTTATATAGTCGATTTTATCAGCTTCAATACCACTGTTTTTCAATGCCGTATATATCATTCTTGGAATATTATCATTTTGTCCGTCAAGCACCATGATATTATAGCCGTCACAAGTTTCGGCATAACCTATTACTTCCGCAATAATCGGTGCATTTCTTTTTAGAGCGTGTTCCATATCTTCCATTATGATGATACCGCAACCGCCTTCACTGTACAAAAAACCAGATCTGTCCCTGTCAAAGGGTCTGTTTGCCTTTTCTTTGTCAAAAATATTCTGGGCCAGGGTCTTTAAAACATCAAAACTGTAAAAAAGCGCCCCGTACTCATCGTAAAAATACTCAACACCGCCTGTAATTGCAATGTCATGAAGATTGTTTTTAATCGAGTTAAATGCATTACCTATTGCAACTGTACCGGAAGCACATGCTGCACAAAAGGTATTATTGACACCATTTATGTTGTATTTGATTGCAATATTTGCGGCAGGAGAGTTTGCCATTATCATCGACACTGCAAAAGGATTGAATCTTAAAGGAAAGATCATTTTCCCCTTTAAATCAATTAAAGTCTTAACAAAACCTTGATCGTAATTTTCTTTTTCGGCTGTTTTTATGATACGATCCAGCTCTTCATGGTTTTTAAAGAGCATCTGATTTGCAAAACATTCGCCGAGCGTGCTTACACCGCCAATGCCTGTACCGATGTAAACACCTGCTCTTGCTGAATCAATACCTTTGACCTTATATGTGTTGTTTTTTTCATTTTCCTGCTTTATTTCAAAGTTTGAACTTTTTAATGCTTCCTGGACAGTCGACAATGCCAGAAGTGATGTTTTATCTGATTTTTTCAGTTCGATCCTGTTTATATTATGGCTGTTGAAATCAATTTCAGGCAGGGGTGACCAAATTTTAGTATTGAAATTTGCATACTTATTCCAATGTTCGGGTATTTCATGTATATTTGACTTGCCGGAAAGGCATTTATTCCAGAAATCTTTTGTATTTAAACCTATGGAACTTATGATGCCGGTACCGGTTATGACTACTCTTCGGTTCAAGCAGGCGCCTTATCTTCGACTTTAACCAATATATAATCTATTACATCAGCTACGGTTAACAGCTCTTCTGCTTCATCATCAGGAATTTTCATGTTGAATGCATCTTCAAATTCCATTAATAATGTGACAATGTCCAGAGATTCTGCACCGAGATCCGCTATGATCCTGCTGTTCTCTGTTATTATTTCTTCATTGATATTGAGAACTTCGGCAATCAATTTTTTAACTTTTGCAAATATTTCATTTTTACTCAATAATACTTTCATTTTTTTACTCCTTATAATTTTTTTAATAGTTCAAGACCTTCATTGTACTTAACGGTTTCTCTTTTTGTCGGTTTTTCAAGACTTTTATATAAGCTGACAGCTTTGTCAAGAAGCTGTTTTGCATATTCTTTGTCCGAGAGATTTTCAGGCGTTCCGTCTGATTTTTGTCGTTTCTCTTTTTCTTTTAATTTCTTGTTAGCATCCCAGTTCCTTTTTACAAAACCGTCGGCAGCATCAACAAGAACATTTAGGTCATTGGAGTTGTATTTCAATGCAAGTGCAAAACTTTCGCCCATTCTGAAATCATCGCCCCCTAAAAAACCCGGTACCTCCACATCTATCCTTCCTTTTAAAAGGTAAGGCGGAGCAAATGCAGGATCGATCTTTATGTTTTTTTCAACAAGCTCAAACAGTTCGGGGAGGGTGCTTATAGATTCAAATATGCCGATTGCTTTTGATTTTGATGCAAAGTTTGCTGTGTACCAGAAAAAAAGCTGTGCTTTGTCTGAAACTCCGGCATTGTTGTTTTCATAATATGGCGCTGCAAAATCCATTCCTTTTGTATAACTGTCTATTTTTTCCTTTTTGGTCTTTGATTCATCACCTATCTCCAGGTAAAATCTGCTTATGCGCCAGATCAATGCTATATCAGGCTTGTTTTTGTCAAACTCTTTCAAACTGTATGATAACCCGTCTGTATATTTACCTTCAGTGTAAAAGTCGTCGATCTTTTTATAATCAACGGAATACAATTTTGATATAATAAAGATCAAAATAAATAGCGGAATAACTTTTTTCACAAAAACCTCCATCCCAAGTTAAGATTCTTAAAAAATATCAAAAATAAGGAAGATAAGCAAGAAATTTTAAAATATTTATAGAAATTTTAATATTTTATTAATACAGCTCTTTTTTATTGCGCAAAAAGCACAACCGGAAAAAAACATATTTCAATTTTATATTTTAAACCTGTAATTATATAGATTAATTAAAAGATTTTTGAATCAAAATACACATTATTTTTATTAATCCAATTATAATTTTTTTTATCAATGTTATTTTAAAATAAATATGATTGTATAATAATTAAGATAATGTATAATTGATGAAATTCATTTAATATGAGTTTAATGATTTTTTTTCAAGTTGATAAATATGAATAATTATGAGTTTGACGGCAAGAGATATAAACAAGCTTCATCACACCAGAAAGAATGGGGAACAAAAATAATCAATGAATTAAAATTTATCGGAACGGAATCAGTACTGGATTTAGGCTGCGGAGACGGCATATTAACGAAAAAAATAGCTGACCTTGTCCCTGAAGGTTCTGTTATCGGTATTGATGCTTCAGAAGGGATGATAAAAACTGCAAAAGAATCAGAATGTAAAAATTTATCATTTATAAAAATGGATATCAACTGCATTGATTATAAAGATAAATTTGATCTTATATTTTCAAATGCGGCATTACACTGGATAAAAGATCATAACAAATTATTAAACAACTGTTATAAGGCATTAAAACATGGAGGAGTAATTCGATTTAATTTTGCAGGGCATGGTAATTGTTCCAATTTTTATGAAGTAATAAAGAATACAATAACA
Organism: Spirochaetota bacterium; assembly: GCA_016935915.1. Taxonomy (GTDB): domain Bacteria; phylum Spirochaetota; class GWE2-31-10; order GWE2-31-10; family JAFGQB01; genus JAFGQB01. The sequence goes on from JAFGQB010000142.1 coordinate 12,238, forward strand.
GACATTAAATATAAAAATTATTTTAATTCATTTGAATGGCCCTGGTTTATGCCCGAAATCACTGAATATCAAAAGCTAATAAATAATCATAATTTCAATGATATTAAAATATGGGAAGAAAATGCTGACAGATTTTTTAAAAATGAAAATGAGATGATAAAATGGATCGATCAGCCGTCAATTGTACCTTTTATAAAACTGATCGATGAAAAGCTGAAAAGTTCATTCAGAAATGATGTTGTCACTAAAATGATCGATAAAACTATACAGCCTGACGGCAGTTGCTTTGAAACATTCAGAAGGATCAATATATATGCAATTAAGTAAAAATTGAAGAAGCATACTTACACTTTTTTCACTTAAAAGCATTCACTTTTTCCACTTAAAGCATTCACTTTTTTTATCCTTTGAGTAATAAAAATTAACTAAAATGAATATTCATGATCATATTTTTTATAAAATTTGACTTTTGAATAGATTTTTATTATTTTTGATTAAATATAATTTTTGTCAATATAACATTAATTAGTCGGGAGCATTTGATTTATGAATATTGCCGTGATCGGAGCAGGAGGGGTTGGAGGCTACTTTGGGGGTAAACTTACACAACTTTTAAAAGATCAAAAGGATTTAAATATTTTTTTCATTGCAAGAGGTATACATCTGGATGAGATAAAGAAAAACGGATTGATACTTGATTCTGATGAAGGACAGATGATCTGTGTACCGACATCGGCAGATGATAATATTTCACAACTTCCTCAGCTTGATTTATGTCTGATCTGTGTAAAAAGCTATGATCTTGAAAATGTATTAACTCAGTTAAAATCAAAGATAAAGGATAAGGCTATGATACTTCCTTTATTAAACGGAGTCGATATCTATGACAGGATAAGAACAATTATTAAAAATGGAGTTGTTTTTCCTTCCTGCGTATATGTAGGGACACATATTGAAAAGCCGGGCAAAGTTACGCAAAGAGGAGGCTCCTGCACCATTCATTTCGGAAAAGATCCAAATAATGATTATATTGATCCTGAGATTTTTGAACTTTTACAAAAGGCAAAAATCAAATATAACTGGTTAGATGATCCATATAAAGAAATCTGGAGCAAATTTATTTTTATAGCATCATTTGGAATGGTAACTGCAAATTATAATAAGACCTTAGGTGAAGTAATGGAGTCTGAAGAATTGTCAGGATATGTTGAGGATATTATGAATGAGATTTATCAAATTGCCTTGAAAAAAAATATATCCCTGCCTGAAACAATAGTCAATGATTCATATATGAAAGGGGCTAAATTCCCATTTGAAACAAAGACATCATTCCAGAGGGATTATGAAAACAGAGCAAAATCGGATGAGCGCGATTTATTCGGCGGCGCAATCATAAGGTTGGGCGAACAATTTGGAATAAAAACCGAAGCAGCAAAGAGTATCTATTGTTCCCTTGAGAAGAATAGGATTATAGAATGAAGGTATATAGTTCAGTGTTTATTACTTTGGAGAAATGAAGATTATGAACAAAGTCATTGAGACAGAAGATTTAACTAAAAAATTCGGAAAGGTTACTGCCGTTAAAAATGTTTCACTTACAGTGAATAAGGGAGAAATTTACGGTTTTTTAGGACTGAATGGAGCTGGAAAGACAACGACTATCCGTATACTTACAGGGATGATCGCTCCCACTAAAGGAAGTGCTTATATTTCAGGTAAAAAAATCAAAAGAGGTGATTATGCGACATGGAAAAGTGTAGGCTGTATTGTGGAAGTTCCTTATTCCTATCCCGATTTAACAGTGTATGAAAACCTTGATATAATGCGAAGGCTTAAGGGGATATCCGATAAGAATTCAGTTAAATTGATTATGGACAAGCTGAAGTTAACCGAATATTCCGGCAGGAAAGCAGGGCATCTTTCATTGGGGAATTCTCAGCGGCTTGGACTGGCAAAAGCCATGATGCATGATCCTGAAATATTGATTCTCGATGAACCGTCAAACGGGCTTGATCCTGAAGGTATTGTAGAGACAAGAGAACTTTTACAAAATCTTTCTAAAAATCATTCGGTTACAATATTTATTTCCAGTCATATTCTCGGTGAAATATCGAAAATTGCAGACCGTATCGGCATTATACATAAAGGGGAACTAATACAGGAAATTAATTCAAACGAACTTGATAATCTTGTAAAAAAGCGTCTGTTAATACGCACAAGGGATAATATTTCTGCCTGTAAATTATTAAAAAAGAAAGGCTATAATCCTCATATGAATAAAAAGGATAATTATTTGGAAATGACAGACGAAGAATCTTTAAATTCCCCGGAAGTTATTGCAACGAAATTAGTTGCTCTGGCTGTTCCTCCTCAATCTCTTTTTATCGAAGAAGAGGATCTGGAGAGCTACTTTTTGCGTGTAATAAGACAAAAGGAAAACAATTATGAATAAATTTAGAGCATCCTTATATGCGGAATATTTAAAAATAATCAGATCAAAAGTACTGATCGCAACTGCCGCTGCATTGTCCCTCGGCCCTATTATGGGTTCTCTTTTTGTAGTTGTCCTGAGGAGCGCATCATTAACTGAAAGCAACAGTCTTCTTCAGTCTAAGGCAGCTTTTACCGGTTTTTCACCTGATTGGCAGTCTTTTTTAAATTTACTCACTCAGGTCATTGGAGTAGGAGGGGTAATTGTATTCGGATTTGCCGCAAGCTGGGTTTTCGGAAGGGAATACTCTGACAGAACAGCAAAAGACTTATTTGTTCTGCCGGTTTCCAGGTCTTTAATAGTTATATCAAAATTTATTGCAGTTCTGGGATGGAGTATTTTTCTCTGCATTGAAATTTTACTCCTGGGAATTATTACTGGTTTTATTCTGCATCTGCCCGGCTGGTCAGGCAGGTTGTTTTTTGTTTCACTTTATCACTTTTCAATAACATCTTTTTTAGTCATTCTTCTATGCACACCTGTTGCTTTTATTGCAAGTGCAGGCAAAGGCTATCTTGCTCCTCTGGGATTTGTAGTGTTATCTGTTGTTTTAGCCCAGATAATTGGTGCTTTAGGATACGGAACTTATTTTCCATGGGCAATTCCTGCGATTTACAGTAAAATTATAGGTACTCAATCCATATTGAATTGGCAAAGTTATTTAATATTGGCATTAACAAGCATTTTGGGATTATTTGGTACAATTTACTGGTGGAAATATGCTGATCAGACAAATTGAATTAAATTATAAGCAGTTTGTGGTGTAATTATGAAAACCGAAATATATTATTTTTCAGGAACAGGTAATTCCATGTATGCGGCAAAGCAGTTGCAAAAAAGAATTCCGGGATCAATATTGAAACCGATTGTAAAATCTTTAAAGAATAATATCATTTTAACAGAGGCTGAAGTTGTTGGTTTTGTTTTCCCTAATTTTTGTCTTACCATACCCATACCTTTAAATATTTTTTTAAATAAGGCTGATTTAACTGGTGCAAGTTATATTTTTGCTGTTTGTACCAGAGGAGGTTCCCCTTCAGATGCATTTGATTTTATGAATATGATTATAAAAAAGCAGAATAAAAAGATTAATGCTCAAATTAATATTAATTTGCCATGGAACACTCCTGTAGGGAAAGATATTCATTCGGGAATAATAACCGATGAAAAAAAGAACCACATGGAGCTGGAACTTCAAAAGAAGCTTGATGTAATATCCGGGCATATTATTGATAAAAAAGAATATATTAAAAAGGATGATGACATCACTTGTAAACTGCCATGGTTTGTTAAAGTCATAAATTTTTTGCTTTCGAGAAAAATCAATTATAATTTGCATGATTATATGTACCAGAAAATTATGGAGTTTTATGCAGATGATAAGTGCAGCGGATGCGGTATATGTGAAAAGGTTTGTTTAAATAAAAAGATTGTAATCAAAAACGGCAGACCTTTATGGGATAAAGGCATCAAATGTTTTGCCTGCTTTGCATGTATTAATTTCTGCCCGGTAAACTCCATACAGATCAAATCAAATTTTCTAGTTAAGTCATATACTGAAATAAATCCGAGATATCATCATAAATCCGTAACATATAAGGATATTGCAGATCAAAGGTGAATATTGAAAATTAAGTATGTTTGTTTGTCATTCTGTTTCAAATTTTTAAGATATATCCTTATAAATTGGTTTTATTTAAAGGATTTATCATCTTTCCCAGTTGAATGACCATTTGTAATTTACCAAAAGATAAATGTTGTTATGATAGTTGAATGACCCTATTTCATCATTATAGTCTATGTCGATCTCTTCATCCTCCAGTTTGTGCCATGCAAAAAAGAGATGAGCCCCTATCTTTATATGTAAAGAATCAATGGGCATAATGTCAAGCTCGGGATTTAAAAACATGCTGCCGTATCTTGCATCGTGCTGCCAGTCATAGTCAACAGGCACTGCATAAACTGCGCTTATAGACGGAGTCAGAAGGGAATTTAGGACGGGCCATTTAAAATTAATTGATAAGCCGAGTGTAGCGCCGCTTCTCACTGTTCCTATATCATTTGTAATGGCTCTGTAATAATATCGTTTCATATAATCCTTATTGTCTATCTCATCGGAATCAGGCAGCCCGTCTTCGTAATCCTTATAAAAGTTTTTATCAAAAAGAGGATTGTATTCTCCCATCATCTGCATATTGAAATAAAAATCTTTATTCGGTCCGTAGTTGAAATCAAAACCTGCTGCAAAGCTTAAATTATGATTCCTGATGCTGTCAAGCACCATTGAATAGTCTTCGGTCATTGTGTAGCAGAGTTCAACCCATAAGCCGAACCTGTCAACAGTAGTCTTGAAATCAGCTCCAAACCTGTGAAGTCTTTTTCTGATTAATTCTACAGAGTTGACTTTAAAGGAATAATTTCCAGTAGGAATTGCACCAAACATAATTTGATATTTTTTAACTTTAATAAAAGGGGTATAATATGGATCGAAGTCATACAGATAACTGAATGAAAAGTCGGCTATCTTTGTATTGAAATTAATTTTTCCTCCAAGAAGAAATGAGGATGGATCAAAATTTAATTTGTTTTGTTGTCTGTTGCTTTTCAGTTTAATAACATCATAAATAAGCGGAGAAGGGGACGATATTATTGTTTGTTCATAAAAAAATTCCTTTGGTATTTTACCTGCCCAGTTAACCGGAAAAATGTCGCTCTGTTCAAACGGAACATAAACCGCTTCGATAGACATGAAGCCAAAAGGGAAAAAACCGGTATAGAAAGATAACAATGAGAGTTTTTCGGAATCCAAACCTTTTGTAAAATCACGGGGATTTAAGTTGTCTGTAGGATTTATCTTATCTGCACATCCCCATGAATAAAATTGAAAACCTGCCCCGAAATTAAATTTCCATGCACTCCATTTGATAGAGTTTTCTAAGGGTCTTAATATTAATATATTGTCAATGCTGCCAAACTCATTCAGCATAATGTCAAACTGCCATTCTGAAACAACTGAAAGAGTTTTATAGGATAATTTTACTCCAAGGTCATTATTGAACTGAGGTGACTTTATTTTTCCATAAAAGTCAAGATGATCCTTTGTTACAGGTATGTGAAATTCGAAGGCATTATCGCCATTAATCGAAAAGTTGAATTTCGGAATATCAGGGATAGTTATTGCAGCACTGTCAGAAGTGCTGTCCTTAATTGCTTCTTTAAATAAAGCGTCATAATCAGTCTGAGAGTTTAAATATTGTAAAATAAATAGTGATATTAAAGCAATGAGAATTTTCTTATTCATCAAAGCGCTCCCTGTTTATTGATAAAATTATCTTGTCAAATTCTGCAATGAAAAGACGTCGTCCTTAATTCCTGTATTTATTTTGATATTATCTCTTTTTAAAACTGTTCTTGAGAGATCCTTATGATTGTTTACATCTATTATTGTCGGGATCAAAACACCGCTTAACTTTTTTATTTCTGTAAAGATTATTGTTTTTATTTTATTGCTGCTTTTTTTGTCATAACACTCGACTTTATACATAAAGTTATCAGTTTTATTTATCCATGCAGTCTGTTTTGAATACGGAGTATCCGTGTTGACAGGGTACATCTCAATAACACTGCAATCCATATTATTAAATGTTTCGTCCTTTATATATTTATATGTAAAATCTTCATATTCATGATCTTCCATGTCATAATAACTTAAATCGCTTCCCATAAATTTTTCTTCTTTTGTTGAACCTGATATTCTTCTTACCTTTCCCAATGCAGGAAGAAACAATCTTTGCTCGTCATCGCTTTTTTTATGAGCGGTCGTCAGGAATTTTGTGTCTTTGACATCCGCCGGTTCAATGAATCTTATAAAACTGTTTGTTCCCTCTGCACTATCCTTGGTAAAAACTTCCATTTTTCTTACCTTTTTGTTTTGATTTTTGTCTATAATGAGCATTGTGGAAACGGAATAAGAGTCTTTTGAACTTAACAGGTCAAAGCATTTTTTTGCTATTTCTTCTCCTTTTTGATCGGCGAATATAATGACATCAAACAGCATTAAAGTTAATAATAAAATAGTCTTTTTCATATAAATTCTCCTTGTATAATTTTTATTTTTTTATTTTTGGTTTTACAATTAATATAAATGACGGCAGAACCAATAGGGCGCTGAATGATGTTGTGAACATTGAAAGTGTAATTATCCAGCCGATGTCGAATATTATTCTGAAACTTGAGAATGTCAAAATCAGAAATCCGACCCCTACTGCAAATGCATTGCTCAATATTCCAGGACCGCTTTCATTGATGGCATTTTTTACTGCAATTTTATAATTTTCATATTTTAAATAATTCAATTTGAAGCGCTGTCTCAAATGAACTGCATAGTCGATTCCGACTCCGATGCCTATTGAGGCTATAACTGAAGTTCCCACATCGAGTGGCACATTGAATATCCACATTGCTATAAAATTACACATGATCGCAATAAAGGTGGGCAGCAAGGTTATCAGTCCGTACATAAAAGATCTGTAAATTATTATTAAAAGAATACTTATAGCAATCAGTGTTGTCAGCAGGCTGTTGATCTGGCTCTTAACGATGTTGTCGGTCATTATCATTCTTATATAATGGTTAGTATATCTGATATTGATATTGTCCAATTTTATGTTTTTATCTATATATTGATCCAATTGTTTTATTAAAATTCTTAATGCATTTGTGCTTGTATCTCTTATTATTACATGTATGCATGCTTTAGAATAATTTTGGTTAACTATTGAAGTAAGAACATCTCCTCCTCCAAGTTCATATAGAAGAAGAAGATTTGCCACCTGTTCTTTTCCTGAAACTTCTTTTTTTTCGTATTTAATTATTTCTTTTCCATTTATATAGCTGTATTTTTCAACATCAATTGTCTCTTTTATATCGGGAATTTTTCTGAAAATTTCGTTTTGATCATTTATAACATAATTTATATGTCTGACATAGTCGGTAATGGAAAAAGTAAAACTTACATTGTCAAGTTTTTCTGTGTATTTTTGAAGCTCCCACATGGTTTTTAATATTTTAGGATCTTTTATTATATTTTCCTCTTCGCTGTCAAAAACCACATAGAGATCTGAAATGCCACCCATGGTTTTATTTATATGCTCTGTTCCTAATCTAAAATCATCATTTTTATGAAAATAACTTACAGGATCAGTATCGTATTTGATATTAAAGAAGCTTATTACTACCAGTACAATTAAAACAAATGTAATTATCATTATTAAATATTTGTATTTTATAACAATAAAACTTAAAAAATCAAAAAAGTTGGATTTAAATTTGTTTTTAATATTTTTAATCTTTTCAAAATGCTCTTTTTTTGTTTTTTTTAATTTATAAAAAGATAAAATAGCAGGAATAAAAAACAAGGAATAAAACATTGCAACTATAACCCCAAAACCTAAAAACAGCCCCATATTTCTTATTGATATTCCGGGAGCAGAGATTAGTGATAAAAAACCGATAGCTGTAGTCAATGCGCTTAATACGGTCGGTATTGTTAATATCTTCATGGTCTTTAAAATAGCTTCCTTAGGTTCGTTATTTTTTTGCAGATATAGAAAAAATTCATGTATGATATGTATTCCATATGCACAGCAGATTGAAATGAGCATTACAGGTATTACGATTTCTGAAATAGTCAAAGGAGTGTTAAGCAGGGCTTTTAAACTTAAAGTCCAGATTATGCTGAATACTGTCACGATTATGGGTAAAATCATTGTTCTTAACTCTTTCAGTACAAACAATAAAATCAGCATTACGACCAGGAGAGCTATGGGTGTGAGTCTTATTAGATCTTTGGTCATAAATTTGGTAATTCGTCCTTCAGAAGTTGAATAGCCGGAAACATAAAAGTTAACATTTTGATATGTTTTTTTTAATTCATCAACCTTGTCATAAGTTGCATTGATAATCTTTGAGAATTTTTCTTCAACAACAGTTATTGTGGTGATAATGCCGGCAATTATTAAAGTGCTCTTTTCATCTTTGCTTACAAGCCTGTTATTTAATAGAGGATTTTCATTGACCTGCTTTTTGATATTTATCAGGTCTTCATTTGATAAGTCATTGTAATTTTCAACAAGAGGTTCAACGATTAATTCTTTGTCCCTGCCGATCATATTATCCACAGTTGTGAGACTTAAAACGTCATTTTCTTCAATTTCTTCTCTATTTTTAAAGAAGTCGGATAATTCTCCTATTGCTTTTAATACTTCTTTATCGAACACTGTTTTTTCACTTGATATCCCAATTGTAATGGTTTCCATTTTTCCGAAAGTTTTTTCGGTTTCCTTATAATATCTGTAATGTTCTGTGCTTCTGTCAATCAAAGAATCTATACCTGCACTTTTTTTTAATTTATGAAGAAATAATCCGAAAAAAACAGCAAGCAATATCCCTGTAATGATGATTATAATTCTATGCTTGATTACAAAATACATTTATCATACCTCTCAAAATAACAATTAAGTAATTTAATCTTTTTTCAAAATTATATAATCAATTTTCAATATATGCAATAATAAGATTTATAAAATTTTTTTTTAAATTTTTTTTTTTTAATAAATATTATGATCAATTATATTGAAAATAATAATTTTTATTTTTATAATTGCTAATTAACAATAAAAAGTTTATAATTAATATGTATTATTAAGGAGGGCTAATGGATTCTCATACCATTAAAATTGAAAGTCCTGTAGGACACAGACTGGAACAATATAAAAAGCAGGAGACTATCGAGCTGACTTATCAAGGCAAGTCGTATTCTATTACCTCAAAATTGACCATTGGGAGGGACAAGAGTTGTGATATTTTTGTGGATGATAAAATGACATCAAGGTATCATGCTGAAATCCAGAAGATAAAGGATGCTTATTTTATTAAAGATCTTGACAGCACTAATGGTACATTTGTTAATAATGAGAGGGTGCCTGCTCAAAAATATATAAAACTCTATCAAAATGACATTATTAAGGTTGGAAGAACGGAAATTAAAATCAAATAAGATAAATTCTTTTTACATAAAATTTTTTACTTCTGTTTCGTCTTCATCACCTGTTCCGACTTTATCCACCGAAACTGACCAAACATCATTATTTTCCGTATCTGAGTATATGTAAATGCTGTATAACCACATTGGTTTAATAGTTAATTCTACATCAAAGTCATATGCAGAATCAACTCCGCTCACGGCAACTATACCGGAAAATTGAGTCAGGCTCCAATAATCATAAACAGCACCTTTTTTTAAATAACCTGTTATCAATGTTCCGCCAATTTTTAAATTTGTGATATCGGTACTGCTGCTGTTTTCAACTCTTATTAAAGCTGTGTATTCGTTGACCGAACAGGAAAAAAATATAGTTAAAAGAGTTAACATTATGGTTAATTTTTTCATAAAATTTTCCTTGTTATAAATTTTAAAAATTTTCATAGGCATCGATAATATCCAGATATGCACCGTCAAATCCGTTTGCGATAATTTTGTCGAGGTAACTATCGCTGTTTCCGTAAATTATTTTTTTCCACTCTGTTTTCCAGTATGAAACTTTATAATTTCCTGGCCAATCTGGATTTTCTTCAAAAAGCCATGATGGAGGTTTTTTTGACCACTCGGGTTTCCAATAATATCTGTAATCTTCTGCTTCCCCGATGCTCATATAGGAAACGACAAGTCTTTTTGATCCGTTGTTTTTTGTTTTTAAGTTGACCAAATCGGCTGCACTTAATGTGTTATCATTATAAAAAAGATCTATTATTATTAGATCATAATCCGTTGAATCTATTTCATTTAAGAAATCTGATTTTGAAATGAAATTTTGTGGATTAATAAAGTACAAAAAATTGCTTGCTGAATTTAAATTGTTTATATGATTAGTGTTAAAACTAAAGCCTATGGGAAGCACTGCAGGCAGTTTATCCAGTTCTCTTGAGTCTGCTTGAAATGAAATATAGCCTTCAGTTTGATTTTTTGTGAATGAATCATTTATATTTGCTATTGTAGAACAATAATCGGTAACCATGATTTTTTTACTATATGATATTGCAATATCTAAGAAAGAGATGATCGCATCAGTGTCTTCAATCGGTGTCATTTCATCATCATTGTAATAGCCGTAAAAAAGGTCTTCAATTCCCATTCCGTCAATTGCATTGATATAATCAGTCTGCACTGTCCCTGTTGATTTACCGTCTGAAGTTATTATATCATGTCCGTTTTGGGGAATAATTATAAAATTGGGATTTATATTTTTTGCATATAAGCTTATTTCTTTAACAAAACCCCTCATTTCCTCTCTGTAATTGATATTATTTTGCTGATTTGAATTATTTATATTTGTACAGGTTATGATAATAAAAATGGAAGAAATTATTAATGATATCTTAAAAAAACTCATGCAATTATTTTAATACTATTTCACTTCTTCTTCAATAATTATTTTATTTGGGTCAAGTTTTGCTAAAATTTTTACTGAAGTTTTTTGCCAGGGGGTAAGCTTGTTGACTTTAAGAATGACTTTAGAACCGGATTTTCTATTTAAAAAGAAGGAGACAAAACTATTAATTACTCTGGAATTCATAAAAGTAGTTTCACTTAAATCAAAGGTTATTTTATCAGTCATCTGTTTTATAATCTCTTTAAAAAATGGATCTAAGAAATTTTGGTTGTCCAATAAATCAAAATCTCCTTTAAAATAAACAACATTATTTTTAGCATAGACGCTAGCTTTTTTTGTTTTTATTTCTGATATATTCATGAGATGCTCCATTTATTTAATTATGTCTGTTAACACTGTAATTTTAATAATTTTTTTGTTTTCATCAAGTTTTATATTCCCTAATAATGTATTCGGTCCAATGTAAGATCTATATTTTTTTGTTATTCTGCCTATAGTGTTCAATTTGATATCGGCATTGCATTCATATCTTATCTTTGCAAGGCCCAATTGACTTATTTTATGATTCTGAAATGCCCGCAGCATCATATTTTTATAAGCTTCTTCAGGATCATTTTTATGAATCGTATTTAATATGGATTTTAATGTTTTGATTTTAGATGTTTCTGCAATATTAATTTCCTTAATTATAAATTTCTTAATTTCCGGTTTGTAATCAATTTCAATAATACCGTTTTTTGTATAGGAATATTTATAAGCATTTTCCATTAATTCTGATGCTGCAGCTGCAAATAATTTAGTTGCATCAAAATTATTTGTATGCTTGTAAAAAACATGTTCGATTAATGATCTAATGACTGAAATTGTTTCCCATTCATGCCCAAAAAACGTTCTGAATATATTGTACACGGGCATTAATTCTCCTTATCTACTTTAAAAAATTTTGCAATTTGCAATTATAATAATAAATTATATATCTTGTCAAATATTAACTGCAAAATTTTTTTAAAAAAAAGTAATTTTTTGAGTTTTTATCATATTTATCGAAAAATAAAAGTATAAAGTTGAGATAAATTAAATAATATGGATTAAATTTGATTATATTGAACTTTGAAATTAATTTTAAAAAAATTGAATTGACATTAATCTTTAATAATTATTATTAATTATCAATAATGAAAAAGAATATATTATTGATAAGTCCGCCAATTTATGATTTTGCCGCTTTCAATTTATGGGCAAGACCTTTAGGTCTATTATATCTTGCAAATATTTTAAAAAAACTTGGTTTAAATATAACGGTAATTGATGCTCTGTCCCTTGACTATGAAAAAGATTTAACTTTATTTAGTAAAAATATTATTAAAAGTAAAAAAAAATATTTTTCTACATATCATTATTATAAAGAGGTAACTGATAAACCTGAGATTTATAAAAACATCAAAAGGAAATATTACAGATTCGGTATTAATTCATATATTTTAAAGCAATTAACGATGAAAATAAATAAACCTGATTTGATATTAATGACTTCACAGATGACTTATTGGTATAAAGGTGTTTTTGAGTTTATTGATGTTTTAAAGAAAATATATCCTGATGTTAAGATCATTTTAGGTGGTACCTATGCCAGATTATGCAGAGAGCATGCTGTTAAATATAGTAAAGCCGATCATGTTTTTAACAATGATATTTCAGAAATAATTAATTTTATTTCGCAAATATTCAACAATAATAAGATATTTGAATTTTATAAAAAAAAGTTCAGTGATCAAAGATATTTATTATTTCAGGTTTATCCTTTTTATGAATGTTATTCAAATAATGATTTTCTCCCTTTTTTAACTTCGGTAGGTTGTGTTTATTCATGCAAATATTGCGCTTCGCGTTTGCTTTATCCGCACATAATCGAAAAAAAAAGCATTGATATGATAAATGAATTAACTTTTTATATAAATAAATATAATGTTAAAGACATATCTTTTTATGATGATGCTCTTTTAATTAATAAGAACAGCAGGGTAATTCCATTTCTTAAATTTATCATTGAGAATAAAATAAATATAAATTTTCACACTCCCAATGGACTTCATATTAATTCCTTGGACCAGGAGACAGCATTGCTTTTAAAACAGTCCGGATTTAAAACCTTAAGATTCGGATTTGAGAGTAATATAACAAAGTTTCAAAGGGATTCTGACTGCAAAACCGACAACAGCTCTTTTAAAAATGCTCTTAAATTTTTGTTTAATGCAGGATTTATTAAAAACCAGATCGGTGTTTATATATTAATGGGTCTTCCCGGACAAACAGTCGACGATGTGATCAAAACGATACGGTATATAAAAAAATTTGATGTTTCATGTAAATTATGTGAATATTCCCCGATCCCCGGTACATATTATTTTAATGATGCATTAAAGATTTCAAAAATAGATTTTACAAATGAACCGCTTTATCATAATAATACAGCATTGGAACTCTGGCATCCTGTTTTCAATGAATCAGTAATTAAAGAACTTAAAGATATGGCAGGATGATTTTTGTTAAAGATTTTTTAAACAATTCATGGCATTAAAGTTAAAAAGCCTTATTTTTGGATAATTATTATTTTTAAAGAAAGAATTTAAACATAAAAAAACCGATACGTAATTATTACCGTATCGGTTTTTTAAATCTATTTTGATGTTTTTTAATATACTATATTACTGTTAGGTCCTGCATTGGAGCGTAATATATCCCTGATATTGGATGCAGAATCCATTGAATAGGAATAATAGCTTGAAGGATTAAATGCTGAACCTCGGGTATTAATTATTCCTGAACAGTTTACAACAATACTGCCGTTGTTTACAAGTTCTGCTGTTGAATCTGCATAATATGGATTTGTACAGTTTTCAAAATAGCTGTTTTCGATTACCATGCGCGCATAACCTCTTGAATAATTGCCGTATCCGCCAATATTACATAAATAGTTGTTATAAAGATGACCTATCCCGTTATCAAAGCTTGGATTTCTCTGATAAGTACCGTTGAACCAGCAATGGTGAATGGTCACTTTGTAATTTCTATCATCGTTCCAGCCTAATCCAAAGCACTTGTTATGATTGCTGAAAACACACCATGAAACTGTTACATAGGTTGTTATGTTTCTGATATCAATAAGACCGTCTCCCAAATGTGTAAAATGGCAGTGGTCTATCCAGATATTGTTGCAATAATCAGTCTGGATTCCGTCATAGTCCTGGGTTTTTCCGTCCCAGTCACCTTCAACAAAACTATCGCGGATAGTGAGGTTTCTAATGATTATATTACTTTTGGATTCCATTCTGAACTCGCCTCCGGAAATGGTCGCATTACTGCCTATACCGACTATTGTTTTATTGGAGCTAACCCAGATCATTTCACCTTTATCCATGTAGATTGTGCCTGATACCTTTATGATATATGGATCAGATGTCCATGAAGATAATGCATAGTCCTTAAGTTCATCCTTGTTAGTTACTGTAACCGTAGGACCGCCTGCACCGCCTGTAGTACCGCCGTTTAATGAAGCAAAACCTACCGGATTTCTTGCAAACGGGTCTGTAGCGCCTGTTGCTCTGATCATATCTGTATCATCCAGTATGTTCAATTCTTGACTTGAGTTGACTTTTTCTTGGAAGGGGTTACAGTTGAACCAGATTAGAGATAAAATCAACATTAAAACACATAATAAAATTAAACCTTTTTTTTTCATTCTAAACTCTCCTTTTTTCATTTAAATATTATAAATTAAAATATTGTTACAAAATCAAAATTTATCCTTTTTCACCTCCTTTACTAAAATAAATATATGATTTAAGATGAATTAAAATTTTCAATAAATCTATTTTAGAGTTTGATATTAACTTTATTTCATCTTAAAAATGAAAAATAAATATAATTAAATTGCCTTTTAAAACGTTATATCTTTTTTTTTAATTTATAAAATTCACAAAGCTATGTATATGTCTGATCCTTAGAAAAATCTGTTTGAGAATATTAATGTATGTTTGATATTATAAATCAGAACCTATTTAAAAATAATTCTTACTCAAAGTAATTATTCAACATGAACTAATTAACCTGATACTTTTTTAAAATTTTGAAAAAAGCATTATAATATGAAACAATAAATAAAAATAATGTCATATCAATCTGAAAGGAGGCTTTACCTTTAGCCTTTGCGCCAAAAAAATGCCAATGATAATGAGGCGTCAGATATCATTAATTTAATAAAAGAATTAAAAGTGACAATTTCAAAAATTTCTGATATATGTTTTAATCTAATATAGGAATATTAATATGAATAAACTTAACACAATTAAAATTGAAGATAAATATATGCCGAAGTTTTCTGTCAAGACAAAAATTGCAATAATAAAGGGCAAGGGTGTTTATGTCTGGGATGAAAACGGCAAAAAATACATTGATATGACATCAGGCTGGGGTGTTACGTGCATCGGACATGCAAATCCCATAATAACAAAAGCACTGATTAAGCAGTCAAAAAAAATCATACAAAATCCCAATGGCGGTAATACTTATTCTCAAGCAAGAGCAAGACTTTTAGATCTATTAAAGGATATACTGCCCCACAATTTAAGTAAAATATTTTTTTCTTCAAGCGGAGCAGAAGCCAATGATGCGGTTATAAAACTTGCAAGAAAAGCAAGTCAAAAATTAAATGTTATTTCAACTTTTCAAAGTTTTCATGGCAGAACAATCAGCACTGCATCCGCAACCGGTCAGGATATACACAGAAATAAATTCAATCCTTTGATGCCTAACTATATCTTTGTACCTTTTAATAATATAGATGAAGTAAAAAAAGTTATTAAAAATAATGTGGCTGCAGTTATAGTCGAACCCATACAAGGAGAGGGAGGTGTAATTGTTCCCGATGAAGATTATTTGGAAAAACTTTCAACTGTTTGTGAGGAAAACAATGTTTACCTAATATTGGATGAAGTGCAGACAGGTTTTTACCGTACAGGCACTTTATTTGCATCGTCACCTTATAAGTTAAATGTATCATTTATGACAATGGCTAAGCATATAGCAGGTGGTTTTCCTTTTGGTGCTTTTGCTATGAAGGAAGAAATTGCCGAAGAATTAGAAATTGGAGATCACGGCGGTACTTATTGCGGTAATCCTCTGGGATGCGCAGTATCATATGAGGTGATTAATTATTTGATAAATAACAATATGGAAGAAAAAATTAAAAAGGTCAGTGATTTTATCATAAATTATTTGAGAGAGTTAAAAAACAGATTTCCGGATATCATTAGTGATGTAAGAGGCAAAGGTTTATTGATTGCGGTTGAGGTATTTGACGATAAAAAGGCTGAAAAATTAGAGAAATTTTCACTTGATAATGGATTAATATTAAATGTAAAGCATGGGAAAATCATAAGATTATTTCCTGCATTGACTACTAAATTAAATGAAATAAAAGATGCATTGGAAATAATAAAGAATGCAATTGAAACCGTTTAGAAAAAAAATTCATCGAAATTCATTTCTGGTACTGCCGAATAATTGAACCATTCTATGTTGTATACTTCAGATGTTTGGGTATTATTTACATCATCAAGATATGATCCTTCAAAAAAGTTTGATAGATGTTCATTGTTGATGCTCAATGCAATATGATCATTATTTTGAGTAAAATAATTGAATGATGTAAAAGCTGTTATAAAAACTATTATTAGAGATGCTGCAATTAATGCTGTTTTAAGAAATTTTTTCTTAATATCAATTGCTGTTTTTTTAATTTTATAAACATTATTTATGAAATCGAAATTAAAATCTTCGGTTTTTGATATTTCATTATCAAGTGTTTCTTTAAAATGGGTTATTGTATTTAAATAAAAGTTATAAAAAAGACTGCATTTTTTGCAATTTTTTAAATGCTCAGCGAGGTCTGTATTCGGCTTTAATTTATGATTCAAGCAGTTATTGATTTTTTTTAAAAATGTTTTACACTCTTTCATAATAATCATCCTTTAATAAACTGCACAGTTTTGATCTTGCCCTGTGCAGTTTAGTTTTAATTGTATTTATATTCATATTGATGATTTCCGATATATCCTTTAAAGACATTTCCTCAATATCTTTAAGCAGTATCAATGTTTTTTCTTCTTTATTAAGGCTGGAAATCATTTTAAAAAGTTTAGCCTTATTTTCATTCATTATAAATTGGTTTTCCAGCTGATTATTTTCGTTATATCGGTTTATATTGAATTTTTGAATTTTTTCTTTTAATTGTTTAAACCTTTTCTGTTTTCTTATGTGATCAATGGCTTTATTTTTTACAAACCTGTACAAATATGTTTTAAAAGCGCTGTTGAATTTAAAATTTTTTAAATTATTATATAATGCCATGAGTACTTCCTGCTGAACATCCTTAATATCTTCTAAATTGCCGTTTAGCAGCATATAGAGAATTTTTTTTATAAAAGTTTCTTCCTTTTTAATTAATTCAATAAAAGAGTTTTTATTGCCGTTGATAAACTCTATAATAAGATGTTCGCTGCTATTTGTCCGCATTTATTTCTCTTTTTTTTGTTTTATTTCTTTGAATTTTTATCTCTTTTATCCCTTAAGTTTTGTCTTCTTTCCTTAAACCATGCCGTTATTTTCTGCCATTTTTCTTCTCCGATAAACTTTCTTATTTCAATGCGTTTTTTTATCTCTAACATTTCGGCTTTTAATTTCCATTCAAGTGATTCTTTTAAAATTTTTTCAACTTCGTTTAAATTCACTTCAGAAGCCACAAGCTCTTTTTCAATCTTTGCCTTATAGAGATTTAACTCTGCATAAATCTGTTGTTTTTCTCTATTGTATTTGAGATTTATATCTTCTATTTGAGAAATTTCTATATCCGTAAGACCCAATTTTTTTAATTCATCTGCTTTAAAAAACCTGTCTGCATTTAAACTGAATGCCAATAAAATAAAAATAAA
>JAFGQB010000143.1 GCA_016935915.1 Spirochaetota bacterium
ACAAAAAAACCGTATGGGAAAAAGGTCAGTAAATACGGCAATTCACCAATTTTGGGGAATCTTATGTCATTAAATATCTCAACTGGAGTATATCCGTTATAATTTGATAAATTTATTTCCGCAGGCTGACTGGTTCCGGACAGGTTGAATGTGCACAATAGTATTTCTCCGTTATATTCCCTTAAAAAAACAAGTATTTTTTTGTTCTCAGGATATATAAAAACCATATTTCCATTGCCGAATGCTTTGAATTTTTTCCAGGTTTTAATAAGTTTTTTCATGAAGTTAAATATTGAATTGGGATTTGTTCTCTGAGCTTCGACATTGATCGAATTATAGTTGTACTCGGGATCGATTATAATAGGGGCATAGATCTGTGAAGGTTTGGCATCTGAAAAACCCGCATTTTTATTTTGATCCCAATGCATGGGGGTTCTTACTCCGTTTCTGTCCCCTAAATAAATATTATCTCCCATGCCTATTTCATCGCCGTAATAAATAACAGGTGTTCCTGGCAATGAAAGCAATAAGGCATTCATTAAATGTATCTTCCTGTAATCGTTTTCCATTAACGGCGCCAGTCTTCTTCTTATCCCCTTATTGATTTTCATCTGCTTGTCATGTGCAAATTCCTTGTACATATAATCTCTTTCCTGGTCAGTGCACATTTCAAGTGTAAGCTCATCATGGTTTCTTAAAAATGTAGCCCACTGGCAGGTTTCCGGGATTTCAGGCAGTCTTTTCATTATATCTACAATTGGTCCGTGATGCTCCTGCTTTATGGACATAAAAATACGGGGCATGAGAGGAAAATTGAATGCCATATGGAACTCATCCCCTTCTCCGAAATACGCCTTTAAATCTTCAGGCCACTGATTAGCTTCCGCAAGGAGGATTTTATCATTATAATTTTCATCTATAAATTTTCTTAACTTCTTTATATATTCATGTGTTTCGGGTAAATTTTCGCAATTTGTCCCCTCTCTTTCAAATAAATATGGCACGGCATCTACTCTTAATCCGTCAAGTCCCAGATCAAGCCAGAATTTAATGATATTGACCATTTCCTCCTGAACCTTTGGATTGTCAAAATTCAAATCCGGTTGATGGTAAAAAAACCTGTGCCAGTAGTAATAACCGTTTTCCTCGCAAAAAGTCCAGTTTGATACTTCCGAATCAATAAAAATGATCCTTGCTTCCTTATACTTATGAACCGTTTTGCTCCATACATAATAATCAAAATATGGGGACTTCGGCCCTTTTTTTGCCTCAATAAACCATGGATGTTTATCTGATGTATGATTAAGTACCAGATCGCTTAATATCCTGATTTCTCTCTTATGAGCTTCTTTAACAAGTTTTTTAAAATCGTTTAATGTGCCATATTGCGGATTAATATTTTCATAATCCATAATATCATAACCGTCATCTCTTGAAGGGGTAGGATACATGGGCAATAACCAGATGCAGTCAATGCCCAGCTCTTTTAAATAATCAAGTTTTAAAATAATTCCATTAATATCCCCATGTCCGTCTTTATTAGAGTCCATGAATCCTCTAATGTATAATTCATAAAATATTGCATTTTTAAACCATAAAACACTCATTTGCGATCTCCGATTTTATTAATAAGCGATCTTACCTCCTTATAGGAATTTATCCAGTATTTTGCCTTGGAATTCGCTATACCGACCTTTATGCTGTAGGCATTTTCAGGCATTGCTGAAAACATGTCCTCATCAGTCCAATCATCGCCAATAGTAAGTATAAAATCAAATTTTTCTTTATTTAAAAAATATGAACAGGCTTTTCCTTTATTAATGTCAAGACTCTTGACTTCAAGAACCTTATTCCCGTCAATTATGCCCAGATTTAAATTAGCAACAATGTCCAGAAGATCACCTTTCATTTCTCTTAATCTCATAACCGCAAAATCAGGATCGGCATTTCTATAATGCCATACAATACTGTAATCTTTCTCTTCAATAAAGGACTTGGGAGTCCTGTCAACATACAATTTAAATATATTTGAAATTTCCTTTTTCCACTCTGTGTCAAGGCTTGCATTTGTGAACCATTCATTGCTGTTTTCTTTTGTCCATGCACCATGTTCTGCAACCAGGGAAATATTTAAACCGCCGAACCATTTGTCAAGAGTTAACCTGTCCCTTCCGCTTATTAAGACAATCTTGTTCTTTTTGTCCGATAATAATTTGTTTAATATCGAATATAGTTCTGCATCAGGTTTCGCTTTTTCAGGTCTTTCCTTAAAAGAAGTCAATGTACCGTCATAATCAAAAAAGAATATTCTCCTGTTCATTTTTATATATTCGGATATCATTGCATCTTCAATTTCTTTGATAAATCTTGTTGAAACAAAAAAAATATAATAATTATTAATGTTTTTCAACTTATCAATAAAACTCTCAAACCACTTAAAAATATTGTTGGATTGAAGACGGTTCTGCATTTTGCCTATTCTGTTTGCCTGTTCATTATATGGCATTTTCAATGCTGTTCTGATTGAATCGGCAACTTCAAATTTATTGTTCGGATTTACAATTAGTGCTTCGGCAAGCTCTTCGGCAACTCCTGCCATTTCACTTAATATTAAAACTCCTCTTTTGTTATTTTTGCATGCTATAAACTCTTTTGCAACAAGATTCATACCATCTCTTAAGGGCGTAAGCATCACAATATCAGCAACAGAATATAGTGCTGCCAGAGTCTTAAACGAAAAAGATTTATATAAATACCAGATAGGGGACCAGCCAAGTGTCGAATATTTGCCGTTTATATTTCCAACCAGTTCGGCAATCTGGTTTTTCAGTTTATTATAAGAATCAATTTTCGGTCTAGAGGGGACAGCTATCATAATTAATAAAATCTTTTCAATATATTCAGGATATTTATCCAAAAAAAGATCAAAGGCTTCCAGCCTCTGCAAAATACCTTTTGTATAGTCAGCCCTGTCAATTGATAATATCACTTTTAATTTCTTGACTTTTTTCTGAAGTTCATTTCTTTCTTTCTTAACTTTTTCATCCTTATCGGCATTATGAAATTTATCATAATCTATTCCCATGGGGAAAACATCAACCTTAATAATCCTGCCTGACAAATTAATTATACCGAAATGATTTTCATATCCGCAAATTCTCAAAACACTGCTCAAAAAATGTCTCACATAACTGTAAGTATGAAATCCAATTAAATCGGAACCCAATATTCCATCCAATATCTCTTTTCTGTTTGGAAGTATTCTGAAGATTTCGTATGACGGAAAAGGTATATGAAGAAAAAAACCAATCTTTATAGACGGAAATTTCTTTCTAAGAAATTCCGGCAGAAGCATTAAATGATAATCATGTATCCATATCAAATCATCATCTTTGACATAATTTATTACTTCATTAAAAAAAATCTTATTGACTTTTTTATATTCATCCCAGGTGAGCTGATCATAAAAAGTATGAAGCGGAAAATAATGAAATAAAGGCCAGATGGTTCTGTTGCTGTATCCGTTATAATAATATTTTATATTTTCACTGGATAAAAAAACAGGGATACATTTATAATTATTTATCAATTTAAATTTAAGTTTAGTTCTTTCATCATTATTTAAATTTTCCAAAGTTATCCCGGGATTACCAATCCAGATATAATCCATATCGCTGGGTAATGATGATAAACCTGTTGCCAGACCGCCTGCGCTTTGTTTAAAAATAAATTCATTGCTTTTTTTTTCAACGGTCACAGGCAGTCTGTTTGAAATAATTATTATTTTCGGCATTTTCCTCTCTCTTTATATTTATTTAATTATACATATTTTATTAAAATTTAACAGTTAATAAAAATTTTTTATAACTTTATTCCTGAATTAATTAATTATATTGAATTACTATTAAAAATAGAATTTAATTTATCATTTTTTTTTGATTTTAAAAATTTTTCATTAAAAATCATAATATAAAAAAATAAACAATAAGTTATAAAAAATTAATTTCTTGAATTTTTAAAAAGTTATGTTTAATATATGATTTATAAGATAAATTCTTATATTTATAAATAAAATTTAACAAAATTATATAATTTCTAAAAAACTTTCGGAGGAGCAAATTGAAAATATTCAACAAAATCAGGGAAGTTTATAAAGATGAAAATATTACGATCAAAGAAAAAGCCATATCTTTATTTTTATTAAACATATTGCTAACAGTTGGATTTTTATTATTAGCTGTAAACAGATTTTTCTTTAATAAAGATTATTTAATGAGCGGCATTGAACTTTTTATTTCTTTAACCGTCTTTTTATTTGCCTATATGATAATAAAAAAGCATTATGTCCTGATCAGCCATCTTTCTCTTGTACTCTTTTTTTTGAGTGCTTTATCTTTATCAATCGTAAGGGAAATAAACGGAGCTCTTGATATCTATGTTTACAGCACATATATTATCCCTGTAATAATCACAGCTCCTCTTTTGTCATATAAACACTTTCAGATTTTATATACGATAATAAGTTCAAATATTTTATTGTCGCTTTTATTTTTTTTTAAAATAAGTCCGTATCTGACATCCAACAGTTTAAAAGGCGGAACATCGGAATTTGTCGTTTCTTTTCTTATGACGCTGTTTTCAAGCTTTTTCGCTTATCAGCTTTTTGATGTTCAAAACAGGAGCTTAAAAGAGATCCAAAAACAAAAAAACAATTCCGACAATCAGCTTTTAACCCTAAATCAGTTATTTGATTCTTCAAATGATTCTTTCAATATCGGCAGACAATTAATAGACAATGCACAAAAGTATATAAGCATATCCAATAACATCTACGGCAAATCAAAACAGATATCAGGACATATAGAAGAGTTGTTAAAAGATGCAAACAACACAAGATCAATAAATGACGAGATCAACAAATCAAATAATACAGTTAAAGACAATATTTCAAATCAAACCGAAGCAATAAACAACACACTTAATTCAACAGGAAGCATTATAAATGAAATAAAAAAACTGTTGGATATTGGAAATTCCAAAATTGAAGAAATCGACAGAATAATAAACAGCATACAAAAAGGCATTGATCAGATAAATAATACTGTAGGATCCATAAGCAAGATCGAGCAGTCTTCCGAAGCAATTCTTTCAACTATCAAAGTGATCGAAGATATAACCGTAAAAACAAATCTGCTTGCAATGAATGCATCGATAGAAGCGGCTCATGCCGGAGAATCAGGAGCAGGATTTTCCGTTGTAGCAGAAGAAATAAGAAGTCTTGCCGAGGGAACAGGACAAAATTCAAAAATGATAAAAGAAAAATTGAATGCTATTAACTTTGAAATAAAATCGGCAGTTGAAGCCGGCAGCGGCATACAAAAATTTTTTGATGAAAATATTTCAATGATAAGCTCATTTAAAGAAGCACTTTATCATTTGATCGATCAAATCAAGCTTGTTTCAGAGGAAAACAGCAAGATAAATGAATTCACAGAATCTTTAAATAATATAAACACAAATGTGAACAGCTCATTAATGAAAATGAACAATGATCTTTCGACAGGAATAAACAGTAATGATAATATTATAAACCTCATTAATAAATTGTACATATCGGTAAATGATCTTAATGATTCAGTTAATATGTTTTCACAGGAAACAGGAAAACTTTCTGATTTAGGCAAAAAAAATCAGGAAACAAATGAAAAATTCAATGAAATAATTTTAAACATTAAATCAGACGTTAAATACAAAAATAAATTTTAAAAATACTTCGTTTTTTAATTGCGCACTTTCAGATGACCGGAAACGATCGTCTTTCTGGAATGATTTTAAACCTTTATTTTAATCTTATATATCATTTAATAAGTAGGGACACGATTAATCGTGTCCCTACTTATTAATACAAACTGCTTCTATAAAGAATTATTCCCGAAAAAACATAATGACATCATGTATTTTTCCGGATTGACATGTCGCAAAAAAAACACAATAGATTGGGCACTTATTATAATAAAAAAACTTTTCAATTAATTGGTTTTTTTTAAAAAATTAATCTAATATTTAACTCAGCATGAAAATCATTATTGGCTGATGCCGGATAAAATTGATAAAGGATTACAACTGAAATGAACGATAAAAAACTTGTTGAAATACTTTTCCAGAACAATGAAATAATTGCAGTAAATAAACCTTCAGGCATAGCAGTACAGGGCGGAGAAGGGATCAAAACTACTATACTTGACATTATTGAAAAACAGGAAGGATTCAAACCTTATCTTGTTCACAGGCTTGATAAAGATACTTCGGGAATATTATTAATGGCAAAATCAAGTCAGTTTGCAAATAAATTTACAAACATGTTTAAAGAAGAAAGCGGAAAATATACCAGCAATAACGAAAACAAAAAAATCAAAAAATATTACTGGGCTATATGTCATGGAAATTTTACCGGTACAAAAGGACAGATTACAGAAGATATTTACATCAAAGGAATAAAGAAAAAAGCCTTTACGAATTATTATATACTTAAAAAACTGGGTGGATTTTCACTAATAGAGCTTGAGCTTTTCACAGGAAGAATGCATCAGATCAGGATACATCTTGCAAAAACAAATCATCCTGTGATCGGAGATGATAAATACGGTAATTTTAAACTGAACAGGGAGTTAAAAAAAACCCATAATGTAAAAAAACTGATGCTCTTTTCCAAACGACTGGAAATCAATGATAAAAAAACCATTAAAATTGAAGCAGATATACCAGAATATTTTAAAGATTTCTTAAAAATATTCGGGGAAAAAATCTAAATTTTATTTTTTTTTAAACTGCTTCCTTATATTATAGTCTATGAACTGTATTCTATTTATAAAGTCATTTATCGGTTTGAAAATATAAAAGAATGTGGCAGGAGGGGATAGCTCCACTGACCTGACTTCCTTAAAACGATTTTTAAATAAAATAATAATTATTATTCTTAACAGTGATGAAATTAAAAAAATTATGATGAACTTATTAAAAAATTTATTATCAACCCTAATATAATGATCAATAAAATTTGCAGCAAAACCGCAGATTATTGAGCCCAAAAATGCCGAAAAATTATTAAGAGCATTGAAATATGCCATTATTTTGGATATATTTTCCTTTCTTACAGCATCAAAAATAAAATTTGTCATTGACAGATTAAAACCTGCCCAGATAAAACCGCTTATTGTCTGCAAAATACATAAAAGATAAAAATTTCTCAATAATATCCACATCAAAGACAATAAAGGCAGTCCTATTGAAGTAATGAACAGTATTCTGTGATTGCCGTATTTATCTGACAATGGACCCCAGTAATTCATAAAAACGAACGATAAAATAAGAGAAAGCATAATGATCATAGTGTATTGAATATAATTAAAGCCCAAAGATTTTAAAACATAAACAGGAATAAGGGGAGCCATGAGATTAACCGAAAAAGTTATAAAAAAGCAGAAAAGAGAAAATTTTCCAAAATTAGTTGTTGTAAGTTTGGTCAAAAAAATCCTGAACCTGAAAACCTGACCTTTTACCGGTACAGTCATTTGGGGAGCATATTGTTTTTTTAAAGGATAAATGCTTGAAAATCTGAACATAAAGGCAGCAGTGAAAACAATACTGAAAGCCGCAATCTCCCTATCAAACCTTTTGAAAAAGAAAAGTAAAAGTCCTGCTGTAATAATACCTATAAACTGAAAAATACCCAGTATCCTGTTCCTCTGTCCCCAGAACATTCCTCTTAACTTTTCAGGGACTATATCGTTCATCCATGACACCCATGAAGGACCGCCAAAATTAGTAGAAAGAACACCCAGAAAATAAAATATAATAATAAAATAGACATTTTTTGTTTTTATCGTTAAAAAAAATATTAAAAGCCAGGAACTTGCATGGAGAATGTTACATATCACAGGGATGGTTTTTCGATATTTCGGGAAGTAGTTTACGAACTTTGCTCCCATCAACTGACCTATACCAATACCAAGCTGGTTTGAGGCACTGATAAAGCTTACCTGAAGAATCGTGGCATTGAAAAGTAATGCAAAAGGTACAAGATAATTTTCTGCAAGACCATACATCAGTGCCCACACAATACCATCAATTATTGAATAATATAAAGCTTTTTTGATTTTCTGATCTTTGATCTTTGATAAAAAATGTTCTCTGATATTATCACCTTTATTAAAGGAAGATTTTACAATTATTTATCATAATTGTCAATAAAGGGACAGCCAGGTGGTATTAATTAAAATTATTAAAATAAAAATTAGATAAGATTATAATATTCAATTAAGTAATTTTATTAAAACAACAGAATATTTTCTGTCATATTGTACAACAATTTGTTTTTTTAGCGACAATTGTCTTACCTTCCCTCTTTTATACCATATCTTCCCGTTTCCTTTTTTATTTTCCCATTTTTTTTCCGCATTTTTTAATATTGATATAAATCCTTTAAGCCCATAGCTTTCCACCCCTCTAATGAATACTTTTATTATGTATCTTAATTTTGATGCAATTGAATAAGTATTGTTATCCTTATGTATGGTTTTTAATTTATTATATAAAACTTCT
>JAFGQB010000019.1 GCA_016935915.1 Spirochaetota bacterium
ACTAAATAGCCTTTGCTGTTTATTTGATGTGGATCTCTTGAAATGATATCGGATAACAGATTTTTCAATAAATGATACTGCGGGTAATTTATATAATATTTTTTTTCATATCTCATGTGACTGCCGATTAATAAACAGAAAGATTCTTCCTAAATATATAACAACATCTTTTTAAATTGGTAAATTATATTAAACGCTTAATAAATTGTCAAGAATATTTGCCCTATATTTAAATGAATTGATTTATGCTTTGAAATAAACCGGGAACAGTCAAATATTTTAATTATTTTTGTTTTTATTATATTGATTTGTAGTTTGCTGAAATGCCTTCTATATTATAAATCCCAATTTTTTCAAAATTTCAACTTCTTCTCTTTTTTCCATATCGCATTCGATCCTGTAATTTTTAAACTCTCTTCTAACAGGATATTCTTTTCTCAATTTATCGAAATATCTGCCTCTTTCTTCTTTTGTTTTTTCTGTTATCTTTTTCAAATTATCATTATCCCTTAATACCGGATAAGCCTGTGTAAAGGCATCATAAAGCAGTTCTTTTGATTTTTTTAAGTTCATAACCAGACTGTTATCCGATATATCAATATTCCAATTTGATTCTATGCCAAAATGTTTACAGCATGCTTCATAGATCATCTTGGTGCCGTTTATCTTTCCGTCATAGGAGTAGCCTGCGATATGCGGAGTCGCGATATCAGCGGCTTTTAAAAGATCTATATTGATATCAGGTTCATTTGCCCATACATCGAGTATCAGTCCTGATAATTTTTTTCTGTTTTTAATTATTGCATTTTCCTCCATGACTTTGCCGCGGCTAGAGTTTATTAAAATTGAATTATTTTTCATCAGTGATAAAAACTTTTCATTAATAAGCTGAAATGTCGCATCACACCCAGTTTTATTGAGAGGAACATGTACTGTAACTATATCGGAGCCTGCCAGCAAAGTTTCAAGGTCAATAAAGAGCGGATCGCCTGTTTCTCTTTTTTTCGGGGGATCGTTCAATAGTATGTTCATGTTAAGAGTCTCGGCTATTTTTTTTACTCTTGAACCGACATTTCCGACACCGATAATGCCTATGGACTTTTCCCTGAGATTGAATTTATATTTTTTTGAAAGTTCAAAAAGGGCAGTAAAAACATATTCGGCAACAGACTGGGCATTTGAACCGGGAGCGCTTGAAAATCCGATATTCCTGCTTTTTAAATACTCTTTGTCAATGTGATCTTCACCAATAGTTGCAGTTGCAGCAAATTTAATGTTTGAGTTATTCAAAAGTTTTTCATCAACTTTCGTTATTGACCTGACAAGAAGAATTTCGGCATCTTTTATTATATTATTGTTCATGTCCCTGCCTGATACAAGTTTTACCTCGCCTACATGATCAAAGACTTTTTTGACCATAGGTATATTTTCATCTGCAATGATTTTCATTTTTTAAATCCTTATATTCTTCTGTGTTGTTAAGTTAAAAACCTATTTTTAAATATGCAAGGAATTCAAAACCCGGCTCATCATAATCAGGGAATAAAATGTTTTTACTAAAAAATAAAATGTTCCCGAATTTAACGCCGAGACCAATCCTCTCCTGATAGTTCCAGTCAATGCCTGCATTCATCAGATATAAATTTGGAATATCATTGTATTCAGTATCCAGCCGCAGGAATTTTGCCGTAAAGTCAACAAAGAAAAAGAGCCCGATCTTTGGAGCGCCCCACCTTGCTTTTGCATAGAACTCATCACGAGGCGATAAAAATGTCCTTTCATAAAATCTATGTGTCCAGTTGAATAAGATCTCTACATAGTCCTTAAATGTAAAGTTAAAACCTGCATTTAAATTCAGTTCAATAAAGGTTGCCTTGATCAAAGTATATAAGTTTTCTTCCTTATCGGGTTTATCCCAGTTGAAACCGTCAAGATTGTAAGCAAATTCAAAATCAACATTGCCTTTGATCCAGCCGGGGTATGCCGCAGTGGCTCCCGCTTTTGCATACCAGTGATTACCGGGTGTAAGTTCAACCGGATATATCACAAAGTCAAACTTTTTAAACCAGAACCTGTCCGGTTTTTCATCAAGCTTATTACCGCCATCTATATAAAAAAACAGGTAATCCTTTAAATTAAAGCCGAAATTAACAACCGGCAGTAAATACCAGTAAAATTCAGTTTCCCTGAACAAACCTAAAAAGTCAAATGAACCTTTGATCGAAAAAACATCCTTAAAAGTTGTTGAGTAATTTAATCCTGCTTTGATATTGTTGAAAATATAGTCATTATAGTCCTTTTTAAGTTTGCTGTTTTTACTGCTTATAAGATCATATAAATAGTTAAAATCATATCCTGCATGTCCCGATAAAAAGTGATTGCTTCCGAAGATTTGAGAATAAATTATATCTGTCTGCAGTATATAGCCGAATGCGTCCCTTGAAATATCATCATTGTCAACTTCACCCGTGATGTCTTTGAATAAAAATGAGTTGAATATATTGATGGTCAGTTCATTCTGATTGTTGAATCTTATTGTCGGACCTACATCAACATTTAAAATCCTTTTAATATAGAGGTCATAAAGACTTTTTTCCTGAAGTTTAAATGAGTAGGAGTAATAACCCACATCCGAATTAATGCTAAAATTTTTATAATTGAACAAAACCTGTGCCTGCAGGTCATCCTTGCTTGTCGGATTCTTGATGTCAGGTCTGTTGAACCAGAGATTTTCTTTGGACTCTCTTATATAATGAATTGAAACATTGGGATTGAACTGTTTTACAAAAAGCGAAAAATCGGCAAATAGAAAATTATTCAAGCCGTATCCGAAAGTTATTACCGCATCAACAGGCTTCTGTCTGTCCGGTTCTTTTATTATTTCGGGTAATGTTTTTTCAAGATCGATTTTAATCTTTTCTGTCAGCTCAGGTTTGGGTATTTTCAGCTCGTCTAATGTTATATCCTTTGACTGTTCGATCTTCACATCGGTTTCAATTTTTTTAATATCTTCAAGTTTTAGTTTGATCTCCGGTATAATTATATCCGGTTCGCTCTGCTGTGAGTATATATTAAAAACATAAAAGATAAAAAAAAGCAGTATCTGTTTTTTCATTTTTTAATCCTTTTTTCGATCTGTTTTACTTTTGCAGTCCATTCGGAATCAGGATAACTTTTTTTAAGTTTGGCGGATGTTTTGATGAAATTGTTTTTATCTTCAAGTTTATAGTAGCAGTATGCTATCTTATAAAGGCATTCGGGATAAATATTTCTGAAGTTTTTATTTCTCTCGATTACACTGATATATATCAGTAAGGCTTCATTGTAATTTTCTTTGTCGATCTGTATATCACCAGAGAGCATTAAAGCTCGAGAGCCTGTAAATTCCTTATTTTCCTTAATGATCTGGTCTAATATTTTTTGAGCGCTGTCCGTTTTTCCGTTTTCGTAATAATACTTTGCAAGTTCATATTTTGCTTCAATGCTTCCAGATTCTATTTTTGTCAGAAGAAGTGATTCTTTTTCATCATAACCCTGCTTAATCAATGAAATGCTTTTCAATATATCATTGTATTCTTTCTGCTTGTTTTTGTCCTTTTCTGTTTTTATGATTTCATTTAAGAGTGTTTCCAGTTTTTTATAATTTTTTTCATCCTGATAAATTCTTATAAGCAGGTCCAGAGAATTATCATAAAATGATGAGGTTTTATAGTTGTTTACAATATCTTCAAGATAATTTTTGCTTGTATCAATATCCCCTGTCTTAAAAGAAGACATGGCTGTCCAGTAATAAATGGTGTCCGGTATTTCTGTTATAAGGTTTTTGTTTATAATAAACTGATAAACTGACAATGCTTCGGAATATTTTTGATTTGAAAACAAAGTTTCTGCCTGTTTAATAAGCAAATCCTTATACAAAACAGACTTTGGGAATTTAGACACAAATTCCTCAATTAATTTGTTGGCATCGGAAAGTTTATTGTCCTCCAGCATATTTTGAATGATTTCATTTAAGGCATTTTCTTTGTAGCTGTTTTCACTGAATTTAAAATATATATCGTTGAAAACGTTCATTGCGCAAGTCTTGTCGCCCAAATTAAAGCAGGCTTTGCCGAGATAATAATATGCTTTAATACCAAGTTCAGCCGGATAGAATTTCTTATAAACATTATTGAATATTTCTTTTGCTTTCAGGTAATTATTCTGATTAAAATAGCTCCATGCTTCCATGAAATATGAATCGGTAATAAACTTTTCACCTATGTCCAATGTCTTTGCGGCTTCAAAGTAAAATGCAGCTCTTGCATATTCATTTTTTTTATAGTTCATCCAGCCAAGATAATAGTAGGATTTATTGATGATATCAATCAAATCCTTATTTAAAGAAGTGTTTTTATATTTACTTATCATGCTGTCAAGTATTTCAATGCCTTTGCTGTAATTTTTTATCATCATATGGCTTAAAGCAGTATGAAAATCACTTTTTATTAAAAACTCTGTTTTTTCATTTTCTGATAAATTTATCGAGTAGGTTTTAACCATACTGCTGTTCGATATTACTTTGTCATATTTTTGAGTATTGAAATAAAGGTTAATTAATTCCAGAACAAGATAAGGTTTTCTGTCCAGAGGAGAAGCCTGAATATTGTCCTCCAGAATTTTTATTGCATCATCTGTTTTGTTCTGTTTGATCAGATTTTTGGATTTAAGGCTCAGCAGTAAATATTGGTTTTCTTTATTTGATTCTATTTTATCAATAGTCAGCATGGATCTTGCATATTGCCCTGAATTGTACTCAGACTGAGCCTTGATCAGAAGGTACTGATTTTTTACCTTTTCATCATCAGCAAGAAAATCATTATATTTTTTTGATAACTTTTCGATATTTGTCTGGTCGTTTGTGCTTGTATAATATTCCAGAAGTCTTATCAAAGCATTGCTTTTATAATCTAGATCATTGTCAATAAGTTCATCAAGACTTGCTGTTGCTTCTTTATATTCCTTTTTCTTAAAATGTATTTCTGCAATATAAAGAAGGCAGTTTGCCTGAATGTTTTTAAGTCTGGAGGCATCCTCTGTAGGAAAGGCTTGACTTTCCTTTAATTTTTTTTCAATGTTTATCTTTGTCTGGTTAAGAAGGTCATAGGAGCTGTTTACATCACCGCTATTGTAAAACGTTATTGCCATGTAATAGGACGCATCGATATTGTACTGGGACTCAGGGTATTCATTGGAAAGTCTTATAAGGTATCTGGCGGAATCGATTTCATTGTTCAGCTCTTTTTCGATTTGCGCAAGTCTCAAAAGTGCGATATCGGAAGAGGGGCTGTCTTTTGCATAAATATCTATCTTTTTATAGAGAACGCGGGCGACCTGATAGTCCTTTTTTTTATATGCGATCTCCCCTCTGTATAACCAGAATCTATCCTTGTATAAATAATTTTCGCCTCTGTCCGCAAGTCTTCCGATCCATTTGTCCAAAAAGCTTTCAGCTTCAGTATTTTCTTCAAATTTCAGCAAAAGATAACTATATAATACACTGGCTTCCTCGAATTTGGTTGATTCTGAATAATTTTCAATCAATATCTTCAGGTTTTTTTCTGCATCTTCAAATTTAGCCTGTTCAAACTGAGAATTAGCTAAAGCCAGATATGCTTTATCAATTATCTCTGATTTAGGCATGGTCTGAATGAATTTTAAAAAGAATCTTTCCGCATCATCCCATTGATTGAGGTTTTGATAGATCAGCCCCTTCCAGAAATAGCTTTGTCCTGTGAAGTCTGAAAATCTGTATTTTGACGTTAATTCATTGAGATAATTAAGTGATGATCTGTAATTATCTATAAAGTAATAAGAGAGGCTTAAGTAAAAATAAGCTTTAGGTTTTAAGTTGTTGTCGCTTGACTGCTGGATGTATCTTGTCAGGTTGTTTATTGCAAAATTGTACTGTGCTTTATTGTAATCATCCAGTCCTTTTTGTAAAATTGAGTTGTAATCGCTCAATGA
This sequence comes from Spirochaetota bacterium, assembly GCA_016935915.1. Lineage (GTDB taxonomy): Bacteria > Spirochaetota > GWE2-31-10 > GWE2-31-10 > JAFGQB01 > JAFGQB01. The sequence goes on from JAFGQB010000019.1 coordinate 6,007, forward strand.
AAAAACTTTAAAACAAAAAACAAAAAGCATTAAAACAAATAATTTTTTCATAGGTTTAATATTATACTTTTAGGTGGAAAATTAATAGAAGTTACAAAAATTTTACTTTTTATAAATAAAAACCATCATTATAAAATATAGAATTCTTATACCGATCGTTTCGTTTCAAGTCCCTGAAAAATTATAAAAATAAAGTTTAATTAATAAAAAAAAGACTGCCTTAAAAAAAGAAAGCCTTTTGTGGGACAGAAGGGACTTGGGTCTCCAGTCGTCTTCATCGTGAAGACTCCCTTCGACCCGCCTTCACGATCTAAAAATGCATCCATGCATTTTTACATAAAAAACCTCATATTATGAGCTTTTTTATGCCGATCGTTTCGTTTCAAGTCCCTGAAAAATTATAAAAATAAAGTTTAATTAATAAAAAAAAGCTGCCTTAAAAAAGCAGCCTTTTGTGGGACAGAAGGGACTTGAACCCTCACGATCTTTCGATCACATGCCCCTCAAACATGTGTGTCTACCAATTCCACCACCATCCCTGATTTTCATTAATTTAATAAAAAAAACATTTTGTGTCAATTTAAAATTTTTTAAAACAAGGAAAAATTTACTGAATTATTAATGATCCATTGATTTTATTTTTTTTATTAAATATACAGAATGTAATCGTTTTTTTCTGATTTAATGCTAAATTACCAATTCTATTTGACACATTTTTTATTATATACTATAAATAAATCATAAAGTTGGTTTTTAAGTTTTTTTGCGTTATAATATAATAATACCTTAATTTTTATTAAAGAAAATACTGTAATTATATATGGAAAAGTTTATTTAGCTATATAAAATATCACTATGAAAAAAAATATTCTATTTATTTTAAATAAAAACATTACAGAAGAACCTCGAGGTTTTCGACAAATAAAAATATTATCGGAAAATGATTATGTTATAGATGTTATTTGTCCAAACAAGAAAAATTCAAAAGATATTAATATTAAAAATACGACCTTTTACTATGCACCCTCTTCACGTTCACGAACAGGAGGCTTAAATTATTTTTTTGAATTTGTTGTATATTTTTTTTATTGCATTTATAAATCATTGATTCTGGATATAAGAAAAAAATATTTCATAGTTCAGATTATGGTTATGCCTGAATTTATGATGTTCAGTGCATTTGTCCCAAGGTTAAGGGGCGCAAAAATAATTATGGATTGGATGGATCCGTTATATGAAGTTTTTATATCCCGCAAGGATATAAAAAAAAATAAATTTGTTCTATTTATATTAAACAGTATCGAAAATCTGGCTGTTAAATTTTCTCATAAAGTCCTGGTTCCAAACATAGGATTTATAAAAGCTTTTAATGAAAGAAATATAGATACTTCTCATTTTTTTGTGATTCCAAACTCTGCAGATGAGGAGTTCTTTATCATTAAAAAAGATATTAAAAAAAACAATCAATATTTTCAAATAATCTATCATGGTGTAGCTGTTAATTACAACGGTCTAAAGATTACTATTGATGCTTTTCTTGAGGCAATGAAAAAACTGCCTTCATTAAAATTGATGATCGTCGGTGACGGTCCTGAAATTGATTATGCCAGAAAAGTTAAACTTTCTTATAATCTGAAAAAAGAAATACAAATAATCGGCAGGGTACCGATCAATAAATTGCATAAATATTTAATGCAGGCAGATGCAGGTATTGTATCTAACTTAAATACACCTTTTACAAATATTAATTTGCCGACCAGAATAATGGAACTTATATCAATGAAGATACCTGTTATAAGTTCAAAATTATCAGGCATATGTGATTATTTCAATAAGGATGCATTGATGTTTTTTGAACCAGGTAATTATAAAGAATTGGCTGATTGTATTCTGGAACTTGCAAATTCTACAGAAAAAAGAAACAGGCTGGTTAATAATGCCAATGAACAATACAGAGAGATTGATTGGTTAACTACAAAGAATAAATATATGCAAATTATACAGCAATTATCCGGAAATAAAAATGATTAATAGTTATGTATTAATTTCTGCAGTATGTAATGAAGAAAAATATATAGAAAGTACTATTAAATCCGTCTTAAAACAAACCTTTTTACCAAAAAAATGGATCTTTTGTATAAATAATTCTACTGACAATACTGAAAACATTATAAAAAAATATCAAAAAGAATTTGATTTTATAAAGGTGCTAAGTTTTATTTTTGACCGGAAACGTTCATTTTGTAATAAATCAAAAGCGATTTATGAAAGTTATTTGTTATTAAAAAAATTTGAACATAGCGGTTTGATTTTTGATTTTATCGGAATATTGGATACTGACATAACTTTTAATGAATCATTTTATGAAATGCTTATAAATAAAATGAATAAAGATCAAAAAATTGGGATAGCAGCAGGACAACATATTGAAAAAGATTATAAAGGTAAATTTAAACTTATAAAACAACATTTGAATATGGCGGAAGGAGGAGCGCAATTTTTTAGAAAAGAATGTTTCTATGAAATAGACAGTTATCGTCCTTTGGTTTATGGAGGTGAAGATACTTTGGCCGGAATAATGGCGAGAATGAGCGGATGGAAAACAGTTACATTTACAGATATTAATTATTATCATCATCGCATTATGGGTACTCAGGATATATCAAGTGTTTATAAGGTTTATACTAAAATTGGTATAAAGGATAACTTTTTAGGAATGCATCCGCTTTATGCATTTTTAAAATTTATAAAAAATTTAAAAAAAATCCCATATGTTATAGGAGCTTTATCATGGTTTTTTGGATATATATCCGGATTTTTACGAAAAAAAGATACATTTATCAGCAAGTCTGCGAGGAAGTTTTTCTGTAAAGAGCAATTGCAGAGAATTTCATTTTTAAGATTTTTTAGAAGGTAGGTTTTTTTTTAATATGTGTAAATTTACCAATTGTGTTAATTCTTAAGTTTTTTTTAAAAATTTGGAAAAACTTTAAATATAAGTATATAATTAATAGAGAATTTAAAGTCAAAATGTGATAAAATTTATTTCTTGTTAAATTATAATTGTCTATAAGGCTGACTATATGGAAAAGATAAAAAAAGTATAATAGCTAAAGTTAATAGTTTTTTTTAAAGAGGTTATTGATTATATGGATAAAATAAAAATAGTGTTAATTTTTATTTCTGCTTATACTCTTGTAAATATTAATTTTGCCCAATGTGTATCTAAAGAAAAGCAAAATGACAATATTTTTACTTATGATAATTATGAACATAGCTATGAATACAGAAACGGAGTAAAAGAAAATTCAAAACTTGTTAAAAAAAGGATCAAGATGATTGAAAAAATTCCTGATTCCGTTCAAGAAATCGTTGATAATCAAGGACGGATAATTATAGTTTTTTTTAATGGTTGTCTGACCGATAATCCTGACCTTATCAGCAAAAAAGGTGTTAAGCCAAGAGGTTATATCCATGGAACTTTCGATAAAGTAATGATGTGCCATTATAAAAGCAAGCTGTTTATTGGCGTAGAAGGAGATTATTATGATGACGGTAATGATTACACTCTTCATGAATATGGTCATATTTATGACGACAGAGCAGGCAGTTTTTTTTACGGCAAACCGTTATCATCACTGGAAAACGTTAAAAACATTATCAATAAAAAGAAATATCTGTTAGATAAATATTATCATCATCCGCGTGAATTTATCGCTTTCAGTGTGCAAAACTATTATTATAGTAATTATACAAGAAGATATCTTAAAAATAGATTTCATGAAATATATGAAATATTAAAAGAATTGGAAGTTAAAAGCGTTAAATAATATAGAAAATTTTGAAATAAAATTATTTATTGTTAAAATTAATAAAAAAAACAGACAGTATATTAAATAAACTGTCTGCTTTTTTATCAAAACCATTAATTATTCTCCATCATGTCCAAAGTTATCACGATCATCTTCAAGCATTGGTTCATAAGGAGCTGGATCAACATCATCATCTGTATCTATATCTACATCATAATTTTCTCCTCTTTCATCATTGTCATTTTCCTGACTGTACAATGAAGGAGTCAATATTACTGCTCCAGCTAGTAAAACAATTAATAAAAAAACAATTAACTTTCTCATGTTATCCTCCTAATACATAATAATTAGCATAAATCATGCCAGTTTTTTTCTTAAAAAAGGGCCATTATATTGCAAAAAAACATTAAAATTTAACAAAAAATCTATTAAATTTAATAAAATGTTAACTTGAACTGTTAAGTTAACATGTTAATTAAATTTATGTTAACGCTATATTAACTTGTATAAAAATATATGAAAGAAATAAAATTACACAATATTATTGAAGAAATCCCTGAAGGTATTGTGCTTCTTGATGGTAATTTAAGCATTCAATTTTACAATAAAGTCTTTTCTAAACTGTTAAGCTATAAAGAAGGGTCTCCTATTGGTAAAAATTTAAGGACGATTGATTTTATTCAGGAGAAACAGACTATAAAAGATAATTTTTATAGCGATTTAAAAGAAAGAAAAATAATAAAGAGTCTCTACTATATAAAAAACAACAATGAATCAATAATGGTTTATGTTTTTTCAAAAAATATTCAAATAGATGGTATAGATTATACTTTACTGACAATTTTTGATATATCTTCTTTAATGCAATGTTCTTTTAATGTCAATAAAATAGAAAAACGTATAAATTATCTGGAACAGAAAATAATCGGAAAAGATGAAAAAATAAAAGAACTTTTCAAAATGATAAAATTAGCATCAGAATCAACATCCAATGTACTGATAAACGGTGAAAGCGGAACAGGCAAGGAACTTGTGGCTAGAGCAATTCATGAAGTTTCTGACAGAAGAAGTATGAACTTTGTTACTGTAAACTGTTCGGCTCTTTCTGAGTCGCTTTTAGAAAGCGAATTGTTCGGACATGTGAAAGGTTCATTTACAGGAGCATATAAAGATAAAATAGGTAAATTTGAAATATCACACGGAGGGACTATTTTTCTTGATGAAATCGGTGATATAACTCCTCTGACCCAGTTAAAGCTTTTAAGAGTCATAGAAGAAAAGACAATTACAAGAGTGGGCGATAACCGTGAAATAAAAGTTGACATGAGGATTGTATGTGCAACAAATAAAAATTTACGTGAAATGGTTACTAAGGGATTGTTCAGAGAAGATCTTTTTTACAGACTTAATGTTTTTCAAATCAATACAACTCCATTGAGAGACAGAAAGAATGATATTCCTGTTTTATGTGAATATTTTATTGACAAATTCAATATAAAGACAAACAAATCAATAAAAGGTTTTAAAGAAGATGTCATGAAACTTTTAATGGATTACCCCTGGCCCGGGAATGTCCGTGAATTACAGAATGTAATTGAACACTCATTTATCGTATGCAGCAGTGATTATATTGATCTTTTTGACCTGCCTCTGGAATTAAGACAATTTAATTTCAGAGAAATAAAAGCAGAAGTATCAAACGATCACTTATTATTTATAAAGTCTAATAAAGGAAAAGGAGTGAATATAAAGCCGAGAAATACATTGACAATGGAAAAAATCATTGAAGTCCTTAAAAGCAACAATAATAATAAGGCAGCCACTGCAAGACAATTAGGCATAAGCAGGATCGCACTTTGGAAAAAATTAAAGAAATTCAATATCAGTCAGTAAAATGCGGATTCTTTTAAAATATAATGAAATTCATTGTTTAAATTTTAAATAATTTTTATATTATATGTTATAATATTTATATTATTTTGTTTAAAAGGAGAAATTTAATGGCTGCAGAGTTAATTGATAGACCTGTAAACAGTAAATATCTTGAATCATGTGATATCCCTTTTGAAGAAAAGAAAGCAGGCTCATTTATCATGGTAATTTTCGGAGGAGCAGGTGATTTATCAAGAAGAAAGCTTTTACCGACATTGTATCATCTTTTTAAGGATAAAAGACTCATAGATGATTTTTATATTATCGGATTTGGAAAACCTGATTTATCAGACAATGAATATAGAGTAATTGTAAATGATGCCGTTAAAGAATTTTTAAATGATGATTATGATAAAAAAATTATTGATGATTTTCTGTCTCATATTCTGTATTTATCAGCGGATCTACTCAACCCCGAAGATTACAGGTTGTTATGCGGCAAAATCAATGAATTAAAAAAAATTTTTAAGAATAAGGATTTTAACCTTATTTATTATATGGCTGTTCAGCCTGGTATCGTATCGGACATTATAAATATTCTCGATGAATTAAAGCTCTGCAAGGATATATTAAGGAGCAAGATAATACTGGAAAAACCTTTCGGGATCGATAAAGTTTCCGCAATAAAACTCAACGATAATATTTTAAATGCTTTTGATGAAAAACAGATTTACCGGATAGATCATTATCTGGGTAAAGACACCGTGTTGAATATTCTTTTTTTCAGGTTTGCAAACAGTATCTTTGAGCCGCTCTGGAACAGAAGATATATCGACCATATTCAGATAACTGTAAGTGAAGACATAGGAATAGAACACAGGGGTAAGTTTTATGAACAAGCCGGTGTGGTAAGGGATATTGTCCAAAATCATATAATGCAATTAATTGCACTTGTGGCATGTGAACCTCCGGTAGGATTTGAAGCGGATCTTATCAGAGATGAGATTGTTAAGGTTTTAAGAACATTAAGAATAATGGATGCAGAGTACATGAAAAATAATGTTGTGATGGGGCAGTACGGAAGAGGAAATGTAAATGGTAACGAGGTCTGCGGTTACAGGGAAGAAAAGGATGTTTCTCAGAAATCAATTGTTCCCACATATTTTGCCGCAAGGATTTTTATCGATAACTGGCGATGGGCACAAGTTCCATTTTACATAAGGACGGGCAAAAGACTTGCAAAAAGAATAACCGAAATTTATGTGCAATATAAACAGCCTCCGCTAAAACTCTTCGGAAGGCTCTGTGATCCTATGGAACCAAATGCATTGATAATAACCGTTCAGCCTGATGAAAACATTTTGCTTCGCATGAGCGTTAAATATCCAGGTATTTACAATCATCCATATACAGTCAATATGGATTTTAACTATGAAAAAAGTTTTGGAATAAAAAGCATTCCTGCATATACAAGATTGATCATGGATTGTATTAAAGGCGACCTGACACTGTTTGCGCGACAGGATGCAGTAGAAGCCATGTGGTCTTTTGTTGATCCAATCAATAAATGGTGGGAAAACCTGCCTCATAAGATCAGTGATTCTCCAAATTATGATGCAGGTACCTGGGGCCCAGCAGATGCATCTGAACTAATGTTAAGAGACGGAAGAAAATGGAGATTTGAGGACTAAGTTTTATTCTTCGTCAGGATCAAGCGAAAGTATCGGCTGCTGCCATTCACCAGTACTGTAATTATTTTCATCTCTGTTATAAACGGCATTAACTTTAGTTTTATTGAACATTTTTATAAGCTGGTTTTTTGTCTGAACGCGCCATGTCACATGGAATTCAAACATGTTTTCCCATGTATATTTTTTGTCTTCTTTTACTGGTTCACCGATATAGAGGAATTCCATTTTCCAGTCGCATATATAGTGTTCAATTGAAAAGGTTATTCGTTTTAACTTGAAATTAGCTTTTCTTCTTTTTTCTGTATCACTGAAATCAAATGAATTTGCAATATCTTTAAAAAATTCCTCAATACCGTCTTCTTTATAATAAGTATACATTTTCCTGTTTTCGCTTTCTATGCTGAATCTGAAGTTTGTTTCGAAATTTGTACCTTTGGCGATCTCAAGATTAAGGTCCAATTTCACATTCATGCTATTATATGTGTTATATTCGGAACTGTATTCATACAGTGCTTTGTTTTCAAAATATCTTTCATGTCTTAAGGTAAAATTAAAGATTAATTGTGGGAAAATGCTGAATTTGAAAAACCTGAAAAAAACAGGGATTTCAGTTATATTATAACCGAGATAAATGCTTCCTTTTTCCAATTCTAAACCATACCCAGTATTTGCAAAATTGTACTTTTTAAATGTCAAACTGATTTTTAATATATCAAGTATTGTTGAAAAGGTTATGATCTGTGAATCTAGGTAGAAAAAATTGTATTTGCTCGCATCAGACCAGATATTATCATCTTTTTTAGCTATTCCGCTTGCAATACCGCTTAATGTTTTGTCCCATTTATAAGTCAATGTAGTGCCTAAATTTACCCAGTTGCTTGCCGATATTTTAGCAGTAAAAGTATTATCAGGCATTTTAAAAATATTTCCGGGCAGTTTAAAATTAAAGGAATGGTTTTTATCCATTGTCATTATATTATAATCATCCAGTCTGTAGTCTTTTGTTGTTGGTATAGGAGTTAAATTAGTAAAAAATGGATTATTGACCTTTTTAAATGAAATATTAAGTGTATAACTAAGCATTGAATTAAAAAAGTTTAAACTTAATAAATGATTGGGATAAACGCTGAATGAATACGGTGATACTCCGACTTTATAATTATTGCTTCCTTCTTTTAGGTAAACAACATCAGAAAATGCACCAATATTGTCCAGAACAAATATCAGATTATATGTAACATTTACAACCTGAGTCGTTTTATATTTAAAGCCGTAATTTAATGAATAGGTTACATTATCAAACATTTTTCTGAAATATTTATATTTGGTGAAAAAATTTCCGTAATATGCCCCCCAAATTTTATCTATTAAGTTATAATTTCCGTATCTTTTTTCACCTTCATTGTTCCTGTAATATATAAACTCTCTTGCTTCGGCTTCTACATTAACTGTACTGCTGGCATTTAAATATCTTATATGATAATCAGAATTATTTTCCAGCCACAATTCATCTTTTAATTCCTGAAGGGTTGCAGAAGGTATTTTCCAGTTTATTTTTGTTGATAATGCCATATCCAGTTTATGAGAGCTTTCCTGAGGCAGGATATTGTATTTAAATGTAAGAGTAGTATCAAGGGTGTTTATTCTGTCATATGATATCCTGTTGTAATAAAAGATTGGATCGACATAATATCTGTAATTATATGATAAATTCAAATCATCCTCATAAGGACTTTTAAATCCGTTTATTTCATTAAAAAGCCTGTAGTTATGTTCTTTAAAATGTTTATATTGGAAAATATCAACATCTACATTTGTCCTGATCCCTGTTCCGGTTATCTCATATAATCCGAATGACAAATTATTTACTATAGAGTCGCTGTAATTTATGACCAGATCCGAAACGGATCTGTTCTCTTTACGAACTTTATCGTTTATTTCATAAAATATTATATCCTGTTTTTCTTTAAGGCTGTCAACGGCAAAATTATAATTTTCATATAGATAATGGTAATAAAAATTTTCATTGTCCCAATATCGTCTGGTTAGAATTTTTAATGTAGGCTTTATCTCCAGAACTCCCAGATTGTTGAACATTAATATTTTTAACGGATTTTCTAACTTGAATTCCAGAAAATTTCTTAGATTCATTCTTTTTAAAAAGCTTGGAAAATTTATATAATAATTTTCATTGAAACCTGCATAAAAAAAAGCCTGCAGTGTATCATATTCATCCCTGTTCAATCTGTCTTGAACTGTGTCTTCTGCTGAATTATCTAATTTTAAAATATCGGTAGTTTGATCAAATATAAATTTATTGACAATCCTTTCATTTGCTTCATATTTTAGTGAAGTTTCAAACGGTTTTATCATTAGAGAACTTTGAGTTTTTTCTATTTTTTCAATGATTGATATTTCTTTATAATTTTTACTCTTCAAATCAGCAGATTCTACAATCTTTTTTTCTTCTTCTGTTTTTATTTTATAACTCTCCTCAAATGAATAGATGTTATTAAATTTATATTTAGTTGTTTGCTCACCTGATTTGGCATCAGAAAGTGTTTTTTTTGAATAAAACGGCAGCAGTTTTTTAAAATTGATTACTGTATTATCAGATGTATTGTCAATTTTATTTATTTCATCTATGTCATTAAACAATTCCTTTAATATTTTATCCTCTTTCAATAATTCTTTATTTTTCTTTTCCTCTTTGTATCTGTTATATTTTTCAGGCATGGATAAAAAAACATCATAATCTACAAGTGTTCCGGCAATACTAAGTGTGTTGGTGGCAAGTTCGGAACCGTTATCAGAAAGTGCACCAGGGAATGAAAAGTAGCTTAAAAGAAATCTTTCGCTTCTCGGATTATGATAAGAAGCTTTTGTTTCTGTTTCATTAACAGAAGGTATGACCGTATTGGTGAAAAGCACATTGGATTCAAGATTTAAATTCAATCTGCTTACAACTGGTAATCCGAATATGTTTGGTAAATTACTTGAAAGAGGGGATATGTTAAGTTTTAAATATGTTCTTATATTGTTATAATCATCGGTAATGTCTGAATCTTCGGTGGTTGATTTAAAAGAGCTGCTTTCCTGCTGGTTGATTGCGGAAGATATCGCATCCGCTAAGATTTCAATATAAGTAAATTCCTGTCTTCTGTTATAAAAATCCAGAAAATAAAATTTATCCGATGCATATTCAACTTGAAAATCATAATTAAAATTAATTTTATTTCTTAAAAGTGCCCCGTCAAATTTAACCCATTGTGACTGCCTGAAAATCAATGGGTTATAAATGAATAAATTATAATAGCTGTTGGTATAAAAAGGATTTTCAGCCAATTCTGAAATTTTATCATCATCCGGAATGTATGGATAATAGGAGTTAAGAACCGGATCTTTCCAGACTTTTCTAGAAAAAGCGAAATCTGTAAGCATCATAAGTTTTAATGTGTTATTAGGAAAGTCTGTTTTAAAATAGAAAAACAGACCTGTGTAAAATCCAAGATTTGTATAAGCATCACTGAACAAATTCAATGCGATTTCCATGGAGTCAAATTTCGGATAAGTTTTTAAATTCGGATGCTTGCTGTAAAAATCGCTATTTGAATAATAATCATCAAGCTGGCGGTTTATTTCTTCCCTTGTTATTCTGAAAAAAGAGGTCGGCACACTTCTTCTCTGCTGAATTAATGTTCTTGAAGAGAAAGTCGCAGATCCGGTTTCAGATGTTGTCTGTTGGTTTGGTTCTGTTTCTGAAGAAGATTTTTCCCCAAAAACATAATAAGTCGTGTTTATATACCAGCCGTGTCTGGCTTTAAAGCCGAAACTGGGATTTACTATCAGCTCTTTGGGATGATAATAAATCGGAAAATAGAAAAATGGTACAGGTCCTATATAAACCACTCCGTTCAATAAACCCCATTCACCTTTTTCTCCAACCCATAATCTTGAAACTTTCATATAATAATGAGGATTTTGTTCTTCACAGGTGGTAAGCATACCGTTTTGAAGTATTATATTATCATCACCGGTTTGAAGTACTTTTTCGCCTTTAAAGAATGCTCCATCTAAACCTGATTCACCGCCCTTTATCAATTGCGTTCTTCCTGAAAATAATACACCTCTGTTCAGATCATAATTATAATAAAACTGATCACCCACATAATCAAGTCTGTCATCTTTATAATGTACATTGCCTATACCTGTTATTTCTTTGTTTTTTGTGTTTATGTAAATTTCATCTGCTTCAATATATCGCTGAACAGTGTCACCGTTCTCATTTTTGCTTGACATCTCTATTTTAGCTCTTCCAAGCAGGTGAAGATTTTCCTCGTCCTCTTCAACGAATTTCATATATTTCAATTCACCGGCATTTGTTATCTGAATCTTATCTCCCTGTTTTTGAATCGCTTGTGTTATCAGTTCAATTTTATAATAATCAGCAATTGCTTTTCTGTATTCTGCCGCAGTATTCATTTCTCCTATGCCCAATGACATGGCAATTGCTTTTAATTGGTTTAAGTCTGCTTTTATGAGGTCTTTTGCTATAGAATCAAGACGAAATTTATTTGATTGAAATCTCCAGCTTCCGGATTTTGTGTTTTTTAAAACAGTATTTGATTTATCCTGAGGATATATTATCAGAGTACAAAATAAAAAAATTGCAAATAAAAATTTTTTCATAAACAGATTTTATAAAATCAATACTATAAAATATTATTTTGATATTATCATTATTTCTTTTAAAATAAAATATTATTTTTTAGTTTTAACCAAAAAAAATATTGATTGATATTTTTTGTTCTAAAAATTAATATATTTTTTTAAAATATTAATCGCTTCTTCCTTTAAATCTTTTCGGCTTAATGCGTATTTAATTATACCCTCAAAATATCCTGCTTTATCTCCGATATCAAGACGTTCACCGCTGAATTTACAGCCGTACATCCTACCTTCGCTGCAGATGGTATTTATCGCATCTATATGATAAAATTCTCCTTTTGCATGCTTTTTGAAATTTTTTTCAAGCAATGTGATTATTTCAGCAGTAAAAAGATATCTGCCGACAGATATGATATTACTGGGTTCTTTGCCTTTTGGGGGCTTTTCAATTATTTTATTTATCTTTATAATATTATTTTCAGTCTTGTAATCAACAACACCATAGCGGGAGACATCCGTGCCAATTTCAAGCAGAGCAAGAACAGAACCTTTTGTTATATTATGAACATTAATAAGCTGTTTTGACAGAGGAATATCTGAAAAAACAAGATCATCAGGATAAGCAACTATAAATGGGTCATTCTGAATAAATTCTTTGCAGATAAGGATGGCATGACCTGTACCAAGCATTTCCTTTTGTCTGATAAAATAGAAATTTGCATCTTTTTCTTTTATTTTAATCAATTTATCAGTTTGATTTTCTTTTTTAAATATATTTTCAAGTTCGATCTCCCTGTCAAGATAATCTTCAAGCACTTTTTTTCTTCTGCTTGTAACAATTAATATATCTTTTATCCCGGACAAGATAAATTCTTCAATTATAAAATCTATTGCTGGAGTATCTATAAGCGGGAACATTTCTTTGGGAATTGTTTTGGTGCAAGGTAAAAATCTGGTCCCGTAACCTGCGGCGATTATGATTCCTTTCATGTTTTCTCCTTGATTTAATGAATATTTTTTATTTTTAATATCCTTTTTGAAATTTTGCAATAGAAATATTGCACTTTTTTTTACTTTTGCTATACTGGATCATATAGTAATTTTTAATTTATTATTAAAAGAAAAACAAGTTTTAATTTTTTGGCAGACAGTTATTGTTTTTTTTCATATTAATTATGATAGATTAATAACTTCGCTGAATAAATTTATTAAATTAAGGATAAAAAATTGGATAATAAAGATCATAGAGGGATAATTAAAATTTTATCAGAATCCTTTCCCGATATGGACAGATTGGATATTGAAAAGATTTCAAAACTTTTTAATTTTAAAAACAGCTTTGACAAAAAAAAACTTGAAGACATATGTTCTTATTTTAAGAAAAATTTTGAAAAATCAGATTACTGTATATTATTCGGTATTCTGCTTGCCATCTATCTTGAATCTGATTTTATAAAATGGGAAAGTGCGAAAAATAAAATTGGTGAACTTGCAAATAAGGTTAAAATTGATAAGGGGGGCCTGGTCAATAAAGCTTTAAGTATTTTTAAAAAACAGGAAGTACATCCTGAAGATGATGAAAAAGATTATGCCGACATGTATATTAATATCGGCAAGGATAAAAAGGTTTTCCCCAACAATCTTCTTCAATTTATATGCAGCAATATGAATATAAAACCGTCCCAGATCAAAAATATCAGGATATTTGAATCATATTCATTTTTTAAGGTGCCTAAAGAACTTCAGGATAAAGTGATTATTTCCCTATCGGTTAAGAAATTCAGAGGCAAAAGCATAATTGTTAATCTTGGCAAAAAACAGGGGTGATTATGGGGCATATAAAAGGATATGATTATGAGCTCCTGGAAGAAGTTTTAAGGGTTGAAGATTACAGTACATATGTAAAGTGGCAGGATATTTTTAAAAATGAAAATAAACTCATTGTAGAAGTAGGCTGCGGCAACGGGCATTTTTTAAACAGTTCAGCCTCTGAAGATAAAACAAGTAATTTTATAGGTATTGACATTAAATACAAGAGACTTGTACGGTGCAGAGAAAAGCAGGTGAAACAAAACAATAAAAATGTTATATGGGTTTGGGGTGAGGCTTTTATAACATTAAATAATTTGTTCAAAGACAGTTCTGTATATATGATTTTTATGCCTTTTCCGGATCCATGGCCTAAAAGAAGGCATCATAAGCACAGATTATTTAAAAAAGAGTTTATTGATCTGTTTTATAAAAAATTAGTAAACAGCGGTTTTTTTATTTTTATCACTGATTTTTATGATTATTATGAAGAAAGTTTTTCTCTTATTAAGAGTGATAAAAGATTTGAATTGATCACTCCTGATGAATTTCAACAATATGATATTACCGCGTCATATTTCGGGGAAAAATGGAGAAATGACAACAGAACATTTTATTCTTTTTTTATAAGGAAAAAGTAAAATACGTTTTTTAAAACCATATTGACATTTTAAACAAATAGGATTATAAAAACAAAATTTAAAAAAAAGGGAGAGAACTATGTCAATAAAAGTTTATATTGCAAAAGATTTTGATCTTATGAGTAAAACTGCAGCGGATATAGTAAAAGACCGCATAAAAAGTGTTTTAATGAACAAGGATGAGATAGTTTTAGGACTAGCTACCGGTAATTCACCTACGGGATTATATAAATATCTTGCAGAATCGGCAAACAGGAATGAGTTTGAATGCAAAAAAATCAGAAGTTTCAACCTTGATGAATATGTTGGACTTCCTGGTGAAAATGTACAGCAGAGGGTTGTTCATCCTGAAAGCTACTGCTATTTTATGATAGAAAATTTATTTTCTATGCTGGATAATAAATTTATTGAAACAAATGTTCCATTCGGATCATTGATTGATCAGGAAAAACTTGCTAAAGCATTAAAAGATCATCCTGATGATTATGAATTAAAAGGCACTGATAAAGGTAAATCAATTGAAATAAAGGCAAATGCAAAATCCGAATATCTTTCATGGATCAGAGAAGAAATATTAAACTGCTATGAAAAAAAAATAGAAAAATTCGGCGGGATTGACATTCAGATAATCGGCGTAGGCGGTAGAGGTCATGTGGCTTTTCATGAATCCGGTATCCCTTTTAAAAACAGCAATGTTCTTTTAGTGAAACTTGATAATAACACCATTGAGAATGCTGTAAAAGACGGACATTTTTCAAATGCAGCCGATTCTCCCAATTATGCAATAAGTATGGGTGCGCAGCTTGTTTATAAGGCAAAAATGGTAGTTTTACTTGCTAATGGTGCAAGAAAAACAGAATCAATAACAAAATCTCTTTTGGAAGATCCGACTCCCGATGTGCCGATTTCTTACGGACAAACTTACTCAAAAAACGGCGGTGAGCTTATTTATGTTCTTGATGAGATAGCAGGCAGAGAACTTATTAATAATAAACCAAAGCTTTCACAAAAAGGCATAGAACTAAATATTTTATTATAATTTTTTAATTGATTTATATAAGAATATTTAATAAAATGAATATATGAAAATCATAAATAAAAATGTTTTTTTAAAAATATTATGCATTTTAGCGATAGTCTCATGCGCCAATATCCCCAAAGGAGCTAAAGCGGTAAAACCCTTTGATAAAGCAAGATATCTGGGCAAATGGTATGAGATTGCCAGAATGGACTTTCGCTTTGAGCGCAACCTCAATAATGTAACTGCAAATTATTCACTGAACAATAATGGTAGCATAAAAGTAGTGAACAGAGGTTTTAACTATGTCACCAAACAGTGGAAACAGGCTGAAGGCAGGGCAAAATTTGTTAAAGATCCGAATGAAGCTATGCTGAAAGTGTCATTTTTCGTTCCTTTTTATTCAGGGTATAATGTGCTTGCAATAGACGATCAGTATAAATATGCTCTTGTTGCCGGTAAAAATCTTGACTATCTCTGGCTTTTATCCCGTGAAACAACAATGCCTGAAGATGTAAAAGAGGATTATCTTAAAAAAGCACGGAAGATCGGTTATGATACATCTGTTCTTATCTGGACTGAACATGAAATAAAATAATGGAAAGAATGCAGCTGCAAATTATTTACTTACTGTAATATTGATATATCAACCGTATTTTTTAATGAATTCAAAATTTAAAACGTTTTGCATGTTTATTGCACAGACACGGCGCTTGCGCTGTGTAAAAACAGGTAAAAAATGTCATAAAGCTTAAAAATATATGGTTTTTTATTTTCAATCTGATCTAATGTCAAAAAATTAGCATATTATTCGGAAATTCATGGCATCTTCAAATTTTTTTTAAATTCTTATGCTAAAAATTTGACATGTTGCGTTTTTTGTGCTAAATTTTAAGCACAAACTATTTAACAAGGAGTTAATTTATGAAAGAAAAAACAATTTTGTTCATCTGCTTTCTTACAATTATATTTATTTTTAACTGTTCATTCGATAGTTCATTGAATGAAAGTGCAGGATCAGGACATTCTATCGGAAGACTTTATGCAAATGAAATTACTAAAAATAATGATTTTAAATGCATATTGTCTAATAAAGAAAAGAAATGTTTTTCTCCGGAAAGCATAGAGCTTGTAAAAGTATGGGAGACTTCAAACGAGCTTTTAACCTCTGAATCTGTTTTTTATGACAGACATAGAAAAATGCTTTATGTATCTTGTATCAATGGGACACCCAATGTTAAAGACGGCAACGGATATATTGCAAAAGTATCTTTAGACGGGACAATAATCAATAAGGAATGGATCATTGGGCTTAATGCACCAAAAGGCATGGGACTTTATAGAAACAGGCTGTATGTATCCGATATTGATCAGATTGTCGAAATTAATATTAACAGCGGAATCATCATTAATAGATATGATGTTCAGGGAGCTGTATTTTTAAACGACATTGCAATAGACCGAAAAGGCACAGTTTACTGCTCTGACTCAAATGCAACAACAATTTATTATCTTTCAAACGGAGTTTCAGGAGCATGGCTGACAGGAATGGAAAATAAACCGAACGGCCTATTAATCAGTCATGATTATCTTTATGCAGGCATCAAGAAGAATATATTAAAGATAGGACTTGCCGATAAAGTTATTTATGAAAAAATACCTGTGGCAAGCTCAGCTGTTGACGGACTAAAAAAGTTTAAAAATGATATTTTTTTCATTTCAGACTGGACAGGCAAAACTCAAGCAGTTAATGCAGAAGCATCAAAAGTTCTTCTTGATACAACAGGAACAGGAATAAATTCTGCTGATATTGAATATATCAGAGATAAAAAGCTGCTCATAATCCCGACTTTTTCCGGAAATAACATAACTGCATATAAAGTGCTTTATTAATTATGTTTTCTACTGATAAATTATATTTTAACATTTATAAATATGCCGCTTTAAACAGGCGGCATATTATATTTGATTTTTTAATATATTGTGCTAAAATATAAGCATTAGGGATAATATATGAAAAAAAAAAATACAACCAACACTTTATCAAAACGCGAAAGACAGATAATGGACATTATTTATAAAAGGGGAAATGCCAGCGTAAATGATGTCTTAAAAGATTTACCTGATCCTCCGACTTATTCTTCAATAAGAGGAATATTGAATATTCTTGTGAACAAAGGATATTTAAAAACAAAACAGAAAGGTTTAAAATATATTTATACGCCTGTTATCGCGAAAGACTCAGCGGCAAAAAATGCGCTGAATAATTTGATTAATACTTATTTTAATAATTCCGTTGAGGATACGGTATCAGCATTAATTAATCTTAAAAAAGACGGCATAGATAAAGATGAATACCAGAAATTAATAAAAATAATCAACAAATCAAAAGATAAATAAAATGAATCAGCTATATGATTATATAAATTTTATTTCTCAAAAGTTTTTATACTTAAGCATAAATTTAATAATTAAATCTGCATTACTGGTTTTAATATCTGTTTTGCTATTAATAATTTTTAAAAGGATCTCTTCAAAAATAAAGCATTTAATCTGGTTTTTTACTATAATTGTTATTGCTGTTCTTCCCCTTTTAAATAATATTTTTTTTAATTTTAAATTCTTCCATGAAAAAATTGTAATTATTAATGAATTAAAAAACGGATTGATTAAAGTACCCAATAAAATATCATTGGATGAAATCAATTATAAAAATGAACTGTTAAAATATAATAATTCAGGCAGCATAAAATATGACTTCATAAAAAAAGTTCATTTCAGTGAAGTGATTTTTTTTATGTGGGTAATGATTTTTATTTTTTTATCGATTTATTTTATTACAGGTTATATAAAAACATATAAAATAATCAAAAGCTCATATTTGATGAGTGACAAGAAAATAATTAAAATAATAGAAGAATTCAAAAAAAACAATAAATATAAAAAAGATGTTACAGTTTACTTAAACTCAAAATGCATAATTCCTGTTGCTTTATATTTTTTTAAAAATATCATATTGTTGCCTGAAAATGTAGTCAGATGGGATAAAAAAAAATTGATGCCGGCATTGTTTCATGAATTAACCCATATACAGAGAAATGACTGCATAATACATAATATTTCAAGGATCATCTGTTATTTTTACTGGTTTAATCCTTTTATCTGGTATGCTTTTAATAAATTGAAAATTGAGCAGGAACATGCGTGTGATTTTAATGTAGTCGACAAAGGAATCAATCCCTTTGAATATGCCGAGATACTTCTTAATTTTGCAAGTAATTTTAATGATAGTAACAATTCCTGTTCACCGGTCAGCGTTTCATTTATCAGAGAAAGTTGTCTTGAAAACAGGATATACAATATCATAAAATTAAAACCTGATTTTATTAAATCATATTTTAAAAAGCCTTTTATTGTTATGATTATATTTTTCTTTATATTTTTGTTTTTAAGTTTAGTTAATCCTGTTAATATTTCTTCTGAAAATGAAATTATTAACTTAATAATCCATAAATATAAGAATTTTAACGGATTGGTCAACCTGTCCAATTTTCCACCTGTTTATAAACAGGTAATAAGTGATTTTCCTGTGATCTGGCCCATGTTAGATTATGCAAAAATAAGTGATGTTGAATATAATATATTTGATAAAAAATTAAAA
>JAFGQB010000144.1 GCA_016935915.1 Spirochaetota bacterium
CCCATTAGATGAAAAGGTCTTGCAGCATATTTGTTCCAGTACCATACTGATATCATATCAATAAAACCTTTTACAGTCCTCTGCCAGCTATATTTTGTTTTTCCTTTTACTCTGGGTCTGTGATTAACAACTATTTCACCGATTTTAAATCCTTTAATCCTTAAAATCGCAGGTATAAATCTATGCATCTCTCCATAAAGAGTTAAGTGATTAAAACACTCTTTTTTATAAATCTTTAAACTGCAGCCGCTGTCATGTATTCCGTCATTGATGATTAACTTCCTTAAAAGAAGTGCACCTTTTGAAACGAATTTTTTTAAAAAGTTATCTTTTCTTTTTTTTCTCCAGCCCGACACAACATCATAACCATTTTCTTCAAGATGTCTGATCAGCAATGGTATGTCATTGGGATCATTTTGACGATCGCCGTCCATTGTAATAATATAATCATATTTTGCTTTTTTAATACCTGCATCCATGGCTGCTGTCTGCCCGAAATTTCTTCTGAACCTGATATATTTAACAGGTTTTAATTTTTTTACAACATCATATGTATTATCTCTGGAACCGTCATCCACAATTATTATTTCATAAATATATTTATTTTTACTGCACATTTGAACAATTTCTTTATGAAGTTCATTCAGATTATCTGCTTCATTATATACAGGAATTATAATTGATATTTCTTTTTTCAATATTAATTACTCCTTTTATAAATTATATTTTTTTAAATCTTAAATTATTTATGATATATATTAAAGATAATATTTGTGAAAATAATATTATTATAAACTGATCATCAATATATCTTGCCACATCAAGACAGTAAATCAATGCATTTGTCATGTTTATAAAAAAATTAAATAAATACAAAATAAATATAATTATACCATAAATCATGTTTATTTTGAATAATCTCTTCTTAATTGAAAAAAATAAATCATAAAAAAACAAAATTAAAAATATTATCATTGTTACAAGATACAATCGTGATAATATCAAATAAAATATGTTGTAAAAAGGATAATTGATTTCGGAAAAATCATAATAGGATTTCTCCAGATTATATCTGATATTCTGATAGCTTCTGTAAATGTAATTTTTAATTTCCAGATTGGTAATTGAACCTTCCTCATAAGCATCACTGTCAATCTTAAAACCTCTTGCCGGGTACATTCCGCCGTAAAAATTATAGAACTGGCTTAATTCCTGAAAAACTTTTTTTATGTATTTATCAGGATGCATTGTAACAGCTTTTAAAAAATAATATCGGGCAAACTTGTTATATTCCTTTTCCCCTAATTTCGATAATAAATACGCATAAGCGCAATTCTCTCCGTATATCAGATTATTATGCATAAATCCGAGAAACTTATGTTTGATCTGCGGCTTGTTATATTCCTCCTGATGATATTCAATCAATCTTTTTAATATTTCTTTGTCATATTTGGTAAAAGCAGGATCATTTATATCTTTTTTTAATTCTATATCTATTATCTTTATATGAGTAAAAAAAAGTTTGGAACTTAAAAATGTTTTTACCGATGTTTCTCCCTTAGTTAATATGAATTGAGGAACGTATAAAAAAACAAATGAAATAACTATCGGAAATAATATTATGTATAATGTCTTTTTTATTAAAGGCATTTTTATCATAAAAAATAAAATCAAATAAATTATGATATTAAGAAAAAGCGCAAATCCCCATCTCGGCTGTATCAAAAAAAGAATGATATTATTTATAAAAAATAAATTGCTGAATAAGATCAAATATTTTGATCTTTTATTAATTGATATAACTGTTTCAATTAATAATAATATTTGTAAAATTAGAAAAAACTGATATATACCTTCAGGTCTTAAAGTATGTTCATAAACAATAATGGACTCGGAAAATAAAAACAAAGACATTAAAATTAAAGCAAGTACATCCTTAAATATTTTATTGTTTTTAATAATATTAAAATATCCTGATACTCTGTAAAAACAAATCATCAAAATAATACCTGTTGATAAACCCATTAAGTGCTGCACAATTGTTATATATGAAAAATCCTTAAAAATTGATAAATTAATTAAAATAAATAAAGGATAAAAAATATTTCTGGTACCGTATTTTACCAATTCATTTTTATCAATTGAAAGAACAGCTGAACCTATATAACTCCATGTATCATTGCCTCCATAAGGTATCTGATTTATCGTAAATCTCTGTATAGTTGCAAGAAATAAAATACAAAAGAAAATGATCAAATAAATTCTTAAATATGTAATTTTAATGATTTTGTCATTGACAATTAAATAATTAATTTTTTCTGTTAAGGTTAAATCATGTTTCAATTTTTTATAGGAATCACTGTTTTTTATATACAGAACAAATGAAAATATTAATATAATAAATATGAAAAATATAAAAAATACATATAAAAATGTTTTTATAATAAAATTAAAGTCACCGCCCCAGTTGATCAATGATTTTAACTGAGGTATTTTGGATGCTGAATACCTAATGTAATCAGGGGATGAAAAAATTCTCCCGTTATCCCTTATTACAAATTCCCATTCTTTTAAAAATTGCATTTTTGTAAAATTAAAAACTTTATTTTTTATATTTATATTCACACTTTCAATGTTATCTATATAAATTTCAGGGATGCTGATCTTAATTTTTTTAACATACTGATTTTTATAGGAATAAAATGATTTATATATGCTGTCTTTAATCAAAGGTGAGGTAAAATTTGTCACAGATGATCTGCAAGCCTTTAAATTATTGAAAGTTTCTTCATCCGTTTTAATCTCCACTGAAACTATCTCGGCAAATTTTGCCGTTTTTAAATTAATGTAATACTGAATAGTCAATAATATTAAGAAAAAAATTATAATATAAATCTTAAATGATATTCTTTTAAATTTCATATATATTTACACCTGTTAAGACCAATAAGTTTAAAATTTAATAAAACAAGAAAAAGGTTTCTCTAATTTTTAATTTTATTTTTATTAATAATTCTTTTAAAAAAATGAAATATATAGATAAAACTTAAAAACTGGGAAATTAAAACGAGTAAAATCTGATCATCTATATATCTGTTTACATCAAGCGAATAGATCATTGATGTTGTTAAATTTATAAAAAAATTAAAAAGGTAAAAAATCAACACAGTCAATCCAAAAGATATATCTGGAAAGTCTGGTTTTTTCTTAATGAACATAAAAACATTAATTATAAACAAAACAAAGAAAAGCAGCAAAGAAATTAAAAATGTTAAAGATAAAAATAGTAAAATGCATTTTTCAAAGGGCAGCGTGATTTTCTTTATGTCATAATATGATTTTTTATAATTATACAAAGCATTTTTATAATTTAAATACGGAACATAATCAGATTTATAAGAAGGCAGTCTTGTATATGAATATTCCCATAGGGAATCATCTCTTCCATAAACCCTGTCAGAGTACATTGTTCCTTTGAAATTATAAAAAAGCGACATTTCTTTGATAACCTTTTTGGAATAAAGAAACGGATGTTTAAAAACAGATCTGAAAAAGTAATATTTACAAAAATTTTTATAATCTGAAGATGTAAATCTTGATTTTAAAAAACTGTTTGCTTCGCCGTAGATAAGTTTATTGACATTATAACCTATATATTTTAATCCTTTTTTAGAAAAAACATCATTAAAATATTTCCTGAGTTCAATTAATATTTCCTTATCGTACTTTATAAAATCAGGATCATTGATATCTTTTTCAAATTCAATATCTGCAATCCTTGCATGTCCGAACAATAAATGAGCCGATAAAAAACTCTCCGTTGCCGTTTCATTCTTGAATAAAATTTTTTCAGGGACATACAATAAAACCATGGAAAATATAAGCGGCAATAAAAATACCAGTATGATTTTCTTTATTGAATTGATTTTTAAAATATATAAAAAAACAATATATATTATCAGATTAAAAATAAAAGTTAAGGTCCATCTCGGCTGATAAAAAAATATCAGGAAATTATTCATAAAAAACAATATCAAAAAAACAATTGATGATTTCTCATTTTTCTTAAAAATGTTCATTAATGTCATAACAAAGAAAAAAAGCTGAATTATTATTAAAAAAGGATAAATTGATTCTCTTAATATATAATGTTCAAGCATGATTACAGCCTGTGAAGAGCTGTAAATCGTCATTATTAATAGTGACAAAAAGTCAATTGTAACAATCCCGATATCCTTATAGAAAAATCTGATAAGATTTCTAAAAACAAAAAAAAGCAAAAGAGAAGTTACAGCGCCCAAAAGATGCTGTATGATCGAAATATACGCAAAATCTTTAAATAAAGCTAAAATTAAATATACAAATCCAGGATATAAAAAACTTCTTCCTGCTACATGAACAAATTGACCTGTGTCATATTTGATCACTGATGTTCCAATATATCCCCAGACATCACCTGTCAGATAAGGCAGCTGAGTCAAAATGAATCTCTGTACAAGTCCGAATATTATAACTGTAAAAAACAGCAAAATAAAGAGTGTCTTATAAGTATAATTATTTTCTATTAATGAAAACAATTTAATATTATCAATTAAAGTCAAGTCTTTTTTTAGGGCGATTTTTTGGGCGCTTTTTTTTTCGTAATAATTTTTTATTAAGTTTTTTACCTTTTTATTGTCTGTTTCTTTTTCAAAGTCAACAGACACCTCTTTCGGTATGGCGGATTTTAATATTTTATAAATTACAGCAAATAATATAAGAAAGAAAATAAAAAGAAACAAGGTGTAAAAAAATGATTTAAAAAATATTTTAAGATCACCCTGCCAGTTTATTATGTTATTAAAATGTTTTATTTTTGAGATATTGCTTTTTACTTCATCGGGAAAATAAAGTTCAATGATGTCATCCTGCTTTAAACTTTTTTCCCATTTGATGATCTCATTATTTGAATATTCAAATTTTTTACTACCAAATATTATTTTAATATTTTGCATTAACCTTATTTTATCTTCAGGTATAGAAAGTATTATTTTTGAAATATATCCTTTTTGCATGGAAATAAACGACTTGTTTATATCATCCTTTAGTAAATTATCTATATTATTCTTAGGGGATATCCTGTAAATATTCAGCTTTTCAAAAGCTGAATCATCAACTTCAACATTGATCAGTAAATTATCAATATAACCTGCTTCTTTAAGATCAAAATATAAATCAGTTAACCAGCAATAAGAAAATAATGCAGCTGAAATAACTACCAATAAAAATTTATTTTTAAACATAAATTGAATAACCTTTTAATCTTTTTTTGTCTCCATAAGATACATAATTCTGGAAGAATCGTTAATTTCCTTTTTTTCCAAAATTTTATAAAAAAATCCAAAGTTCTTTTCAAAATTATTCTGATTGTAAAAATCAAAAAGCTCGGGTCTGTCCTTTGAATTAATTAAAGAATCTGCCCATGAATCACCGGGTTTAATGAATTCGATAATTAAATATCTGGAAATAGAAGAAAAAAATTCAGCCAGCATAAAAAACGGTATATTATATGTAATAGCAAGATGATGGATCAATGCCAGTGCCATTACAGCATCAATACCGGTTAATCTTGATATCAAACTATCCCGCTCCTTATTAAAAAATCCTATCGATGGAGAAGGATTTGAAATATCCATAAAAAAAGGTATGATTTGTTTGTTCTTTTCCTTTTTAAGGTTTAAATAATTTTTTTCAACAGCCATCATGTCAATATCACATGATAGAACCCTGTTAGAAAACCCGCCTGCCAAACGAGAAAAATGACCGTCATTTGCACCCAGATCAAGTACACTTCCGGGCTTGATCTTTGAAAGATATTCTTTTACGATATTTTCCTTCTCAAAAAATGAGTTTTCAGAATAATTTACAATTGAATAATAATCCTTCCATTCGGTATCTTGATCTATTTTTAAAGATTTAACAAATGATATCAATGATTCAATCATGGCTGATTGATTAACTTTTTTAACCTTGAGTTTAGGCTTCTTGCCGAAATTACCCTGATTTTTCGCAATCATCTTCGCATGGAGATGAATGTTCAAATAAATTGACAGATTGAACCTGGTCTTCTTAGGTAAAAGTGAAACTGCAAGATCGAGAGGAATGCCGTCTAAAAAAATCTTCAGCAATGAATTTAATCTTAGATCATTATACTTCATTAAAAGAAGTGTGCTTAAATAATGTCTGCAAAACTGACCGAATGCAACCCAAGGTTCACCTTCAATATACTTATCAAATGATAAAGTGTCGATAAATATAGGTCTGTTATTATGAAAAGTGACATTATAATTTGACGCATCTTTTAACGTCATATCATGTTCCAATGCAGTCTTTTGTATCCTTAATGTCAGCAATGCTGCATCCTTAAGCTGAGAAAAACTCATCTCATAAGGATAAAGAATAAAATCAATGTGTTCCGGTTTAATTATGATTTTATCTTTATCTGTTTCAACCTCTTCATGAGAGACCAGATATTTTTTCTTTACCAGTGCATCATAAAGCATTGAACTTTTAAAAAAGTTGTATTCTTCAAAATAGCAAGGATTTATCTGCCTGTAAAGAACACCGTCTTTTTTAAAAATAAAACCCGAAGGATCCTTAAACGAGCTGGTTAACCTGTCATTCTTCCGATTCATCATCTTCATCTTGCTTGTTTTTTTTGGTGAATATTGAAATTATCTTCTTCCAGAAAACCTTGATCATTAATGCGCTTGATACGAAAAAACCAATTAAAATTTGTATTATTAGACTGCCGCTGCCCGGGTCAATATATAAAAGAGAAAAAAAATTTCCATTCATTTTTACTTCCTTATTTTTAAAAATTATAAATATCATTATATCGACGTTTTATTAAAAACACCGGTATAAATTTTAATTTCCCTATTAACAAAAACTTACAAAATTTAGATTTTTAAACATACAATATTTTATAAAAAAAATCCAGATTAAATTAGATATTAATTATTACTTAACAATCTGATCGATGATATCATAGTGCCTTTTTTTTGCGGTATACAGGATAAAATTATAAAAATAGTATTTGAATTTATTCAAAGGAATTTTCCAGAGCCACCCTTTTTTTAAACTGCCTCCAAACCTGCTTTTAAATTTCTGGAGGCTTTCATATTTTGTTCCTGCTTGCGGATTTATCCTGGCACCTGCAAAATCATAAAACCTAACTTTTTTACTCTTAAAATATTTTAAGGCTTCCCAATGAAGCAAATTCATTGCTCCAGTTAACGGCTTTTCAATGCTCCCCCCGTAAATGTAATATGCAGAGTAACTACTGTAAGGCATTATCGCACATCCTTGAGCTTTTCCGTCAGAAAAAGCAACAAAAATCTCAATATTACTTCTGATATTGTTTACAAGATTAATAATTTTGTCCTTGGATGAACCATTAATATTCGAACGCTTTAATGTATTTATATAAAGTTCATAGGCTGTATCTAAATATTCAACTCCGCGTTTTATGATGACGCCTTTTTTCTCGGCATTTCTTATCACATTTTTATGTTTTGAGTGAATATTGCTCCATATTTTCTCTTCTGTCTCTGCCAAATCAATGACAAATGAACCAAACTCCGCAGATAAGGAATTTTTGGGATAAACATTAAAAACAGCATATGTCGGCGGTTGAATGATAAAATCAATATTTTGATTTTTTAAATATATTAAAGAATTATCAAGAAATCCTTTTTCATCATCGATTTTCATTTTTTTATCAATGATTATTGTATCAGATGTAAAAACAGCATATTTAAAAAAGAGCTTTTTAAATATTTTATAGGGAAGAACATATTTAAGTTCATTATCGATAAAACCGCCCAGCCAGTTATATTTTTGACAATCAAGTTTTAGATAATTTTCATTGGCAAATATTGTATAAGAGTCATTCCAGTCAAAACGAAAATTCTTTACAATTATATTATTGTTCTTTGAATTATTCTTTTTTATCATTTTTTAAATATTTATTGCTGTTTTTTCCTGATGCTGTCAAAATGCCGGCGAATAAAA
Organism: Spirochaetota bacterium; assembly: GCA_016935915.1. Classification (GTDB taxonomy): domain Bacteria; phylum Spirochaetota; class GWE2-31-10; order GWE2-31-10; family JAFGQB01; genus JAFGQB01. The sequence goes on from JAFGQB010000144.1 coordinate 8,056, forward strand.
ATGATATTATATCTCCTGTTATTGTTATAACTCTCAATATAATAGAAGCCAAAAGTGCAGAACTTGAAGAAAATTTATCCTCAAGCATCAATATTATTACAGTTTCCCTGATACCTAAACCTCCGGGTGCCCCAGGCACGATATACCCCAGCATCCAGGCTAAACTGTAGGTACAGATCACAAAATAAAAATCAATTATATTAAAATCATGCTTTAATAAAACAACCATAATTGCATAAAGCACCGCTCCTATTATTATGAATATTAAAAAATACATTAAAGTTATTATTATGAAAAAAAACAGGTTTCTGAGAGTAAAATATTTTTTAATATTAATCGATTCTTTTTTTAAATATTTATATATAATAAAAAAAGCGGCTGCGGCTGTTATAATTACAATTAGGGTTAATAAATAATATATATTGATTTTATGTAAAATTGCATCAGGTATGATAATTACTTTTAAATAGACTCCTGATAAAATAATCGAAATGGAAATTATAATGGTATAAATTATTTCAAAGCTGTTGCTTAACAGCAATGATTTATCCGACAAACCCTGAGTACGCAAATAATAATGTCTTCCTGCAAAATGAAATATATTACCGGGCAAATACTTTGCAATATTTGACTTTAAGTATACAGCTATCATTTCACGCATTTTTAACTTGATCTGGCTGAAAATTTTTACAACAAAACCCCATGTAACTGCATAAATTAAAAAAGCAAGAGAATGAAAAAGACTTAAAATAATTATTATTATTATCCAGCTGAACCTTAAATATTCAAACAAAAGACTTAGATTGAGTTTTTTAAAATTTAAAAATATGAATAAAAATGAAAGAAAAACAAGAATGTAGCTTATATAACTAATTATCCGTTTTAATAATTTTGATTTATTCATCTTTTTTATTTAAATCCGTTTCGATTTTTCTTAAACGATACTGAACATCTTCAATTAAACATCTATTAACTGACAGTAAATCCCCAATAAATGCCATTATACCGATCTGTACTCCCATTAATAACAAAATGGATGACAAGATCAAGGATTGAATATGCCCCTGACCACCTGTGGTAAAGAAAAAATATAAAAATCTCACTCCGATTAGTAATCCGGTAATAAAAAAAATTGAACCTATTGTCATAAAAAATTTAAATGGCTTATAAACAATAAAAATCCTGAATATTGTTATTATGGATCTCTTAATATAACTGACTATACTTTTTACTAGTCTTGAAGGTCTTAAGTCTTCATTTACATGTATAGGTACAGATATTATTGCCATATTCTTCAAACCCGCTTGAATAATAGTTTCAAGTGTATAGGTATAATTATTGAAAACATTAAGTTTTAAAGCTGCGTCCTTTGTAATTGCCCTGAAACCGCTGGGTGCATCGGCAATCTTAGTATGACTTGCCATCCTGACTGTTAAACTGCCTAATTTCTGTAGAATTTTTTTAATAGGTGAAAAGTGCTTAATGTTCTTTATTGGTCTTTCCCCTATAACTATGTCAGCTTTTTTTTCTAAAATAGGTTTTACAATAACCGATATATCATTTGCATTGTACTGATTGTCCGCATCAGTATTGACAATAACATCAGCACCTAATTTCAAGCATGCATCTAGACCTGCCATAAATCCTCGGGCAAGTCCCTGGTTTTTGGTAAAGCTTACTATATGATCAACACCGTTTTCTTTTGCAACTTTTACAGTATTATCTCTGCTTCCATCATTAATAATAAGCCATTCAACTTTATCAAAGCCTTTAACCTTTCTGGGTAGCGCTTTTAATGTTATATGAAGAGTTTTTTCTTCATTATAACAGGGTATCTGTATTATTAATTTCATATTAAATCCTCAAAATCCAACAAAATCAAAAACAATCTTGTTGACATTTAAATCAATTTTTTTAAATTCCTTATGCCCGACTAAAAGTACTATAATATCTGCTTTGTCAACAGCTTCATTATAGTCGTATATTTTTATGTCTTTATGGTTCCTGATGTTTGGTTCTACAGGAAGTACGTCATGCCCTTCTTTTATCAAAGTTTTTGTAACATTTAATGCAGGTGACTCTCTCATGTCGTCTATATCTGCCTTAAATGTTAAACCAAGACAGGCAACTGAAGGTTTTCTGCCGTTTTTATCTATAAACAGTGTGATTTCTTCTTTTATTTTATTAATTACCCATTGGGTTTTGTAATTATTAACATCTCTTGCACATCTTATAATTTTAGACTCTTCTTTATAATCATGAACAATGAACCATGGATCAACAGCTATGCAATGACCTCCGACCCCTACTCCGGGTTTTAAAATTTTAACTCTGGGGTGTCTATTGGCAAGATTGATTAATTTATAAACATCTATACCTGCTTTATCGCAGATCAATGATAATTCATTTGCAAATGCGATATTCACATCTCTGTACGAATTTTCAACAAGCTTGCACATTTCTGCGGTTTTTGCTTCGGATTTATGCAATTCTCCTTTTACAAATAATGAGTAAAAATCATATGCTTTTTGCGTTGATTTTTCATTAATGCCTCCGATCACGCGGTCATTATGCTCCAGCTCATATATCACTTTACCCGGTAAAACTCTTTCAGGACAATATGAAATATATAAATTTTCTTTTAATTCGGGTCTTGCTTGATAAAAAATATCAGCTAATATTTCTGTTGTACCGACCGGGCTGGTTGATTCGAGTATAACTAAATTTTCCTTTTCAAGATAAGGTATCAGCATTTTTGCTGCTGATTCAATGTAAGATATATCGGGTTGATTATCATTTTTAAAAGGTGTAGGTACTGCGATTATAAAAACATCGGCTTTTGCCGGTTCTGTATATGCTTTTAAATATTTATTTGAAACCACATAACTTACCAGTCCTTCAAGGTCAGGTTCGGTAATATGAATTTTGCCTTTGTTTATAATTTCAATAATACCGTTATTAATATCAACCCCGTGAACTTCAATGTTTTTACTGGCTATCAAAGCTGCAGTCGGCAGCCCGATATATCCCAAACCCATTATTACGACTTTCATCTGTTTTACCTCTGTTATAATTTTTCCTTTTTTTTAAAAAATTTAGTATATAAATTTGTTAAGTATTCTAACAAATAAAAAACATCAACATGTAAAATATCTTCTTGCGCCGCAACAGCATAGAAAATATTGCATCAATCATTTTTCCATATTATCAGCATGCCGTCATTCTTAATTTTACTTTTTAGTTTTTTAAATTCTTCATTAGATAATAATATATATCTTATTTTTCTGTCAATCATGCTTTCGATGTTTGTAATATATTTATCCAGTTTTTTTTTATCTGAATGTCCTATTATGATAATATCAATTATCCCGGAATCAATGCCTTTCGAATAATCTCCTGTTAAAATAATTAAATCCGGTCTGCCGATAAAATCAATAATTAAAGTTATGATCTTATCAATTCCGACGCTTTTTAAAATTATATTTCTAATATCTTCAAATAAAGGGTATTCCGTATTTGCTCTGTATGATACTGTATTTCCATTTTTATTCTTTAATAAAATCTTTGCATTAGTTAACGAGTTTAATTCAATCCTGATCGAATTAGTCGACTCATTGAATTCTTTTGATAACTGTCTTAAATAAGAATTAATATCAGGATTAATGAAAAATTTCAATAATAATTTGATTCTTGTTTTCGATTTTATTAAACTGTTTAATAACATAAAAATAAATTGAGTAAAATTATTACTCAAAAATAACATATATTTTTATGCATGTCAATTTATATGGATAATTTCAATTAAAATTCTAAATAATATTTATATATTTTTGATTGAATTTTTAATTCAGTTGGTATAGAATGTTTAATATGATTAAAAAATTTTTAGTGTTTTTAATATTCAATTTCAATATATTCTGCATTTTTTCAGCAGATAAGGTCAATTTTAACTTCATGATTAATTATCAGGAAAATAATTCCATATCAAATTCTCAATTTAAAAAAAATGTCTTGATTAACTTTCAAGATGACAAAAAAACTGAAAAAGAAAAGACGCCTATTTTTGACAAACCTGATTTCAGCTGGTTTAAGGAAAAAAACCGGCTTGAAAAAATTTTTATTGCTGCCGGAGTCATCACCTGTACAGCAGGCGCAGGAATATTATTGGCAGGGCTTATTAATTTACTCGTCAACTTTAATGCTGTTTCCATAGGAGGTGAACCTATATTAAACTCCTATATTGTTTATTATACATTGATCGGTGTCGGCAGTGGTTTAATTGCCATTGGTACTCCTTTTATCATTGTAGGCAGTGTACGGCTCGGCAGGATAAATAAAAAAATAAAAACAGAAGTAACTTTGAATAATTTCAGGTTAAATTAAATTTTTAAATTTTTTTATTGCTCACATAAAAAAAAGGGGCTGACTTTTTAAGACAGCCCCTTAAATTTGGTATTAATATTATCAAATTTTATTTCTTTATTCCTGTTAATTCTGAAGGCAGTGGTTTATCAGAAGGTTTAAATGCTCCGTCTGTTCTCCATGCTATCCAATCATAATAACAACCATACATTTCACTTCCGCTGCCGTCGCCAAAAGTCAGTCTGGAAGGTTTACCTGAATCACTTGAAGGAGAATCAACAATTGAAGGTTCATTTGATTCATCCATATAAACGGTTGTTTTAACCTCATTAGCGCCAAAAACCATTACAATTCGCCAGATATGCCAGTTACCGTCTTCTTTGAAATCTATACTGTCCTTGCTTCTTTCAAGATTTACTTTACCAAGCTCCTGTCTTACTTTGTCTCTGACACCTTTATTTCTTACTTCAACTTCCCATGATCTTTTTGCTGTTCCTGTTGCTTTAACTCTTAATACAAGTGTAACAGTATCATAATCTGCACTGAACGGATACTCAAACTGTGCAGAAGGTCCGGGACCTTCAAACTTAAGTAAATTATTACCCGGTATTTCTTTATCTTTAACAATAGTAACTTTTGCCTCATTTGGATCTTTAACACTTCCAAAACCAGCTTTCAATGGTAATGAATCACCAGTATAGCATGTCCAACCGCTAAAATCTGTTATACTCTCATATTTAGCAGATTTTTTTGAACCAGATGTGCTCTTAGTATCATCCTTTGTTTTACATGTTGTAAAAGAAATAATCATAATTACAGACAATGTAATAATTAATAAAGATTTTATAATGTTTCTCATTATTTTCCTCCATTTTCCTTTTATAAAATATTTTTTTTATAGTAACATAATTTATTAATGTTTTTCAATACTTTTATTAAAAAAAATGGTGATTTAATCATTATTGAATATATCTGATTAATATTACTGAATATTATTTTTTAAGCTCTTCTATTACAGTTTTCAATGAATCCAAATTATTTACTGATAATGCTTTTTTTGTTCTGTCAATACTTCTCATAAAACCAGTAAGTACCCTGCCGGGTCCTAATTCAACAAAAGTGTCATATCCCTGGCTTATTAAATTTTCAATACATTTTCTCCAAAGAACAGGAGAATGCATCTGTTTGACAAGCATACTCTTAATTTCATTGTCAGAATGATAATTTGCTGTAACATTTGACATTACTTTTTTATCAGACAATTTATTAAAAGTAATTTTATCAAGAACATTTTTAAGCTCCAAAGATGCGTTTTCAAGCATAGGAGAATGAAACGGACCTGAAACATTTAGAATCACTGTCCTTTTAGCTCCTCTCTGGTCAGCAAGATCAGCAGCTTTTATTACTGCTTCCTTTTCTCCGCTTATTACAAGCTGACCCGGACAGTTATAATTTGCTGGTACAACAATCCCTCCGGCATCTTTACAGATTTGTTCAACTTCTTTGTCAGATAAACCAAGTACCGCTGCCATACCGCCCTTTCCTTCAGGCACAGCCTTTTCCATTATCAATCCTCTCTGACGAACAAGATTTAATGAGTCATTTAAAGCTATTACATTAGAAGATGTCAATGCAGAATATTCACCAAGACTAAATCCGGCAAATGTTTCAAATTTAAACCCCTCATTTTCAAGAAGTTTATAACAAATATATGATAAAAGAAGTACCGCTGGCTGAGTATTTTCAGTTTTTTTCAATTCTTCTTCAGGTCCTTCAAAACAGACTTTTTTTATAGGTGAATTTAAAATACTTTCAGCTTCGTCAAATATTTTTTTTGCTGTATCAAAATTATCATATAAATCTTTGCCCATTCCGACAAATTGTGCGCCCTGTCCTGCGAACAATAATGCAATCTTCAAATCATGCCTCCTTAAATTGACCCATCACCCTATATTTATTGTATCTCTGTTCTAAAAGATCATCAATATCATACTGCATAAGCTCTTCCAATGTAATGATTAATTTTTCTTTAATACTGTTTGCCATACCTTCATGATTTTCATGAGCTCCGCCTTCAGGTTCGTCAATTATACCGTCAATAATACCTAACTGCAATAGATTATTAGGATCTATTTTTAATGCTTCAGCGGCATCACCTGATCTTGAAGAATCTTTCCATAATATTGATGCACAACCTTCAGGAGAGATAACCGAATAAATTGTATTTGTAAGCATAAAAACCCTATCCGCAACTCCTAAAGCAAGGGCGCCGCCTGAACCGCCTTCACCTGTTATAATAGATATAATTGGGGTTTTTAGAGCAGACATCTCGTATAAATTAAAAGCTATTGCTTCACCCTGACCTCTTTCTTCAGCACCGATACCGGGATAAGCACCTGGAGTATCAATAAAATTAATTATCGGTCTATTAAATTTTTCAGCTTGTTTCATTAATCTTAATGCTTTCCTATAACCCTCAGGATGTGCCATACCGAAATGTCTTTTGATATTATCTTTAGTGCTTCTTCCTTTCTGATGTCCAATTACAGTCACAGGAATCCCTTCAAAAAAACCGATCCCGCTTACAATTGCCAGATCATCCATATATCTTCTATCACCATGAAACTGGATAAAATCCTTTATTAAATATTTGATATAATCAATCGTTGTAGGTCTGTTAGGATGCCTTGCCAATTGTACTCTTTCATTCGGGGTAATTTTTCTGTATAATTCTACTTTCAATTTATCAGCATTTGTTTCAAGTTCTTTAATTATCGGAAGTATGGATTCTCTCTGTTCAGAATCAACCTGATCTTTTAAGCCATTTAGTTTTTTTTGCAGCTCTTTAAGTTGTTCTTCAATATCTTTTTTCCCCATATTTAACTCCTATTTTAAACCGTATTGTTCAATTCTGTAAGGTTTATTTCTTTTATTACTTTTATGTATCTGTAAAATATTGGTTAATGTCTCCCTGATCATCGGACGAGGTACTATTTTATCAAGCATCCCGTGATCAAGCAAAAACTCTGCTCTTTGAAAACCTTCGGGAAGTTTTTGATTAATTGTTTGTTCAATGACACGGGGTCCGGCAAATCCGATTAATGCCTGAGGCTCTGCAATGATAATATCGCCTAAATATGCAAAAGATGCAGTAACACCGCCTGTAGTCGGATGTGATAACACGGAAATATATAATAAACCTTTTTCTGAATGTCTTTTAACTGCGGAAGATGTTTTTGCCATCTGCATCAAAGATAAAATCCCCTCCTGCATCCTTGCGCCGCCTGAACCGCAAAAAGCTATCACAGGAAGCTCTTTCTGTATAGCAAGCTCAAAAGCTCTTGTAATCTTTTCACCAACTACTGAACCCATACTAGCCATTATAAAATTAGTATCCATTACGATCATAACAACAGGAATGTTGTTTATTTTAGCTGTTCCGCAAATCACTGCCTCATTTAAACCTGTTATTTTCATTGAGCTTTTTAATTTCTCATCATAACTTGGGAACTGAAGAGGATCAACACTTCTCATTTTTTTATCGATTTCTTCAAATGATCCCTTATCAACTGTGATCTGCAATCTGAAAGCGCTTGATAATCTATGATGAAAATTACATTCCGGACAAACATAAAGATGTTTTATTAAAATCTTATTAAACTGAGTAGCACCGCAATTTGGGCACTTCGGAAATAAATTGGTCATATTTCATACTCCTGCTATTTCTTTTTTAATGTATCGGAAAAATACTTTTCAATAAATTTAGTACTGAAATCTCCTTTATTAAAAGCCTTATGTTCCATTACCCTTAAATGAAAAGGTATAGTAGTTTTTACACCTTCTATTATAAATTCAGACAAGGCTCTTTTCATTCTGGCAATCACTTCATTTCTGTCATTACCATGGACTATTAATTTAGCAACCATACTGTCATAGAAAGGTAAAATTGTATAATCCTGATATACAGCAGAATCAATCCTGACACCAAATCCTCCGGGTAAAATATATTTGGTAACTTTTCCGGGACAGGGTGAAAAATTATTTTCACTGTCTTCAGCATTAATTCTGCATTCCATTGCATGACCGTTATGAGCAATATCCTTTTGTGTAAACTTAAGTTTTTCTCCTCCTGCTATTAAAAACTGCTGTCGAATTAAATCAATTCCGGTTATCAATTCTGTAACGGGGTGTTCTACCTGTATTCTGGTGTTCATTTCCATAAAATAAAATTTACCGTCTTCATCAAGTAAAAACTCAATTGTTCCTGCAGAATGATAATTAACAGCTTTTGCCGCTTTTACAGCAGAATCTCCCATTGCTTTTCTTGTTTTTTCATCCAGAGCCGGAGAAGGAGCCTCTTCAATTAATTTCTGATGTCTTCTCTGAACAGAGCAGTCCCTTTCAAAAAGATGAACTACATTACCGTGTTTATCTCCTAATATCTGTACTTCAACATGTCTGGGATTTTCCACGTAATGTTCCATATAAACATCAGAATTTTTGAATGAAGCTAAAGCTTCATTTTGTGCAATATGAAAATTATTTATTAATTCTTTTTCCTCTCTGACAACTCTCATTCCTTTACCGCCGCCTCCTGCTGAAGCTTTTATAATTACAGGATAGCTTATTTTCTTTGCTGTCTGAATTGCTTCTTCATCACTTTTAATAATATCTTTGCTTCCGGGAATGATAGGAACACCTGCAGCAGTCACTGTTTTTCGTGCAGTAGCTTTGTCTCCCATTGCTCTTATAGAATGACTGTCAGGACCTATAAATTCTATATCCAGTGCTTTGCAAGCATCAGCAAAATCTGCATTTTCAGCTAAAAAACCATATCCGGGATGGATAGCATCAGCTTTTGTTGCTCCTGCTGCTGCCAATAAATTTTGATAAAACAGATAACTTTGAGCACTTTGAGCAGGACCTATGCAGACAGACTGATCGGCTAACTTTACATGCAAGGCTTCTTTATCTGCTTCAGAATAAACTGCAACAGTTCGAATACCTAGTTCTTTTGCTGCTCTTATTATTCTGACAGCAATTTCACCTCTATTTGCGATTAAAACCTTTTTTATCATAAAATAAACCCTTTATTACTTTTTATTGTAGTTCGATTTTAAATATCACTTTCCCGAATTCAACAAGATCAGCATTTTTTACACAAATGTCTCTTATTATTCCATCAACTTCACATTCTATTTCATTAAAATTCTTCATTGCTTCTATTATGCATAAAGTCTGACCCTTTCTAACTTTTGCGCCTATCTCAACAAAAGGAGGAGCATCCGGTTTTGGCGCAGTATAAAAAGTTCCTACTAATGGACATTTTATTTCATACAAATTGGATTTACCAGATTCTTCTTTTTTAGATTCAGCCGCAGATGCATCGTTTACGCTGTTAGAAATTGGCTGATTATGCTGTACAGACGGATGGATTGTTTGGGGAATATTGTGCATCGGATGATAGGAAGGCTGGATTACAGGAATATTTTCAGTAATAACTTTATGCTTAAACCCTCCTCTTCTAATTTCATATATTCTTGAACCTTCTTTAATAACTAATTCACTGATTTCATTTTGTTTCATTGAATCAAATATTTTGGTTAAATCTAAACCTTTCATTAAAATAACTCCTTCATTTTATAAATAAGATACTTAATGATCTTTTTACCAAAAAGTATTTTTAATAATATTTTTAAAAATATGATATTTTTATCAGCAAGCTGTTATAATATAAAAATTTTATTATTATTACAAGAGTAAATTTTTAATTACTTTTTAATTATTTGATTATTAATTGTAATTTTTAAAATATTTTGACCATAATATATTAATTTCTTTAATATATTCTTTCTTTTTTTCTTCAGACATGAAAGAAGAATTAAAACCATTTATAATAATATTTTTTATATCATTCATTGAAAATTTCAACTTTGTGTATAAATTCCAGTATTCATCCAAAAGTTCCACATTAAAAAATACTGGATCATCGGTATTCAATGTCACAATAACATTTTTTTGATAAAACTTCTTAATCGGGTGTTCCTCAATTTCTTTTATATATCCTTTAGTAAATACATTGCTGGTTGGACAAATCTCAAGCGGAATCTTTTTTTCTTTTAAATATACCATCAACTCCTTGTCATTTATTGCCGATATACCATGCCCTATTCTTTCCGCTTCCAGATATTTTATGGCATCCCATATTGAATAGGAATCAACATCTTCTCCTGCATGAACAACTCTATGTAAGCCATGTTCTTTTGCTTTTTTAAATACAGATTCATAATCTTTTGCAGGCCCCTTCTTTTCATCCCCACCCAGTCCGATACCAATAATATCAGAACTTTTACATTTAATGGCGGCATCCAGATTTCTCATGGCATTTTCAATACCGAATGTCCTGGAAACATCAATGATAATTTTTATGTCAATATTTTCCTTATTTTTAATCAATTCTATTTCTTTTAAAAAAACTTTTATCATATTCTCAAACTCAATCCCGTTTCTGGTAAAATTTGAGGGAGAAAAAAACAATTCGGCATGAACTATTCCGTTTCTCTTTAAATAAGGAAGTATATTTTTAAAAAGCTGTTCAAAGTCCGAATCTTTTTCAAAGGCGCTTTGTATCAATAAAAAAACTTCGATAAATTCCGATAAACTCTTATAATCAAATAATTTTTCAACCTCATTAAAGTCTTGGTATTTAGGATATTTTCTGGACAATATGTTAAATACCGTTTCTCTGCTGATCAATGCTTCTGAGTGTAGATGAATTTCTGTCTTGGGTATTTTGGAAAGCAAATATTTAAATGTAGTTTTATTCATTTAAAGGCCTTAATAAAATTTTATGCATAAAATATTGTCTTATACAATCATTAAATTCATGCATAAAAAAAATATATAAACTCCTTTAATTTAATTATTTAATTAAAATAAAAATATAATACAATCATTTAAAATTATAAATATATATTTATAATTCGGTATTATTTTTCAAAAAATTTAAATTAAAAGAATTAAATTTATCAACAAAAAAATAATAAATTTAAATTTTATATTTAATTATATCACAAAATTTTTATAAATAAATTACTTGAAAAATTTTTTTAGCATTTATATATTTATTTCCCTTTATTTTTTTATATTTATATATTATTATATAAATATAAAATAAGGATAAATAAATGGATAATTATGCAAAACGGGGTGTAAGTTCCCAAAAGGAAGAAGTTCATAATGCAATCAAAAATCTGGACAAAGGATTATTCCCTGATGCTTTTTGTAAAATTACCGATGATTATTTAGGTTTAGATGACAGTTACTGCAATATAATGCATTCAGACGGTGCAGGCACCAAATCGTCAATTGCTTATCTTTATTACAAAGAGACCGGTGATCTGTCGGTTTTTAAAGGCATTGTAATGGATGCAATTGTTATGAATGTTGATGATATGTTATGTGTCGGAGCATTTCAAAACTTTTTATTATCCAATACCATAGGAAGAAATCAAAAGTTTATATCCGGAGAAATTTTAAATATAATCATTGAAGAATTTGATAAAATTTCCAACTGGTTCTGTGAAATGGGCATTTCTATGGTATTAACGGGCGGCGAAACGGCAGATGTGGGAGATTTGGTGAGAACACTTATTATTGATTCTACGATTACAACAAGAATAAAAAAAGCAAATATAATCGCTAATGACAAATTAACTCCGGGTATGGTTATAATCGGTTTATCTTCATATGGAAAAGCCAGTTACGAAAAATATTATAACAGCGGTATCGGATCAAACGGTCTGACAAGCGCAAAACACGACCTTTTAAACAAAATATACAAGAAAAAATATCCTGAAAGCTTTAATCCCGAAATTCCAAATGATTTATTGTACTGCGGGCCATATAAACTAACTGATAGAGATTTAAGGCTTCCAATTGATATAGGCAAAGCACTTCTATCTCCGACCAGAACATATGCACCTATTATTAAAGAAATTATAAATAATTTTAAAGACCATATAGGAGGAATAGTTCATTGTACAGGAGGAGGACAGACAAAATGTCTCAAATTCGGTAAAAATGTTCATTATATAAAAAACAATTTATTTGATATACCGCCGATCTTTCAAATAATTCATGAATCATCAAAAACATCTTACAAGGAAATGTTCAAAGTTTATAATATGGGTCATAGAATGGAACTATATGTTGACCGTATTATTGCCGATGATATTATTAATATATCAAAAAAATTTAATGTTGATGCAAAAATCATCGGTGAAATAAGAGAAAGTGAAAATAATAAATTAACAATAAAAAGTCCGACAGGAAATATTGAATATTAATTATAAATCATATAAATGATCAATAATTTTAGTGATTTAATTGTTCAATAAAAAATTATCTTGAATTTTAATTCAATATTTATTAAATTTTAAGAGTAACAACAAAATAATGCTATGAATGTCATAACAGTTACTAACGAAAATCAGATTTTATATTCTCTGTCACATTTTTTTTTCCCGGCTGGAATTAATGTAATTAATTTTAAAAAATGTTCAAATGCAATTTCTCAACTAAACAAAATCAATCCATCTGTTATTATTGTTGATACTGATACAGAACCCAGGGCATGGAAACCTCTTGTTACACTGATAAGAAGTGTTAAATGGGATAAACCAATAGTTTTTTTATTGATAATGTCAGATTGTGATCTGGATACTGCCAATCAGGCACTTTTTTTAGGTATAAACGGCATAATCTTAAAACCTTTTTCAAAAGATAAAAGCATAGCAAAAATAATACAGATCATAAAAAGACATATTGAAATAGAAAAAAACAGAAGCTATGTCAGGATCAAACCCAGCATTGATGATTCTGTTATTTTTATTTATAACGATCAGGTAAACCGTAAAATATTAAAAGGTCAGATCATTGATATTTCTGCAATAGGTATGTCCGTAAATATAAAAAAACAGGATCAAATATCACTTTTCAGACAGGATGAAAAACTTGAAAATGCAATTATTAAAATCAAAGGATTTGAAATCAGAAGTGATCTTTTATTTTTATGGTGCAAACCTCCCTATTACGGCATTAAATTCATCAATATCAACATCAAAGAATTCGATCCATTGTATAAATACCTTTTAGAAAAATTAAGTTTTATCTTTGAGCTTAATAAAGGTGAAGGTGATTATATTTTCATTGAAATGAATAAACTCGAAGAAAATATTGAAGAAATCTCCTCAGAAGAAGACCTGAAGGAACAATTAAAAAAAGTTAAAGACTATTATGACAATCCAGATTGAATTTTTAAATTATTACAAATAAGGCTATATTATGAAAATTTATTTAATGATTTAAGTCTTACTCTTCTTTGCTTAACTCTACGAATTTTTCCAATAAATTTATTGCCTTACCTGATCTTGCAGTTTGTTTTGCAATATTATATCCATCAATTATGCTTTCCGCTAAACCATAAACATATAAAGCAGCTCCTGTATTTAAATAAACCAAGTCTGCTTTTTTAGAATCCACCCCGCTTAATATTTCCAAAGATATCTCCCTGTTTAAATCAACATCGCCGCCTTTTAATTCACTATGATTAACAACTGTAAGTCCAATGTCCTCTGGATTAAAGTAATAAGTTTTAATCCAGCCGTCATTAAGTTCAGTTATTTTACTTGGACCTGTTAGCGATATTTCATCAATTCCATCTATGCCGTGTACTATCATAGCCCTTTTAACATTTAAAAGATCTAATGCCTGTGCAATTAATTCAGTAATATCCTCGCTAAATACCCCTAAAAGATGATAATTTGCATTTGCTGGATTTGATAGTGGCCCTATTAAATTAAAAACTGTCCTGAAACCAAGATTTGTCCTTGCTGGGGCAGCAAATCTCATAGCGCTGTGAAACTTTCTGGCATATAAAAAAGTAAAACCTATTTTGTTGAATATTTCATAACTTCTATCAGTGCTCATCTCAATGTTTACGCCGAAACTCTGAAGCAAGTCGGCACTTCCTGATTTTGACGTAGCAGCTTTATTTCCATGCTTGACTATCTTTGCTCCGCAAGCAGATGACAATAATGCAACCGTTGTTGATACATTGAAAGTTTTAGCACTTTTTGATCCTCCTGTACCGCAAGTATCAAGTCTCTTGTCATTTTTTAAAAGCTTCGGAAAAGTGCTGGCTTTTTTTCTTAATAAAGATGCAAATCCAGCAAGCTCTTCAGCGGTAACACCTTTGACCTGAATTGATGTAAGCAAAGAACCTATTTGAGATTCATGCATATTACCTTCGGTAAGCTCATCCATGATATCATAAGCTTCCTGAAAAGTTAAATTCTTTAATTTTAAAAGATCTTCAAGATTTTTTTTTACAGGTACAATTTCACGTTTGTAATGAAGAAAATTTTTGATTATCTGTTCACCGTCTTTTGTTCCAATTGATTCTGGATGGAACTGAAGACCTACAAGGCAATATTCTTTATGCTCTACAGCCATTACCTCCTGATCTTCACATTTTGCAGAAATTTCAAAACAATCAGGTATGTCTTTTTCTTTTCCTGCAAGTGAATGATACCTTGTTCCAAACATATCAGAATTAATGTTTCTGAAAACCCCCTTGCTGTTATGAATGATCTTTTCAACTTTACCGTGAACTATCCTTGATGCACTTACAATAGGTACACCGAATGCAGCCAAGATTGACTGATGCCCCAGACATACACCTAAAATTGGATATTTGCCTTTAAGTTTCTTAACTACTTCAACACTTATTCCTGCATCATCAGGAGTACCAGGACCTGGTGAAATAACAATGTGTGATGGATTCAATTTTTCAATTTCGCTGACAGTAATTTTATCAGATCTAATAACTTTCAACTGATAATTTAATTTTAAAAATACCTGATATAGATTATATGTAAATGAATCATAATTATCTAAAATTAAAATCATTAAAAAACTCCCATAATATTCTCTCACAAAGGGTATAAAAGCACAGAGCAAAGAATTTTAATAAAAAAAGTTATTACTTTTTAAACTTCTTTGTGAGCTCTATGTGATAAATCTTATAGTATTAAATGAGCCGACGGCTCAAAATTTTTTTAGTCATTTTTTAATCCAAGAGCAATCATCAAAGCCGCAGCTTTGTTTTCCGTTTCCTGAAATTCAAATTCAGGATCAGAGTCATACACAATTCCGCCGCCTGCCTGAATAAACATTTTTTTATTTTTAAAAACACAGCATCTGATCACTATGCAACTGTCAAAATCACCATTTCGTTCAAAATAACCAACCAATCCTGCATAAGGACCACGTCTCTGTTCTTCAAGATGATCAATAGTTTTAATTGCCTGTATTTTAGGTGCCCCGCTTACAGTGCCGGCTGGAAATGTAGCTATTATTGCATCCTCACTGGTCTTATCAGGAGCAAGCTTACCTTCAACCTGACTTACCAGATGCATAACATTGGAATATCTTTCCACTACCATTTCTTCAACAACTTTTACGGTTCCTCCAACGCTAACTTTACCGACATCATTTCTTCCTAAATCCAATAGCATCAAATGTTCTGCTTTTTCTTTTTTGTCATTAACAAGATCTTTTTCTAAAGCTATATCCTCTTCGTTTGTCCTGCCTCTTTTTCGAGTGCCTGCTATGGGTCTAACTATAACTAATCCATTTTTAATTTTAACCATAACTTCAGGAGAAGCACCAAATAAAACAAAATCCTTAAAATCCAGATACAGCATATAAGGTGAAGGATTTTTCATCCTTAAATTTCTGTATGCAATTGTCGGCGGTATATCTGTCTCTACAACGATCCTTCTTGAAGGCACACATTGAAATAAATTGCCCTTTATTATCTCATTCTTTATAAAATTTACCTTGTCAATATAAGCTTTTTTATCATACGGATTATTAACAACTTTTGATGTTCTGGTTTCAAAAATAGGATCATTGTATGCTTCAACCATTATTTCCTTTAGTCTTTTCTCTATTGCATCAAGTTCATCTTTAAGGTCGATTTGTTGAATTTCACCGTTATATTGAACTGCTACCAGCAGAACCTGATCATGAAGATGATCAAATATTAAAAATGTCCTTCCGAATATAAAAGCGCTTTCATATATATCCCTGTCATCCTTTTTATGCTTAAAATTTATATCTTCTATTTCATCGAAAAATTCATAGCCTAAAAATCCAAGCCCGCCCAGCGGAATCGGAAATTCATAAAGTTCCTTTATCTGGGGAGCCCGTTGTCTGAATTCCTTTAAAATTCCCAAAAAACCTTTTTTGCTAACCTTTACCTCAAATCTTTTATTGTTTACATCCTTTAATATATATTTTCCACTCTTTTTATATATGGTAAATGCCTCTTTTATTATCATGATTGAATATCTGCTTTTACCTGTTTTTATATAAGCAGACTCTAAAAGAGAAACTACATTCATTTGTGTAAGAATCTTTATCGGAGTTAATCTGTCAGCGGATATTTTTCTTACGTCTATTTTTGAATTTTGTATTTCCTTATTTTTTAAATCAAACATAAAAAACCTCTAATTTTATCATTTTATATAACATATATTCAATTAAATAAAAATAAAAAACTGATTAGATTAAAAAATTTTTTAAATTTTATTACTTTATCAATCTGTTAATTTACGTACTTCCCATGTGCCCTTAGTAGTTACACCTGTAGATAATACAAATATTGTTAAAGCTATATCTCCTTTTCCTATATTTTTAAAATAATCCAAAGTTCCCTCCAATTTTAATTCAACATAATCATCATCAAATATATCTAAATCTAAATTACATTTTTTTTTAAATTCTACCTTAAATGTATAATTTTCTGTTAAAATGAAATCAGATTTGCTGTATAAATTATTAATAATATTATTATCAATCTCAAATAAACATGTTACAGTGCTGGAAGAATCAAAAATTAATTCTATATCAAATTCTTTGCTTGATGATACTTTATATTTTCCTTTCCATATTGTATATTTAACCATTTCACTGGGGCATGATAAAAAAAATATTATTATGAACAAAATTATAAATTTCAATTTCTTTTTTAAAAAATTCATGTTTGATCCTTGGTTTTAATTAAGTATTAATTATAGCATAATTTTAAAAAAACAATAAATTTTTTAAATTATTCATCAATTTTATAAAAAATTAAATTTGTCTTATAAAATATTTTGTATATAGGTCAAATTTCGAATAAAAATATAATAAACAGATAGTCTTTTAGACATTCAGTTTTTCTGTCATTGCGAAGGCTGAAAGCC
>JAFGQB010000145.1 GCA_016935915.1 Spirochaetota bacterium
CTGGGCACTGTCTGTATTAATATCCAAAAATGTAATTATCTTTTATTGTTTTAAAATAATTTTTATAAAAAGATACTTATGACACAGATAATGAGTATGTTTAATAATTTAAAGTTATACAAAAAACCTCTCTGACTCACTTGACTCATTCTGATAAATCATATAATATTAATCTGATATGAAATACAAAGCTGTAATAATCGGAACAGGCAGGATCGGTTATCTTTTGCAAAAGGACAAAAAGAGAGAACAACCTGCAAGCCATGCCCTTGCCCTGCACAAAAATAAAAGCATCATATTGAAAGCAGGCTGTGACATCAATCAGGAAAGGCTTGACCTTTTTAAAAAAGATTACCCAAAGACAAATATCTATACAGATCATAAAAAGATGATGGAAATTGAAAAACCGGATATCGTTGTTGTCGCTGTGGAAGAAGCAAAGCACTCCGAAATAACATGTAGTGTAATGAAATATAAGCCCAAACTTATAATACTCGAAAAACCCGTTGCTACGACAATAAAAGAGGCGGAAAGGATAAAAAAAAGTTCAGAACAATATAAAATTCCAATAATTATAAACCATGAAAGGAGATATTCAGAGGATTATAAATATGTAAAGGAATTATTGAAGAAAGACAGCCTCGGTGATATTCATTTTATTGGCGCAAGCTTCTGGTCAAACAACAGGATATTTCATAAAGATAGCTTTAAGCACGGATCTTGTTCACTTGTTCACGACGGCACTCACCTTGTTGACCTACTGCACTTCCTCATTGACTGTGTTTTAAAAGATCCGAAAATAGATAAGGTCATAAAAAATAAAAAAAACGAAGTACGACAATTGAACTTCCATTATGACATCAAAGGCAAAAACATAATTTACATTGATTTCAACGGAAACAAGGATTACTTCGGATTTGAAGTTGAAATAAGAGGTGAAAAAGGAAGGATCATAATCGGAAACGGCTATTTAAAAGTCTATGAGGCAAAGCCATCATTATTTTATTCAAATTTCAAATCATTGATCAAAAATAAAAAAATAAAAAGACCGAAGAAGACAAAGTACTTTTCTAATATGGTGCAGAACTGTGTAAATTATCTGGATAAAAAAGACAAAATTATTTCACCGTTATCGGAGGGTATAAAAACATTAAAAGTCTTGCATGAAATAATAAAAGAGTTAAAATAAAAAAGGCAAAAAAATTATTCCTATGGTTGTTTTACTTATGGGTATAAGGCAAACTTCCTAAATGCATTTAGATACTAAAAGAGAGTTAGTATACTCACTTTACAGATGTGAGTATAGTTGCTTGAAACATGAGTTCATAGCCAATATCAGTTTTATAATTTATTTGACATTAGAATTATTATCATTTATTTTATTTTAAAAGGAAATTAAAATGACAAACTTATTTCTCATCAGACATGCAGAATCCGATTTAAATATAAAAGATCAATATTCAAGACCTCTAACATCTAAAGGTGAGATAGACTCCATAAATCTTATAAATCTTTTTAAAAATATTGATGTTGATGCTCTTTATACAAGTCCATATAAGAGATCGATAGATACAATAAAGCATATTGCGGAAATAAAAAATAAAAAGATAATAATATCTGAAAACTTATGTGAAAGAAGAATAGGTTCATGGGTACCTGATTTTTTTGAATACAGTAAAAAACAATGGAACGACTTTAATTATAAATTGGAGGGAGGAGAGTCATTGGCGGGAACTCAAGATAGAATTATCTCAAATATAAACGAAATACTGATTGATCATCAAAACCAGAACATACTAATCGGAACTCACTGCAGTGCCCTTTGTATGATCATAAACAAGTTTGATCCCGATTTCGGTTATGATGATTTTTTAAAGATAGTGGATAAAATGCCGTATATAATTAAATTAGAATTCAACGGAGAAAACTATATAAAAAGAGAAATTATTGAATTCATATCAGAATATGATATGATCAGTTAAGCCTTAAAAAAACCACTAAAATATTCTTGCTATTATTTTTAAAATTAAATAAAATCAGAAACAACAAGTTCAAAAATTTTTAAACAAAATTTTTTGCATTAATTATATAATTACAAATATTTTCTTGTCCATTAAATAGTTAATCCTTTGTGCACAATGTGCCTTAGCGAGAAATATTAGGGAGTTAAAATGTTTAGAAAAATTAGTCTGATGTTAAAGAAATACCTGACAATTGTCTTACTTTCTATGATTAACATTTCAATAATAAATTCAACAGATAATATAAAAGAAGTCGATATAATACCTAAACCTGCATCACCTGTGGAAAGTTTAAATATATCCAGCGGCATTAATATAAAAAAGTCGGATATTTTCGACATACAGATAACCAAAAACATTTTAGTAAAACCTGAAAAAATTGAACTGCCGAAATATTTTACCAATACTGAAATAGATAAAAGTTATATATATATGGTTAAAACCTTCAACCTTCCTGAAAATTTTTACAACAAAAAAACAACACTTGCCCTAAATGATATAAGAGGAGATATGCAGCTTTTTTTAAACAAAAAGCTTATTTTCAAAAAAAGCTTTTATTCCTCTGATTTCAATATTGACATTTCAAAAGAAATTATAAGAAACAAAGCAGAAAATGAACTGGTATTAATATTCAATACGATCAACTTTGAAAAATCAACCTTGGGTTTGAAAAGCATAAAAATCACAGCTTTACCTGATGTCCATCATGTAATAAATGATCCAAGTTCCGACATCTCGGGCTTATTTATAACGGCAGAAGATATAAATTTCATGAAAAAGTCCGCAAATATAATCATAAAAACAAAGATCAAAAATGATGCAACAGAGGACATAACAATTAATTATTTGGGAATACTTGAGAACCTAAAGAACAATAAAAAAACAGTAATCGCAGACAATCAAATAACTTTAAAACCGGATGAAATTCACTATCTTAATTTAGAAAAAAAAATCGGCAATCTTGACCTGTGGTCATTCGACAAACCAAATCTTTATAAATATTATTCCATAATTAAGCTGAATGGTGATGTGATCGATACGGAAAAAACAACAACCGGATTTAAAAAGCTCGAATATATTTATAATAAGGAAGAAAACAAAAAAGGGATATTTTTAAATAATGAACACACCTTTTTAAACGGCTTTAATTACTCCTACATCAATGACTGGCAGTTTTCCGACAACATTCCAGAACAACTGACAGATTTTACAATAAAACTGATTAAGGCAGCCAATGCAAACCTTATCAGGTTAACCGATGACATGATAAATGAAGCAGTTGTAAGATCGTGCGAAAGACATGGACTTTTGATAATGTGTCATGTCAAAAATAAAGATTTTTTAAGTCAAATCATAAATAAATATAAAAATTCCTGCAGTCTTGTTTTTGTTGAAATGGATAAAAAAGATCTAACCTTTGAAAAAATAAATGAATTCAAAAAGATTTTAAAAAAAGGCGATATCGGCAAAAGCGTTTTTTTGGGCGCCATAACACCCGATTTTGCTCTCAGCGAAAGCCTCGACTGGATCGGAACAAAGTCAGGAAGATATTATAAAAAAAATATTGAACAAACAAAACCCATAATTGAACTGAACGATCTTAATTTCAATCTTGCAAGAAATCCGTCATATAAACCTGAAACAATAAGTAAAGATCAGAAAGGTTTTTTCCTTGACAACACTGCTTACAGCAAACTGCTGATTAATGAATTTAACAGGTATCATTCAAAAAACATAAACAGCAGTTCATCAAATACAAAAATATGGTCCGGCTTGATATTGAACTCTTTCAATGATTATATGATCAATGATAAAGAAATCAATTATCGGGGAACAGTTGATATAATGAAAATCAAAAAAGAAATTTATCATATCTACAGTATAATGCAGGGCAGTATTTTAAAAAAACACGAAACCCATATAATTAATCATTGGAATTATAATGACAATGAAAATATCGAAGTCCTGGTCGCATCAAATTGTGATATTGTTAAACTTTATATCAATGAAAAATTAATTAAAACAAACAGGACACCCATAAATAAATATCTATTCAAGTTTGACAATGTTAAATGGCAGAAAGGTACTGTTAAGGCGGTCGGTTATAAAAACTTCAAAAAAGTCTCTTTATCTGAAAAGAGATCTTTTGAAAAACCCGATAAGATCAAGCTTTCACTTGAAACTTTATCAGACACAGAAACACCCGATCCTTCAGACATAATAATTTTAAACATCAAGATCACGGATGCAGAGGATGTGCCATGTATTTTTTATAATGATGAAATTGAACTGACTATCGAAGGACCATGTAATGTAATAACAAA
Organism: Spirochaetota bacterium; assembly: GCA_016935915.1. GTDB lineage: Bacteria > Spirochaetota > GWE2-31-10 > GWE2-31-10 > JAFGQB01 > JAFGQB01. The sequence continues at coordinate 4,346 of JAFGQB010000145.1, forward strand.
CAGAATGAAAGAGATTAACCCGATCAAGGACAATCATTACATCTTAAAGATCAATTCGGGAGAAAGCAGAGTAATTATTCAAACATCTGACGGATCCGGCATAATTAAAATAAAAGCTTCGGGGACAGAGCTTAAAACAAACGAACTGAACATTGAATTAAAAAAATAAAAAAACAATTTCACTGGTTTTTTTCTTCATCATGTTTGAACAAGACGAAATC
>JAFGQB010000146.1 GCA_016935915.1 Spirochaetota bacterium
ATTATTCTTCTTTTTTACGATCATTGGTTTCTTCCGGTTCCAAAGGCAAAGGTAAAAATTCAGGGATTTTAATCTTTGCCTTAATTTTAACGGTTTTAACTAAAAACCATTTATCAAGTGTATTTGTAAAAATTCCCTTTTCATTAAATTCAAGGTTGTCATCCAGAAATTTTTCAAATGAAGAACTATTTAATGCATATAAAAAAGCATTTTCCCAATTAAGACTGATATTGTAAGCTACAAAATCACTTGCTTTATAATACCCTGTTAAAACTTCTATGATAACCGGTTTTCCCAATTTTGATTTGTTTAAATTTAGTAATATCTCATTTGCATTATATCCAAAAAAAACTAAAACTGCTCTCTGCTTCGAATAAAGCCATTCATCAAGACGTTTATCATTGCCTTGTATTTGAATTATATCCGGCGCAAGCATTTTTTCGTTTATAAGATTTAATGTGCTTTTTGAATAATAATAATCCGGATTTATTACAATCCCGCAATCTGACAGATTATCCTCATCCTTAGAATGTTTTTTTAAAATATTGATTAATTCATTTGTGATTAATTCAGGATCAATTAAAACATTATATGTTCTGATTTTAGACTGATAAAATAAATCATCTTCCGGTATATTATAAGTTATCAGCTTAAATTTATCCTTATCAAATTGTATTTCTCCCGATTTAATCAACAATGAAGATATTTTATCCTGCAGAAAAATAAATCCCTCGTTTTCATAATTGTCAATGCCGGCAAGTTCATTAGATAAGGCGGAAAATGTATTAACTTTGATTTCCTTTAAATTTATATATTTTCTTAATAAATTCTTTTTAACAGTGCTGTATAAATCAAATTCCTTATCATAAATCATATAATAATTTTTAATATTATAAAAATATGCATATTTTCTGTCACCCGAGCAGCTAAATAAAGTCAATAGAAGAACTATAATAAAAATTTTAATAAACTTTTTTTTCATAAACAGTTTAATTTATTACTCCTGGAGATTCCATGTCAGAATCATCTTCAATTTCACCGAATTTTTCTTCATATTTTTTTATATTAATCCCGATAGCTTTATAAATTCTCTTTAATGCAGACGGGGTCGTTATAATTCGTGCATTGACCATAGGTTCGGGAGGAAACATGCTGATAAAATCAAGAACAAACTCATATTTTGAATGCATAACAGTTATCTGGTTTGCATATGCACCCATAATGTTTTTGTCATTGATCTTTAATTTAATTTCCTGTTTATTTTCCATCTTTTTTCCTTAATAATATTATATAATTAATAAAATACTATATTTTAATAAAACAATCAATGATAAATTGGCAGATATAACTTTATAATTAATATACTTTTTTAATATTATTTAAATAGATAAAATTTTTTAATTTTAAATATTAGTTAATAATTAAAATAAATTAAAAATTGGTTATATATATAGCATAATTTAGAAAATTAATGTATTTTAATATTTCTATTGTAGTTATTGACTTTTTTAATAAATTTTTATATGTAAATTTTAAAAAAGCAGGAGTTTTCTTATGGGGATAGAAGTAAAAAAACTGTCAAAAGAAGAATTAAATAAAATCGGCGCTTTCAATTGGCCTGTTTGGGAAAAAGAAGTTTGTGAATTTGACTGGTATTATGATGATAAAGAAAGCTGTTATATTATAGAAGGTGATGTAGAGGTTAAAACAGAAGAAGGTATAACATCCTTTAAGGCAGGTGATTTTGTGGTTTTCCCTAAAGATTTAAGTTGTAAATGGAAAATAAAAAAAGCAGTAAAGAAACATTATAAATTCGGATAAAAAAGGATTTTTATGAAAAAAACCAATATTGCAATTTTAGGAAGCGGAACAGTAGGCGGCGGAGTTGCAAAAATATTATTAGAAACCAAAAAAGATCTGGAAATAAAATCAGGTTCTCAAATCAATTTAGTAAAAATTGTCGAGTTGTTTCCGAAAGCCGCAAGTAATAAATTTGAGATACCTCTTAATTATTTCTGCGGGAATGGTTTTGATCTGACAAAAGAACAGGCTGATAAACATATAAAAGAGATAATTAATTCAAAAGACATTGATATTGTTGTTGAAACAATCGGAGGCACAAGTGATTATTTATATAATACAATTATCGATCTATTAAAATCCAAAAAGCATATAGTTACAGCTAATAAGGCAATGTTAGCTGAAAGAGGCAAAGATATTTACCAAACAGCTAAAAAAAACAATGTAACAATTAATTACGAAGCAGCGGTTTGCGGTGCTATTCCGATAATAAAAGCGATAAAAGAAAGTTTTACCGGGGATGAGATTGTTTCCATATCAGGCATAATGAATGGAACAAGCAATTATATATTGACCAAAATGAAAAATGAAAACTTGAGCTTTAAGGAAGCTTTAAAACTTGCCCAGAACAAAGGATATGCCGAAGCTGATCCTGCTCTTGATATTAATGGATTTGATGCAGGACATAAACTTGCAATATTAATTAAACTTGCATACGGGATAACTGTTGACTTTGATAAACTGATAAAAACAGGTATCGAAAAGATTGAAAAAGAAGACATGGACTTTGCAAAAGAAATGGACTGTGTTATAAAATTAATCTGCTTTGCGGAAAAAAAGGACAACAATATATATGCCGAAGTAACTCCAATGATGGTAAAAAACGACAATATTTTATCTAAAGTTGAAGGATCAACTAATGCCATATTATTAAACAATAAGTATTCAGGCAGGCACATGATGATGGGCAAAGGTGCAGGATCTCTGGAAACTGCAAGCTCAATAGTTGCTGATATTATTTTTACTGCACGTTATCCATTAAATAAAAATGATCTTGATGCAATCAATGATTATCAGATGCTGGATTTAAAGCATTATACCTTCCCTTTTTGCATTATTTTTGCCACAGAAGACATCCCCGGCATTACCGGGCTTGTTACAACCGCAATAGGGAATCAGAATATAAATATAGATACTGTCAGCCATAACAGGCACGGTAAAGAAAAAGCATTGTTTTCAATAGCAGTTATGCCATGCACTTTCAATCAAATTAATGAGGTAATTAAAGAAATTCGTCAAAAAAAGCCTGATGTCCTGTTAAAACAACCAAAAATCATACCGATTTTATACTAATATATGTAGAAATACTAAATACTTTGTTTTTTAATGATTTATCATGTTTTTTTGTAAAAAATAACTTTTTCTTAAAATTTTTATTTTATATTATTGGTAAATATATGATATAATATTATTAGAAGTTAATAATATAGAGTATTAAAAAAGTATCATGAATAATATAATATATTTGGAGATATTTGGTGCCTGATACGTCTTTTAATCAGCAGACGAAGCAGAAAACTCAAACAAAAAAGCCGAAAATGTACAAAGTTGTACTTCATAATGACGATTATACAACTATGGACTTTGTTGTTGAAGTGTTGATTATAGTTTTTCATAAAAATGTGGCGGATGCTACTAAAATTATGCTTGATGTCCACAAAAAGGGAAAAGGTATTGTCGGTGTATATACACAAGATATTGCAATAACAAAAGTAAAGGAAGTTGAACAACTGGCTCGCGAGAGGGAATTCCCGTTAAAAGCTTCAATAGAGGAGGAATAAAGTGAAATTAGACGACATTGCAAGTCAAATCATAGTTACCGCAACAAATGAAGCCAGATTCAATAATCATGAATATCTTACCCCCGAGCATATTCTTTATGCCGCTCTTTTTTTTGAAGAAGGAGCAAGGATCATTAATTCCTGCGGAGGAGATGTTGAAAAACTAAAAAATGAATTAAAAGAATTTTTCAGCAATAATATACCTGTTTATAAAGAAGGCGGACCTTTTGAATCAGCTTCTTTTCAAAACGTTATGCATAATACTGCAATGCATGCTCTATCATCCGGCAAGGATGTAATCAGACTCGGCGATATACTGATATCGATCTTTGATGAAAAAGAATCATATGCAAGATATTTTTTGCAGAATGAGGGAATATCAAAACTTGATATTTTAAATTATATTTCTCATGGCATTAAAAAGGTTGAGAATGAATTTGATACATTTATAGAAGAAGGCTATCAGGAATTTCCTGAAGCAGAAGAATTTGAAAAACCCAAAAAGAAAAAAGGGGACATGTTAAAATTCTATACCATAGAGTTGACTGAAAAGGCAAGGAATGGTGAAATCGATCCTGTAATTGGCAGGGAAGATATTTTAAAAAGAACATTGCAGGTTTTATGCAGGAGATTAAAAAATAATCCAGTGCATGTAGGCGACCCAGGGGTCGGCAAATCGGCAATAACAGAAGGGCTTGCAGAATTAATTGTAAAGAATAAAGTTCCGAGTATATTAAAAGATTATAAAATTTATCATATTGACATGGGAGCTTTAATAGCCGGGACTAAATTCAGAGGCGATTTTGAAGAAAGGATAAAAAAAGTATTGAATCAAATACAAAAAGAAGAAAAGGCAATAATCTATATTGATGAAATACATACAATCGTAGGAGCAGGAGCTGTATCAGGGGGAACCCTTGATGCATCTAATATTTTAAAACCTTTTTTAACGACTGGCAAATTAAGATGTATAGGGTCAACTACTTATGAAGAATATAAAAAATACTTTGATAAGGACAGGGCATTATCCAGAAGATTTCAAAAGATTGAAGTGCCTGAGCCGTCTATTGAAGATACAATAAAAATATTGAAAGGCTTAAAATCAAGATATGAAAAATTCCATAATGTGACTTTTACAGAAAAAGCTTTAGAAGCAGCATCAGAACTCTCGGCAAAATATATCAATGACAGATTCCTTCCTGATAAGGCAATCGATGTAATAGATGAAACAGGGGCATATGCACGTATGCATTCTGATGATTCTAAAGAGGAAAAAATAACTATAACTGAAAAAGAGATTGAACATACTGTATCATTGATCGCTAAAATACCCGAACAAAGCGTCAGCACTGATGAAACCGATAAATTAAAAAATCTCGATAAAGAGATAAAAAAAGAAATTTTCGGGCAGAATGAAGCAATTGAAAGAGTTGTCAGGGCAATTAAACAATCAAGAGCAGGATTTAATGAACTGGAAAAACCTGTTGCCTCTCTATTATTTGTAGGACCCACAGGTGTTGGAAAAACAGAGCTGGCACGTCAAATTTCACAAAAACTTGGGATTCCGCTGATCAGATTTGATATGAGTGAATATCAGGAAAAGCATACAGTGTCAAGATTGATCGGTTCTCCACCTGGCTATGTAGGTTATGAAGAAGGCGGACTTTTAACTGACGAGATCAGGAAAAATCCTTACTCGGTATTATTGCTTGATGAAATTGAAAAAGCTCATCAGGATATATTTAATATACTGCTGCAGATCATGGATTATGCAACACTGACTGACAATAACGGGAAAAAAGCGGATTTCAGGAATGTGATTCTCATTATGACTTCAAATGCTGGTGCAAGAGAAGTCGGTAAAAATCTGGTAGGTTTCGGTGAACGAAAAATCGATAATGAGATCATGATGAAGGAAATAGATAACACATTTTCACCCGAGTTCAGAAACAGGCTTGACAATATAGTAACTTTCAACCATATGAACAATGATATGGCGGTATTAATATCTAAAAAAGCGATCAGACAGTTTGAAGAAAAATTAAAATCGAAAAATATTAAAGTTAAAGTTACGGAAAAATGCTATCAATGGCTTGCTAATAAAGGATTAACTTCCTCATTTGGGGCAAGAGAAATCTACAGGATCGTTCAGGAAAAGATCAAGACTTTCTTTGTTGATGAAGTGCTTTTTGGTTCACTTTCCAAAGGCGGAGTTGCGACCATTGACACAAAAGATGATCAAATTTCAATAAGCGTATAAATGTTAAATTTATTTTTCCTTGATGACAAATTAGTTTTTCCTCCTGTTGAAACCGCAACTAAAGAAGGGATCATTGCCATTGGTGGAGATTTATCCGTAAAAAGGTTGATTCTGGCTTACAGTTCAGGCATTTTCCCATGGTATTCGGAAACTGAACCAATACTATGGTGGTCTCCTGATCCTAGATTTGTTCTGTTTCCTCAGAATATAAAAATATCGAAGTCATTGAAAAAATTCAATAAAAAAAACATATATAAAATCACTTTTGACAAGGATTTTGAAAATGTAATTAATATGTGTTCAAAATTAAGATCAAAAAAGGGAACCTGGCTGACAAATGAAATGATTGAGGCGTATATTGCCCTCCATAATGAAGGTTATGCGCACTCGGTTGAAGCATGGCATAATAATAAACTTGCCGGTGGATTGTACGGTGTTTCATTAGGCAGATGCTTTTTTGGCGAATCCATGTTTTTTATCATGGAAAATGCATCAAAGGTATGTTTAATAACTTTAGCAGAAACTTTGTTAAAGAAAGAATTTTTATTTATTGATTCTCAGGTTTATACCCGTCATTTAGAAAATTTTGGAGCATGCAACATCTCCAGAAATGATTATATTGATTTATTAAAAAAAGGATTAGACTTTCAGACATTTAAGGGAAGCTGGTCTGAAATTATGAAGTAAATGAGATTAAAATTTTTTAAAAAAATTAAACTAATTCATATTATTCTCTTCATTTTTGCAGTGTCATTTTTACCGCGTTTAATTTTTTTATTTGATTATATGAAGTCACCTTTTTTTAACGGGCATATTATAGATGTCAGGTTTCATCAAAAATGGGCAGAGGATATTATCAATGGAGACATATTCAGCTTGAAGCAAGGAGATGCTCTTTATAAAGCACCTTTATATCCTTATTTTCTTGCATTTTGTTTTAGAATTTTTGGTCAGAATTTTTTTATAATCAGACTGATTCAAATTATTCTTGGAAGTTTGACGTCCGTGCTGTTATATCTAATCTGCAAAAAATATTTAAATAAATGGCTGGCATTAATTAGTACGCTTTTATACAGTTTTTATTTTGTCACTGTATATTTTGATAATGCATTGGAAATTCCTGTACTTTCAAACTTTTTAACTGTTTTATCTTTTTATTTTTTAATAAAGGGAAACAAAGTTAAAAACTTTGTTTTTAGCGGATTGTCACTTGGACTTTCAATTACAGCTCTACCCTCGAATATTTTACTGCTCCCGCTTTATATTATCATAATTTATTTTCATAATCGTAAAAATTTAAAATTTATTTTATTGGTTCTTATTTCATGTGCCATTGTCATATTGCCAGTTACAATAAGAAATTATGTAGGCAGCGGCAGGTTTGTGCTGATTTGTGCAAATAAGGGTGTAAATTTATATCTTGGTAACAATAAAAACTTTGAAGAGACAATGACAATAAAACCAGGCTTAGAATGGAGCCGATTTGTCTACAAGAATTTTTCTGAAGATGAAATTATACAGAAAGATTATGAAAGGGACAGAGCTTTTTCATCAAGGGTTGATTCTGATGATTACTGGAACAAAAAGGTCTACAGATTTATTAAAAAGCATCCTGATAAATTTATTATTAATACTATTAAAAAAATATTCATGTATTTTGGAAGATATGAAATAATGAGAAATGAAGATGTCTATCACCAATGGAATTATTCAATGTTAAAATATTTTCCTTTTTTAGATTTGACAATACTATTCCCTTTATGTCTTACCGGTGCAATATTTTTTTTTAAAAAAATAAGAAAAAGATGGGATATATATTTTTTCCTTTTTTTAATCATAGTCCCTAATCTGATTTTTTTTGTTACTACAAGATACAGATATTTTTCTTTAAGCATCTGGTCAATATTTGCATCTTATGCAATCTTTTATTTTTCATGTCAGATTAAGGCAAAAAAAATTTTTAATGTTTTTATTTTTATCCTGATTTTTACATCTGCATTCTTTCTTGTAAATTTAAATTTTTTTGTGATAAAAAATAATCCTGCATTAAAATATATTTATACTGGAAATGCATATCATAATTCAGCAAAATATAAAAAAGCAATTGAATATTATGATAAAGCTTTAAGTTATTGCATCAATACAAAAAACAGCAAAGAAGTTTATATAAAAGCAGAACTTTTTTACCACAAGTCAAATTCACTGCTGTCTGAAGGATATGATGATAAAGCATTAATCGAAATTGAAAATGCAATTACAATATTACCGGATTACGGGGATGCCTTGTTTATAAAATCGCTTATCCTTTTTTTGAAAAAAAATTATACAGATGCTGCTGCTTTTATTTTATCAACACCTAAAGGAGCTACTTATACAGATTATAATAATTTTTTAAATACACTTTTACTGCTTGAATCAACTTTAAAAGCGTCAAAAATAAATGGGAAAAAACTAGAAGAATTTAATAATATGACTGAATATAGTTTGTTCCAATCAAGGCTTATTTATTATCAGGGGACAAATTTATTGAAACAGGGGAAAAACGATCAGGCAAAAAAATTATTCGAAAAAGCCATAAATTTAGATGAGAATAATTTGTCGGCAAAAAAGCATTTAAACATTTTTAACACTTTAGACTAATTCATATGATATCAATATGTTGATTTCCTGATAAAATAATATATAAAAATGTTTAAAAGAATATTTTATGATGGAATTAAGTATTCAATTAAGTAATTTTATTAAAACAACTGAATACTTATAATCATATTGAACGCTTAAACATTTATTATATGACAATTGTCTTACCTTGGTCTTTTTAAACCAAATTTTTTTATTTCTATTTTCTTCTCTCCTCTTTTCTTTTTCATCCTTTAATACCTTTAGAAATTTATTTAATCCATACATTTCAACTCCTCTTAAAAAAACTTTTAAAATATATCTTAAACCTGTTGCAATAGAATAAGTATTATTATCCTTATGAATACTTTTTAATTTATTATACAGCACTTCTTTACTTCTATTCATATAGATATGCAAATGAGCATCCCAATTAACTTTTTCAACAGGTCTATTCTCTTCTTTGTAAATAAAATGCATTTTATCCAGTAAAGGTGACATGTTTTCAAGAATAAATATGATTGTTTTAGATAAATTGAGATTTAAAAAATTACTTATAGAAATTAATTTTTCTTTTAAGGTATGATTAAGGACAAAATGAAACTCAATAGTTTTCAGGCGATTTATCATAAAAACTCCTTTTGATATAAATACCTTAAAACTTTAGAATCCTTTATTTTTATAAACATGTTTTTTAGCAAAATGTTCTCTGTAAAAGAATTTGATAAAAATAAAATTTAATAATATAATAAATTCGAAAGGTACTCTTTAAAATAATCTATGAAAAATAAAATTTTTGCTCTTATTGACTGCAACTGTTTTTATGCCTCATGTGAGAAAGTATTCAGACCGGATCTAAAAGATTCTCCTGTTGTGGTATTGTCAAATAATGACGGCTGTATTGTAGCTCTTTCAAAAGAGGCGAAAAATCTTGGTATCAAACGCGGAGTTCCTCTTTTTAAATCAAGAGGTATCATTGAAAAGCATGACATAAATGTCTTTTCATCAAATTATACACTTTACGGGGACATTTCTGCAAGAGTGATGAAAACTTTGACCCTTTTTTCCCATGATATTGAAATTTATTCAATTGACGAAGCATTTCTTAATCTGACTGATTTCAAACATATTGACCTTGTTAAATATGCTCAGAAAATCAAGGAAACTATTTATAAGTGTGTAGGCATACCTATTTCGGTAGGCATAGGTGAAACCAAGACTTTGAGCAAACTTGCAAATAAAATCGGCAAAAAATATAATAAATTCGATGGCGTGTTTAACATAGTGAACCATCCTGCAAAAGAAAAAATTTTTTCCTTTTTTGATGTGTCCGATGTCTGGGGCATAGGCTTTGAATATACCAAAATGCTTCACAAAAACAATATAAATTCCATTCTTGACCTTGTCAACGCCGATGATGTCTGGATAAAGAAAAAAATGACAATTAAGGGTCTCTATACTGTCTGGGAACTCAGAGGGGATTCATGCATTGATCTGGAAAAATATATTCCGGATAAAAAAAACATTTTATCTTCAAGAAGTTTCGGCAGTCCTGTTACATCAAAGAAAGAGCTCGCAGAAGCTATTGCCTATCATATAACGCTTGCCTGTGAATCTTTGCGAGAGCAGAACTCTGTCTGTTCTTTTATAACTATATTTTTTTCAACTAACAGATTTAAAGAAAATGAACCTCAATATATGAATGCCAAAACCATGCCTCTTTTGACCCCTCATGCTTATACTCCTGATTTAATAAACACTGCTCATAAAGCCCTTGATCTGATATATAAGAGCGGATATAAATTTAAGAACTGCGGCGTTGTTTTGGGCGGAATCCTCCCTCTTTCGCACAGACAGTTGGCGCTGTTTGATGATCACGGTATTGATTACAAAAAAACAAACATAATCAAAGCAATAGATGATATAAATGATTCCTACGGAAAAGAAAAAATAATCACAGGGGCGTTCAAATACAATAAAAGCTGGGCAATGCGAAGAGAGTATAAATCGCCGAATTATACAACGAACTGGAATGAACTGCCTCTTGTTAAGGCTTAAATTTTTTATTTCCTTTCAAACAATGCTTCTTTTTTTGTGAATGCATAGGTTATTATACTGAAAAAATGTATTATGGTTAATATTATGAATAATACCTTATACGCTTCATACGGATAAATTATATGCTCTGTCCCCATTTTTTGGTCTATAAATAAATCTAAGATAAAACCTCCTATGAATTGTAATACCGCGATTGAAATAAATCCACCGAAATTGGTAAAAGCCAGTGCGGATGCAGTGATTTCTTTTTTATTGTTAAATCTCACATTGGTAAATATAAGGTTTAATGCAGAGAGGGCGATGCCGAATAAAAAATATAGAATATAATAAATCCATAGTAATTTTTCTGGTATTTTAATTAATGCAATAAAGAGCCAGAAAAATAATGCAATTGACAAAAAGAAAATTCCTGCATGCTTAGGCACTCTAAACAATTTAACTTTCAGCCAGTTAAAAAGGCAGCCAATAACAGCACCCAAAGTAACAAAAGTTGTCATGACTGATGCTTCAATCTTTGATAAACCATATATATGCATTAAAAAAGGAATATTGCAGAAACCGACAAATGTCAAATAAGCTCCGTTTGATAATCCGAAAGCAAGCATGCTTAAATAATTATTTTTTTCCTTTAAAACCTTTTTGAATGTGTCAATGAAAGAATCTGTATATTTTTCATGTAAAAGATATTCAGGCTTATCCTTTAGAAAAATATATATCAATATTCCGAATATTACCGGAATAATCCCAAAAATTATTAAACTTTGATTAAGACCAATTAAATCCGTCAAATAGGCAAAGGGTCCCAGTCCAAACAAAGCACCGGAGTTGCCAATAAAAATAGTGATTCCCGTCAAAAAGGGGAATTCCTTTTCTTTAAACCAGTTTGATTGAATTCTTAAAAGACTTAAAAAGTTAAATGAAGCACCGAAACCAATGATAAAACGTCCAAAATATGCGAAATGCAAATTTTTTGAATAAGCAAATAATATAGTACCTAAACCCATTACTATACTCCCGATAGAAACAATTTTTCTGGGTCCGATTTTATCTGCCAAATAACCGCTTGGGAACTGCATAAATCCATAGGTAAAAAAATAGACACTTGTCATGATACCTAATATAGTTGCAGTTTTATCTAAAACATTAAACTGATTCATCAATAAATTACCGATTGGGGACAGCGCTGTTCTGTGAAAAAATGAGATAAAATATGTCGGGAGCAATAATATCCACATTAGCCATTTTTTATTTTTTTGCATAAGAATTTCAGCCCTTAAAGATAAATATTTAATTCCTGAGTGCCTTCCAAAACGAACTTGCCGTCTTTTATAATTATTATTTCTCTGTTCTCTTTTGTTATAGCCTTAATAAAATCAATTTCATTATATGGTAAGGTAATATCAATATGAACATCAGTATAAGCATTAGCTATATCTGTTTTTCTTAATATGCTTTTTTCATTGTCTTTTGCCACAATTTCCTTATTATTTATTAAATTATACATTTTATAATCTTCTTTTTGCTTAAAGCATGTATCGCCAATAGCAAAATGAGGTCCCATTTTTTCTATGATCAGTACAGGCAATTTATTAATAATATTATATTGTTTACACATTTTATATGCCAAAGTATTGGTTCCTATTGCAAATTCACCTAGCGGTAGGGTATCATGTGGAAATAAAAGGTTGTCCTTTATATATTTTATATTATCATCAATATTCTCATAATTATTGCAGCTGTATTCTTCAATATACCCGTCTTTGAAAATCAATTTCAAATCTATATAATTATAATCATCCAGATATGAATTTTTAACATGAAGAATGCCATTTGTACCGAAAAGTTTGGGTGAAGTAAAGACCTCACCTAATGGTATGTTGACCCCTGCAATACTGTTAACAAAATTTGATTCCTTTTCAGGATTATTAAGTTCATTTAAACTTATGATTATATCTGTTTCATTGTTATTATTACCTTTAATATGTATAATACTTGCCTTATCAAGGGCATCAATTATTACCTGATTTATTTTTTGATATTTATCATTATCAAGAGTATTTATCAAATATGTTTCCTCAAAAATATCTTTAAAATGCTTTCCAATCTCTGGTGTTGGAAAAGCAACAATACAATAGCTGGTTTCATTTCTCGGTACATATTGATTAAACAAACGAATCATTTCGGATTTGATTTTTGCATGTATTTTTACCTGATCATTATTCAATCTCAAATTGGACTTTTTATTTATAGGATTATAGGGTTCTTCACCGAATTTTTCGAAATAAATTATACCGGAAATATTTTTTAAAATTTCTTCATTTAAAACAAGAGCATTTTTAAAGCCGTTTACAGAATTAGTCAAATATTGTTCGTCCAGAAATAATGTACTGTCAAATTTATGATCATAAAAATATTGATGATTAATTACAGATGTATTTATATCTTTAACTGTAATTTGAAAATTGTTCTTATAAAATATTTCAAATAAATACTTATAAATATTCTCCTGCCCAATATTCAGCATAAAATTTACAGTTTTCCTTTTATCTGTTTTTATATTATTCCGTTTAAAGCCTTCGATATAGGCATTAAAAACCGAAGAAGCAATATTTTTTAATTTATTAATTGGATAATTTAAAAGAAATTTTGCTGTTTTGATTTCAATATCTGAAATATATGTTCCATACTTGAAAAGATATCTAAGATCATTTAATAATGAAAATTCAATTATATCTGTATAAAATCTGTAATTCTCGTTATACTGTTCAACAAAATCAAAAAAAAAGTCCTTTGTTTTGTCTTTTTTACTGTCAACTTTAATCATTATATTTTTTATTTCATAATAGTCAAATCTATTGTTTTTAATATAATCATATGCTTCTATAAAAATCTTGTTCAATTCAAATAATTTAAATAATTTGTGTTTTGCAATATCAGGATTTATAAATAAGAATTTTGAAAAAAAATATGAAAAAAGCGGACCCGTAGTTTCATCGAAAATAAATGAACTATGTTCGGGATTTGCATAACTCGAATTATAATTGAAATTGTAAATTTCATTGTAAAACTCATTATTATTCTTTAGCAAAAATTGAAAATCATTTGAATATATATAATCATCTGATAATTTTTTTTCATATTCATAAGTATTGATTATCTTCTTTGAAATATCATGTAAATAGGTTAAATAAATATCTCCACTATATTCTGTTTCTTCACATATCTGTTTGATTTTTAAAATTGAATTCTCATAGTCTTTTAATACCAAATCATTTTCTTCATTATAAAATAACATTACATTAAACATTTTAACTCCATTTAGGTTAAATTAATATAAAATACAATTTAGCTCTCAAGATTATCCATAAAAAATCAGCGGAATAAAATTAAGTTAATTTAAAATTTATATAATTTTTACTTTATCAATAAAATTATAATTATTAATAAGATTTTTGTATATATTTTCATCTTTAGGCGCTTTGATGTTCATTGATTTAATTACATTTTCCCTTCCGTTATCATAACAATGAATAAACAAACTTAGATCCTGATTTTGATTTGCCAGAAATTTTTTGAAAAGTTCCAGATTGTCTTTTTGTATTTCCATATCCTTAAGGTAAATATGGCATTCTGATAAGCTGTTGAATTTTATTTTATCAAGCTCTTCTATGGTTTGAGCAACAACAACTTTTTCTTCTCTTTTATTTTCCGTACAGTAGCCGTTTATTAAAATAAATTTTTTTATAATTATCAGGCTCATAAATTTTTCATATTCTTTTCTGTAAACATTTACGCTGAAACTGCCATCCAGATCATCAATTGACAATATGACCCAGTCATTACCGCTTTCACTTTTAAAAATTTTAATTTTATCAATAATACCTGCCATTACTACATTTTCTTTTTGAAAAAAACCATTTCCGTTATTATTGTTCTTTTTAAATGTAATATCATTGATTGTTTTTGATGTATGAGTGCAATTCATTTTAATAAAGCCAGAATATTTTTTTAAAGGATGTCCTGAAACAAAAAAGCCCAATAGTTCTTTTTCCATAAAACATTTATCATCTTCATGCCAATCTTCAACATCAACGCCGTTTTTTACTTTTTTATCCTGAACCAATTCATCAAAAAGCTGTGCCTGTCCTATCTTTTTATCAGCTTGTACCGACTGCGCTTCATTTATTAGATCATCAAGATGATCAAGCATCCACTTTCTTTTTTGTCCAAAAGAATCAAAAGAACCTGTTTTAATTAATATTTCAAGCACAGCTCTGTTTATAATTCTTAAATCAACAGTCTGTAAAAAATGATTTATATGTTCAAATTTTTTTTCGATTTGCCTTATTTTTGTTATATTATTACCTGCAGCTTCACCTACACCTTTTATACCGCTTAATGCATATCTGATTTTCCCTTTTTCTACAGTAAATACAGTATATGAAGAATTAACATCCGGCGGCAAAACCTCCATACCCATGCTTTTTATCTCTTTAATATATTCTATGATCTTTTCAGGTTTATTTATTTCTGATGTTAGAACGGATGCCATGAATTCTGCAGGATAATAAGTTTTTAAATATGCACATTGATAAGCCAGATAAGCATAAGCAGCAGCATGACTTTTATTAAATCCGTAATTGGCAAAATCCATCATCTTGTTGAAAATTTTTTCTGCTGTTGTTTTTTCAATATTATTTTTCAAACAGCCGTCAACGAATATCTTTAAGTGCTTTTTCATTTCTTCTGCTTTCTTTTTCCCCATAGCTCTTCGTAAAATATCAGCGCTCCCCAGATCATAACCGGCAAGAACCTGAGCAATCTTCATTACCTGCTCCTGATAGATCATTATACCGTAAGTCTCTTTTAATATATCCTGCATCAAAGGGTGGTCATATTCAACCCTCTCTTCCCCATGCTTTCTGGCAATATACGAAGAAATAAAATTCATAGGTCCTGGTCTGTATAAGGCATTCATGGCAATGAGATCCTCAAGGCATGTAGGTTTTAATTTTTTTAAGAATTTTTTCATTCCTGGACTTTCAAACTGAAAGATAGCCTCGGTTTCACCTCTGGAAAAAAGTGCAAATACTTTTTGATCATTGAAATCAATTTTATTTATATCTACGATTATGTTTTTATTTTTCAAATGATTTAAACAGTCTCTCATCAAAGTAAGTGTAATAAGCCCTAAAAAATCCATTTTTACCAATCCACAGGCTTCAAGCTGAGGACCGGGAAATTGTGTTGTTATCAGATCTTTCGCTTTTTCATCCTTAACTATCTGTAAAGGTACATATTGAGTTATATCTTTTTGACCTATAACTACACCTGCGGCATGTAATGAAGTGTGCCTTGATAAACCTTCAAGCTTTATAGAAATTTCCAAAAGCCTCTTTTCTTCACTTGTCCCGTTATAATATATGTTGCTTAAATCAGGGATCTCCTCAATTTCCTTTTTTAAATCTTTACCTTCCAATATTAATTTTGCGATCTCATCAACTCTTTTTAAAGGTATCTCTAAAACTCTCCCTACATCCCTCACAACCGCTTTTGCCTTCATTTTTGAAAATGTTACAATCTGACACACTTTTTCTTTTGTATATTTTTCTGTTACATAATTAATTACTTCATGTCTTCTTTCTTTGCAGAAGTCAATATCAAAGTCCGGCATGCTTACTCTCTGTTCATTTAAAAATCTTTCAAAGAGAAGTCCGTACTGAATAGGATCTACATCAGTGATTTCAAGAGAATATGCGACCAAACTGCCAGCTCCTGAACCTCTGCCTGGACCAACCCAGATATTATTATTTCTTGCAAACTTTATGAAATCCCAGACAATTAAAAAATATCCTGAAAATCCCATTCTATTAATTACATCAATTTCATAATTTATTCTGTTATTAAGCTCATCACTGACTTTTTTATATCTTTTTTTTAAACCTTCGATCGTAACTTTTTTCAGATATTCTTCCTTTGAAAATCCTTCAGGAATATCAAATTCTGGCAGTTGAGGGCCGGGCAGGTTTATTTCAAGATTGCACATTTCAGCTATATGTTGAGTATTGGATAGGGCTTTGGGCAGATCCTTAAAAATTTGAATCATTTCTTCTTCAGTTTTGAGATAAAACTCTTCTCCGTGAAATCTCATACGTGCAGGGTCTGACAGATGTTTTTTGGTTCCTATACACAATAATACATCGTGAGCTTCACTGTCATCCCTGTTTAAATAATGAGCGTCATTTGTAGCGACAAGCGGAATTTGAAGTCTTTTAGACATTTCAAAAAGTGTTTTTGCTACTGTCAGTTCTTCTTTCAATCCATGTATCTGAATTTCAAAAAAAAATGAATCTTTGCCGAACAACTCTTTTAATTTTAAAGCTTTTTGTTCAGCTTCCTGAATATTCCCTTTTAAAATCAGATCAGGTATCTCTCCCTGAACACAAGCAGTTAAACATATTAAATCTTCATGATATAATTCAAGCAGTTCCTTATCAATCCTGGGTTTATAATAAAAACCTTCGATAAATGATTTTGATGAGAGCTGAATTAAGTTGGTATATCCTTTGTCTGATTTTGCAAGAAGTATCAAATGATATCTCTGTCCTGACTTTTCAAACCGTGACAGCGGTGTATAGTAAAACTCTGCACCTACAATAGGTTTTATATCATGATTTTTACAAGCCTGATAAAATTCGATTATTCCGTATAAGTTACCGTGATCGGTAATGGCTACTGCATTCATACCAAGCTTTTTTGAGTGACTTGCAAGATCATCGATTTTAATCATTCCATCAAGCAGGGAATATTCTGTATGGTTGTGAAGATGTACAAAGCCGTATTTGCTCATAAACTAATTTCCATGCCTTCATAAGCGCAAAATACATTGAGTTTTGTATTTTTAAATTTTTCCTTAAATGATTTATTGATATAGTCAAGTTGTTTATCATACCTTTCTGGGTCATGATGAAAGAGTGCCAATCTCTTTACATTTCCCCTTAATGCTTGATTAATTGCATATTTATAAGTAGAATGGCCCCATCCGACATATTTTTTGTATTCAATAGTAGTATATTGTGCATCATGAATCAGCAAATCTGAATTTTGAAAGAAAGCAGTTATTTTTGCATTGTTTTCATCCGCTGCAATTTGCCCTTCTTCCTCGTTTATCGGATCTTGTAAAAATAAATTTTGAAAAGGCTCATGATCATAACATGTAGAAAATACTTTGTTTTTATATGATATCCTGTATCCGAGACATGAAACAGGATGATTTAAATATTTATAGCTTATTACTATACCTCCTGGAAGAGTCATGCTTCCTTCTTTTAAGTTTTGAAACTTTAAATTTGATTTTAATTCATCTCTTCTTAACGGGAAATACCTGTAAGCCAGTTGTCCACCGACAACTTTTTCAAGAGGTTCATCCTCATATGTTACAGGTCCGAAAACAGTGACATCAATACCTGGTACATAGATCGGACCGAAAAAGGGAAAACCCATTATATGATCCCAATGAGTATGTGTTAAAAAAAGAAAAATCTTTAACGGTTTTTTTACTTCGGGATCTGCAAACAGGCTTGTTGCCAATTTCCTGATTCCTGTCCCTGCATCAAGTATTATCTGGTAATCAAGATCCGTCTTGATCTGTATGCAGGAGGTATTGCCGCCATATTTTGCTGTTAACGGGCCCGGGCATGGTATAGAACCTCTTACTCCCCAAAATATTATTTTAAACATTTTTTAAACTCCAATAGAGCAGATAAAAATTTTTATGTTGTTTATCAGATTATTTAAAAATTTTATTATATAATAATAAATCAAGCTTACAGATTAATATTATATTACATTGAAAATAAAGTCAAAATTTATTTTGTAAAAATATTTATAAAGCCATTAAATTTATAATTTATATCATTTAAACTACCATGTATGAAATTTAATATGAAAAAAATAGAATTAATTATATATTATTAAATTTATTATTAAATTTTCAGTTTAAAATATTTGTAAAAATTATTATTTTGGTCTATTATATATTTATAATAATTTCCAGATTTTTTATTGGGATAAATATGTCGGATGAATTAATGACACTTGAGGAAGCGGCAAAATATTTAAAGCTTACTGATCAAACCATTTTAAATTTAATTCATAAAAATGAAATCCCTGCAATTAAAGTCGGTAATCAATGGAAATTCATTAAACCGGTTATAGACGACTGGATTTTATCAAAAATGAACTATAAAAAAATTTTTTATAATGACATTCAAAGCTTGACAGATAATGATATTGCACAAATGAAATTGACGTCATTTTTTGACAAGGATTTTATTTTACATGATATAAAAAGCGGGAATAAAGAAAAAATTTTAAAACAACTTATAAAACCTTTAAGTGAAAGAAAGATAATCGAATCAGAAGATTCCTATTTGTCTATGCTTCTCGAAAGGGAAAATATAGTTTCAACAGGTATTGGGCATGGCATAGCAATACCTCATTTGAAGAACATCAAAGAAAATCCTGATTATGCCCCTTTTCTTGTATTCGGGATTTGTAAGGAAGGCACTGATTTTAATTCACCGGACCATAAACCAGCTTATCTTTTTTTCCTGTTATGCACCAAAATTGAAGCAATCCATTTAAAAATACTTGCAAAAATAAGCAGTATTTTTATCAACAGAGATATCATAAATTCAATAATAAAAACAACCAGTATAAAAGAACTCCTGGAAGTTTTTACAAAATCAGCCATAAACCAGTAATGTTTTTTTAAAATTTCCCCAAAATTATATTAAAGATATCAACTTATATTATAAAAATTTAAAAATAGAAAAAATAGTAAAAAATTTGTATTTTTGATATATAATTATTAAATTATAATTTAGAATGATTCTAATTTAACAAATGTTTTAATTAAGGAGGACAAGATGTTTAAGAAATTTTTATTTGTAACATTGATAATTTCCTTATTAGCAATCAATATTTTTTCTCAGATGTCAAAAAAACAGGAAATTACTACGGAAAAAATAATCTATGATACAGAAAGAAATATTCAGGGCTTTTTAGCACAACCTCAAAAAACAGGAAAATACCCTGCTATTGTAATCATACATGAGTGGTGGGGATTGAACAGTTATATAGAAGAGAGAACAAAAAATTTTGCAGAATTAGGTTATATCGCACTTGCTGTTGATATGTATGAAGGTAAAACTGCTCAAACACCAGATGAGGCTAGAGCCTTATCAACAGAATCCAGGAACAATTTGCAAAAGGGACTTGATAATATTTCAAAAGCTATAAGCTATTTAAAAGGAAAAAAGAATGTAGATTCAAGAAGAATAGCTTCTCTAGGCTACTGTTTTGGGGGCGGCTGGTCATATCAAACAGCAAAAAACAATCTGGGGACAAAGGTTTCAGTTATTTATTACGGTACTATTAATCCAAAGGATGATCTATCTAAAATGAAAACAGTCATATTGGGTAATTTCGGTGAAAAAGATCAGTCAATAAAGGCTGAAACAGTAAAAGAATTTGAACAAGTACTAAAAGGTCTAAGTAAAAAACATGAAATTAATATTTATACAAATGCAGGGCATGCATTCGACAATAAAAACGGACAAAATTATAATAAGGAAGCATCAGAAAAAGCATGGAAAAACACAGTGACATTTTTAAAAAAATATTTATAAAGTTTATCATACTTACATAAAGTCTAAACAGCTTTAATTTTAGCTGTTTAGACTTTCATTTTTATTCAAAAATTTTTTAATAAATTAAATAAATCTCTGGATAAATTTCAAAACTATTGTTATATATGCTTAAAGTTATGATTATGTCTATTTTTTAGTATTAAGGGCAAAAATACTATCGTTACAAAACAAAGTTTTAGTTATTATAACTTTTAAGGTTTATACTGACAATTTGAATAATTGTCAGTATAGATTGATTTATTAAATTAAATAACGGAGATTTTCTAATGGGCGGTTTTTTTGGAATAGTGTCAAAAAATGAATGTAAAGATGACCTTTTTTATGGTACAGATTATCATTCTCATCTTGGAACAAAGCGGGGAGGATTGGTTACACTGCATAAGGGAAATTATATCCGCTATATTCATGATATCACAAATTCTCAGTTTAAATCAAAATTTCAGCATGACATTATAAATATGCAGGGAAAAAGCGGTATAGGAGTAATAAGTGATTTTGAAGATCAGCCATTAATTATAGGTTCACATTTGGGAAATTACGCAATAGTAACTGTTGGAGTAATTAAAAATCTGGAAGAATTGGCTAAAAATGCTTTTAAACACAGGAAAGTCCATTTTTCTGAAATGAGTGGTGGAGAAATAAATCCTACCGAACTAGTAGCCACAATGATCAATGAAGAAGAATCTTTTGAGGATGGTATTAAGAATGCTCAAAATAAAATAGAGGGATCTTGTTCTATTCTTATTCTTACAAAAAAAGGTATTTATGCTGCTCGTGATAAGTTCGGTAGAACTCCAGTCGTTCTCGGGGAAAAAAAAGATTCATTTGTGGTTTCATTTGAAACATGTGCATTTCCAAATTTAAATTACAACATTGCAAAGTATCTTGGGCCAGGGGAAGTCGTATTTATTACTGAAAACGGTTTTGAACAAAAAATGCCACCTCAGAATAAACTCCAGATATGTTCATTTTTATGGGTATATTACGGTTACCCTTCTTCATGTTATGAAAATATTAATGTCGAACAGGTCAGATACAGGTGCGGTGCCAAATTAGCAAAAAAAGACAGTATTAAGGTGGACTTGGTAGCAGGTATTCCGGACTCAGGAACAAGTCATGCTCTTGGTTATGCAAATGAATCTAAGCTTCCTTATAAAAGACCTTTTGTTAAATATACACCAACATGGGCAAGAAGCTTTATGCCGCAAAATCAAGATCAGAGAAATTTAATTGCCAAGATGAAATTAATTCCGATTAAAGAAATAATTGAAGATAAAAGGATCGTTTTTTGTGATGACTCAATAGTAAGAGGAACTCAGCTTAAGGATATAATCCAGCGGCTTTATGATTATGGCGCAAAAGAGGTGCATATGCGCCCTGCATGCCCTCCTCTTGTTTACGGTTGTAAATTTTTGAATTTCTCGAGATCCGCTACAGAACTGGAACTGGCAGCAAGAAATGCAATAAAGGAAATAGAAGGAGATGATAAAAGAAATCTAGACAAATATGCTAAATGCGGAACCAATGAATACAAAGAAATGATCAATAATATCTGCAGCAGATTAAAATTGACATCATTAAAATATCAAGAGCTTGAAGACCTGATCTATGCAATAGGTTTGCCTAAGGAAAAGTTATGCACTTACTGTTGGGACGGTGCAGAATAATCAGCATAAAAATTTTATTTTATCTTTAATTTTAAAGCTATTGTATTGGTATTGGATTCCATTTGTTCACATCACCCATTTGAGGCGGCAGATCACCTATTTTCCAGTTAGGATATGTGGATTCTATGAAATAATATTTTTTATTATTATAAACGATAAAAGAACCTGAAGCATTTATATTTATACCTACCATTGCATGTCCGTAATAGGACGAATGAAGCATTATGGCGTCATATCCCAATCGCCTTAAAATTATGACCATAAATAGAGATTTCGTATCACAATCGCCCTGTTTCCAGTCTGCGACTTCATTAGGTGTAAAAAAATCAAGAGTTTTTGATCCGTTGTTAGCATTAATAACATTCTTAGGTCTTTCATAGGGTATAATCTGAATACATTTCATTACACTATTGGCAAGCTGGTAGGAAGACATTTTCGACTCTGCCGAAAGACTCTTAAAATAGTCGTAAACATTATTCACTCTGTAATAATTTTTATTGTACATGTCCTGATAAAAATTTTTCCAAAATGTAAACTCATAATCCGGTTTATTAAAATCTATATTATAATATGCCCAGCCTTTCCAGTATTTACCTTCATATTCCCCGATTTCAGACAATTCTTTAATAGATTTCAATAAATCAGCTTTTAAGAATTCAAAATCTATTTTATTTTTATCCCATTCAATATGGTATGTATATTTTTCATCAGTGGTAAAAGTTTTTTCATCAGCTTTTTTATTTATAGGAAGAGCATCTTTTGCTTTTGTTTCTTCATTGCTGTAAACAACATTATTATCATAATAGATCTTTAAACTGTTGATTATATTTTTTAATTCATTTTCATATTTATTGTATTGCTCTTTATAACTGTAACCCATTACAACATAAAAATAATAATTATCCTTAAACACGACAAAATCAATTTTGAAAGGATTATTCATATAGTAAAAAAAATATTCACCTCTAATAGCGTTATATTTGCAGAAAACAACTTCGTTATTTGAGCCATTATTCATATTAAACCTGTTAACTATGTAATCAAACAATTCTATATAAGTCCCAGCAGAACTTAAATCATAAACTATTATTTCAATAAAAGCCTGTTTTTCATGATTTTGAAAAAATGCATCATATTTTTTATTGTCTTGAACAAGTGTCCATTTTTCTTCACTGTCAGGAAAATCTATCGTATAAAAAAAAGTGCTTTTTTGTGTATCATACTGCCATGAACATAAAGGAAAAACTAAAAATAATGTTATTACAATCAAAAATCTTTTCATTGCATTCCCCCTTATTTAAAGTTTGATAAATCCAGTATACCAGTACCTATCTGAGGTGTTTTTACCATACCAGATAGAACTGTTTCCAGCCCCTGCGCCAATAATAGTGCGGATGAAATCAGTAAAACAGCAATTATTAAGCCAACTGCGAAATTTTTATTATTTATTTCTTCCATTTCATTTATGGAAGTTGTTAAAAACATGAAAAGCTTCATAGCTATCCATAATATTATAAAAGCAAAGATTGCAGCTATAATAAAATATAAAATGATCTGTCCAATTGTTAAAAATATTATTTCAGCAGACGCTTTTTTATCCAGAGCAAATTCCATAGCTTTGATTGCTGGATTTATTGCAGATTTAACCAGCAGCATCATTGAAAAATTAAAACCTGCCATTAAAACACCAACAGCATTGTTGTTGGAATTTAATTCTTTAATTTCATCTATTTTTTTAGTAAAAAGACTGAAAACTTTAAAGCTGATGAAAAAAATGAAAAGAACAGCCGCAAGAGAAATAATAAGTTCAATAAAACCTTTATTTATCAAATCAATATTAAAAAAAGGTTCTTCTGATTTAATATCGATGCTTGAGGGCTTTACAATACCGCTTAAAAATGTCGCTAACGGGCTTGTCAATAACACAACAATAGAAACTATTAATGAAGCTAAAATTAGCGCTACTGAACTGTTATTTTTTGTTAATTCTTTTATTTCATCAATTTTTGTTGTTAAAATCATAAAAAATTTAATGGAAAGCCATAAAATGATAAAAGCAAAAAAAGCAGAAATGATATAAATGACAATTATTCTCAATAATGAAATTAAAATAACAACTAAATTAAGATTATTTGATTTTATCAAATTTATTAATGTGTCTTTAGAAGGATAAACAGATTCTTTAACCAAAAGCATAATTCCGAAAACAAATGCAGCTATTAAAATACCAACAGCAATATTTTTATTTTTAAGTTCTTCGATTTCTTCAATATCCTTTGTTAAAAACGAAAAAATTTTAAAGCTAAAAAAGAAAATAAAAACACCAGTAGCAAAAGATATACCGATCTCAATCAAACCAGTTGATATTAATTGAATGTTCATTAATAACTCCTTAATTATAATATTATCAAACTAAAAAAAACAGCTCTGTCCCCATAAAAGATTTTATGAGATATAATTTTATTATATATTCTTTTATTTAATTCTATTTAAAGTATTAATGAAATTCAACTGTTTTTTTATTATTTGTATTTTTTTAAAATTTTATTTTTAATAAGAGATGGTTCTTTATTAGGGACATAGCTGCTAAAAATGATATTATAAAAATATTAAAAAAAAATTACTGCTGAACCAATGCATATGAACTCTGTCCCTTGATAAAAAGAATTATAAAAATAATGTTTTAATCATAGTGAATGAAAATATTTTTCTAGTCATATATTCTTAAAAAATCTGAATAAATTTTTTTTATATCTATCCTTCAAACTTCAGGTATCCAGAATTTATTTTTCCCTTTTTGATAATCTATTTTATTAAGTATTAAAAAAGCATTCAAGACACACTCTATTGCTTTTATTTCAGCCTTTTTTTTTAAATCAGGACTGATGAATTCATTTTTATTTCTTGAGGCAAAAACTGAGCAGACTGCTCCTGCTCTGAAACCTCTGAAGGTGCTCAATGTCAATAATGTTGCACATTCCATCTCAAGATTTTTAACATTTTGCTTAACAAGTCTTTCAATTAAATCATTTTCTTTAAATGGAAAACCATCAATGTGTCTACCTTGAGCACCATAAAATCCAGGAGCAGTGGCGGTCAATCCATAATGATAAGGCAGTTTTAAATCATATGCCGATTTCATTAATGCAATCGATATTTCATAGTCAGATACAGCAGGAAAAGATTCTTCCACAAAAAAACTCGAAGTGTTTTCAAGTCTTAATGCAGCTGATGATATCACAAGATCGCCTATATTTATATCATTTTGTAATGCACCACATGTTCCGCATCTTATAATCGTTAAAGGATAAACTAATTGTACTAGTTCTATTACAGCAATTTCCATACAGCTTGCTCCGATACCTATAGACAAAACTGTGAGCTCTGTCCCTTTATATTTCCCCGTAAAGCTGACAAATTGCCTGTTTTCTTTTTTAACTCTTATTTCATCGAAATATTTTGAAATAAGCTTAGCTCTTGCAGGATCACCAACCAGAATAATTTTGTCAGATACTTCCTTATCAGTTAAACCTATATGATACTGCCTTCCCGATGAATCCCTGACATTGTCTGCACTGTCAAATTTATTCATATTAGCCTCAATGTATTAATTACAAAATAATTTTATAAAATAAAGAAAATAAAAGCAAGAAAGAACTAAAATATTTTTATTAATTAAATAATTCCAAAATAAAAAATAACCCTGATTATAGCTCTGTCCCCAACAATAAAATAATATTAAAAATCATAATCAAAATTTGGTTTTTCAACAATATCATAGATTCTTTTTATTATATAATATAATCCACCGAATTTATAATCTTTCGCATCATTTATCATGTTTGCTTTAACAGGATTTTCTGATATATATTTGAAAGTGTCAAATAATTGTTTTATATCATCTATAATTTTACTCCAAAATCCAGATTGCCATGTATGTCCTTTAATTTTATTTATTTTATTATAATACATAGAAAAAACTGATAAAATCCATTGCATTATTCTTGAAAGTGATTCTTCATGCTGCGGTTCGATAATAA
>JAFGQB010000147.1 GCA_016935915.1 Spirochaetota bacterium
GCAAGCCAGAAAAAAAGTTTTTGATTTTTCTTTAAAAAAGCATAAAAATCAGCTCCTGCACCTACGGTTTTTGCGGCAAAATCAACCGCATCATCCTTTAACGAACCGCTTTTTGTAGCAATATTAAAATTAAATTTAATATTTTCTGATGAATTGATAGTATCATTATTTAATAGAGCTTCTTTCTCTGATGCAGAGATTGAAATTAAACAAAAAGCTAAAATAACAACTAAAAATAACATTTTTTTCATATTTTATTCTCCTAAATAAAAATAATTTTATCTCATCGTAATAAAAATATTAAAATTTAAACTAATTATTACAAAAAATTTAATATTTTAACTATCGATTTCGGGGAAGGGATTGTTCCACTGCCATCCGGTTTTACCTGTTTGTCGATAATTTTCCAGTCTTCTTATTGTCAACTCTGCAAATAGAGGATCAAGGTCAAAAGTCAAGCATTTTCTTTTTAAAATTTCACAAGATAATAATGTTGTTCCGCTGTGTGAAAAAAAATCCGCTACATAATCTGTTTCTCTGCTGCTGGATTCAATTATTCTTTTAATAGCCTTTAGGGGTTTTTGAGCATATAAACCGGGCACATTTTCTTCCATTCTGTAAAAAACCTGTTGAATATCGATCCATACATTGCCGGGTCTGATACAGTCTGACCTGCTTCTTTCAAGGTTATCAGTCATTTTACCGTTTATCGTTTTATAATATCCTTTAAGGACTTTTGGTATATCAGTATAAATAACCTTAAAATCAGGATTACCTTTTATATAATACAAAAGCTCCTGCCTTACAGCCATCCAGTTCTTTTGGGTGCCATACCCCCGCTGATTTCTCATAGTGATCAAACTTCTTGATTTAAGCGTTTTAAAATCCCTCATCATTATCATAAAGTCACAAAGAGGCTGAAAACCGTCATTTTGGTCTGCACCAAGCCATATATATAAATGAGAATCTTTATCCATAATATTTTCAGCATTTTTTATCCATTTTCTTGAAAAATCAATATATTCAATAAGATTTTTCTTAAACAAATTTTCAGTATTCCTGTTTCCAACCACTACATTGTAAGGAGGATCATTAATGACAAGTCTGACTTTTTTATTTTGACTGATTTTTAAAACATCATCTTCAACAGAGGCATCAAGTACCCCTACTCTATGACCTGACATTTTATCTTCCCATATTTGACCATACTTTAATCTGCATAAAGGTAGAATCTTATTTCTTAAATCATTATCAATATCAAGTCTTTTTAATTTTTCACTCGTATCACTCATAATTATAACCTTTCGCTCGAGTTAAAAAAAATAAACGGTTTATTACTTAAAGGATTTTTGTCAATAACAGCCTCTACATTGTAAACATCTTTAACTGCCTTTTTATTCAAAATATCAGAAGGCGTACCTGCAGAATATATTTCTCCCTTATTCAATATGATAATTTTATTACAATATTCACTGGCAATATTTATATCATGAAGAATCACAATGATTGTTAAATCAAGCTGTTTATTAAGCTTTTTTAAAAGATCCAATATTTTTAACTGATGAGTAATATCAAGATGAGCGATCGGTTCATCAAGCAGTAAAAGTTTCGGCTCCTGAGCGAGAGCTTTTGCGATAACAACAAGCTGTCTCTCTCCGCTTGATAATTCGTCTAAATACCTGTTGTTATATTTACTTATATCTGTCATTTCCATTATTTTAAAAACTATATCATGGTCTTCCTTACTTTCAAATATCTGCATGGATTTATAATGCGGAAGTCTGCCCAGTAATATAAAATCTTCAACTTTAATATCAATATTATAATTACTCATGGAAGCAACGGAAACAATCCTTGCTATTTCAGTTCTATTATAATGTTCCAGATGTTTATTGAATAGAATAATCTCTCCTTTTTGAACTTTTATTATCTTATTTATTGCCCTGAACAATGTGGTTTTGCCCGAACCGTTAGGACCGATTATCCCGACAAAATCATCTTTATTAATTTCAAAATTAATATTTTTTAAAATAATTTTTGAATTATAACCGCAGCTTAAGTTTTTAACATTTAATATTATATCATTCATAAATCTCTTTGTCTCTTCATTAGCGTATTAATGAACAGCAAACCTCCGAAAATACCAGTTATAACTCCCACCGGCAGTTCAATGGGGCTAATTACTGTTCTAGCAATAGTATCACAGATAATTAAAAAAATTGCTCCGGATAAAAAAGATAAAATTAGTATTAGTCTGTAATCCCTGCTTATCAATAATCTCACAAAATGAGGAACAATAAGTCCTACAAAACCTATTATACCTGCAACAGATACTGATAAACCGGTGATAATTGAAGTTAGAACAAATAATATTTTTTTAACTTTTTCAGTTTTAATGCCTAAATTTAATGCTTCCTCTTCCCCAAGCTGCAGAGCATTTAGATGCCTGGTAAACAAAAAAGAAACAAAGAGTATTATAACTGAAGAGATTAAAGTAATATAAATTAGATTTATATCAGGTTCATCTAATGATCCCATTATCCAGTAAACTATCGCCTGCAAATCCATGGAACTAGAAACAGCCATGATAAATAAAATCATTGATGAACAAATAAAACTAAGCATGACACCGGTAAGTAAAATCTGATTGATATTTTTAAAACCGCTTTTCATTTTAATTACAAATAAAATCAAGCATATCATCATGGCACCTAAGAATCCTGATAAAGTCACAGTTAAACCAGAAAACAGTAAATTTATCTTAAAAAAAACCGCTATACTAACTCCAAGTCCGGCACCGCCAGAGATGCCTAATGTATACGGCTCAACAAGGGGATTTTTAAAAATAGCCTGTAATATTGCACCGCATATGCTTAATGATCCACCGATGGCTAATCCCAATAAAATCCTTGGCATTCGTGTTTTTATCAGGATATCATGTTCAATACTGTTCTTATTTTTTAAGGCAAAAAGAAAATCCTTCAAAGAAATTTCAACAGAACCTAATGATAAAGAAATGGCAGAAACAATTAAAAGAAGAAAGAATAAAATAAATGTCCAAATTAATAATTTTAAGATTTTATTCATTTAAAAACTCATCAATAATTATTTCAGGATGTATAATTTTAGTGAATTCAATTAATGCATCGGCAAAAGTCTGAGGGTTAGGACTGCAGACCAGATATGAATCAACCGTCTTGATTCTGTCATTCTTTAAAGCATTAAGATTTTTATATTTATTCCACTCATTAATCTCGCTTATCGTATCAATTCCCATATCGATTATTATTATTGCATCAGGATTTGAAATCAAAACTTTTTCCCTGCTGTAAATACCTGACTTTGCATTAATCGCAATATTCATTCCATTATTAAATTTGATAAAATCATTGATATATGATTCTTTAGTTATTGTAAATAAAGGATTGATGCCGATTTCGACAAAAATCTTATTATATTTTAAACTTTTAGTCTTATTCTTGACTTTTTCTACTTTTTCTATAGATTTACGTATAATATAATCCGCCAGATCATATTTATCGACTAATCCAGCAAGATTTCTGAACTGTTTGCATATTTCAGAAAAAGTTTTGGGCTCAGGAAAAACCTCCACCTTTATCCCAATATTTATGAGTTTATAAATCTTCTCCTTTTTTGTCATAACTGTGGTCAAAACCAGATCGGGTTTTAAATAAATAATTTTTTCAATATTTATATCAACCAGATTGCCGATTTTTTCCTTTTTTTTCGCTTCATCGGGTCTTATGCAGTAAGTTGTATTTGCTATCAATTTGTCTTGTGAATCAAGCAAATATATAGCTTCAGTTAAAGCAGGTGAAATTGATATAATCCTGTTATATGGAACAATCTCAAAAATTAATAAAAAAATGACAAAAAATACTAAAATAATTTTTTTCATAAATATCCAAATTATTAAATCAGAACATAATAGCATATTAAAACTTTTTAATAAAGCATTAGTTAATTAGGATAAATAATTATATACAATCTACCAGAAATCCGCCGTCAACAGGAATTGAAACACCGGTGATAAAACCGCTTGCCATATCGCTAATTAAAAAGATAGCAGCGCCAATTAATTCACTTGCATCACCAAACCTGCCAAATGGAGTTCTCTGTATAATTGACTGACCTCTTTCAGTTAATTCACCTGTTTTTTCATTTTTAATTAACAGATCTTTATTCTGTTTGCCAACAAAAAAACCCGGAGCAATTGCATTGACTCTGATACCATTTGGAGCAAGCTCTTTTGCTGTTGCCATTGTTAAATTTAATACACCGGCTTTAGATGCATCATAAGCCCATACGCCTGATAAAGGGACATAAGAAGCCATAGATGTCATATTAATTATTGAACCTTTAATGTTTTTTTTAATCCAGTATTTTGCCATGGCTTTTGTTGGTACAACAAGACCAGCTATAAGGTTTAATCTCAAAACAAATTCAAATTGAGATATATTCGTATCTATAAAAGCGGATTTTCCCCGATTACCACCTGCCCCGTTTATTAATACATTAGGAGGTCCGAAAAATTTTTCTGTTTCATTAATAGACTTTTCAATGGATTCTTCATTTGTTGTATCAACGATTAAACCTTTAACATTATTTTTTTCACCTGTTATTTCTGTCAACCTTTCTATAGTCTGGTCTATTGCTTCCTGAACAATATCCCATATAATAACCTTTGCTTTGGCTTTTAACAAACCTTCAGCTATAGCATTTGCAATTATTCCGCCGCCGCCTGTTATTATAATAATTTTATCATCCAAACCAAACATTTCATCAAGATAGGTCATATTTTAAACCCTCCTTAAATAATTATTAACTAAATGTACAAAAGAAAATCAAATAATAATAAATCTGTTTTTTTTATTATGCAATAATCTAATTTATTTTGCAATAAATTATTAATTTCAATTTTAAGATCAATCAATATATTTTGTAATAAAAAAACTAAATACAATAAAGGATTTTTATAATTTTAATATTAATTAATTAAAAAAAAAATTAAATTTAGGAGTATTAAAATGATAAATAGAATCAACATCAAAGAATTCCATTTTGTAGTAAATAAATCTTTAAAAAATAAATTAAATTATTTAAGCAATGATTTAAAATTAAATTTATCTAAAACAATAATCTTTATAATTAAAAATATTTCTCCATTATTAACAAAAATGCATTTAATTTATAAAGATGAAAATAATAAAATCGAAAAAGTTGTATGGGATTCTCATATACATGTCTATTTTAATAATGACAATAAATTTTTATATAATAAATTAAAAAGTATTCATAAAGATAACAACACTTATTCTATAGCTTCTAATATAAGATATTTGCTAAAAGTTTTTTTAAAAGGAATAGAATTATATGGATATGATAAATTCATTATGATTTTAAAAAAAGCACAAATTAAAATGAATAAATTATTGAAACATAAAAAATATTGGCAAAAAAAGGTATTAGTAAGACAATTGTCAAATTATCCATTATTAAGTATTAATTATGATAATAATTATTCTCCAATTTTCATTAAACTTCTAATATAATTTAATTAAATTTAACTAAATATACCGTTTTTTACTGTTATAATAAAAATTAATTTATACCCTTTCTCTATATTGATTTTTTTAAAACAAAGATATATAATAGAAAATCATTGGAGAAAAAAATGTATATCAAAGTGAAAAACAAAGGCAATCTTTCATTGTTAGTATCTGATCAGATAAAACAGCTTATCCAAAAAGAAAAATTTAAACCTGGCGATAAATTACCTAATGAAATTCAACTTACAGAACTTTTTGGAGTCAGCAGACCCACAATAAGAGAAGCAATAAAAATTTTAGCTTCTCAAAATATTATAGAAATAATATCCGGAAAAGGAACATTTGTAACTCAAAATCCCGGAATATCAAGTGATCCTCTGGGATTAGCTTTTATCGACGATAAAAATCTAATCTATTCTTTAATAGAAGTCCGTTTAATTATAGAACCACAGGTAGCTAAATTGGCAGCTCAACATGCAAGTGATAAAGAAATTAATAAACTTCAAAAAGTTATTAATGATATGAAAAAAATCAT
This sequence comes from Spirochaetota bacterium, assembly GCA_016935915.1. GTDB lineage: Bacteria > Spirochaetota > GWE2-31-10 > GWE2-31-10 > JAFGQB01 > JAFGQB01. Next base: position 6,106 of record JAFGQB010000147.1, read on the forward strand.
GAAATTAAAAGATGATGATGCTTGGATAAAATCGGAATTTGAGTTTCATAAGAGTATATCCTATGCCACAAAAAATCCTGTTATTATGCGAATAGTACCAATTATTCATGAATCAATAATAAAAACCTTAAAATATGCGCCAAGAACTCCATTTGATCATAAAAATGCAATTATTGAGCATTCAAAAATATTACAGGCAATAATCGACAAAGATGCCGAAAAATCCATGCAAACAATGCAGCAGCATCTTGAAAACAGCTACAGAAGAACAGTCATTATAGGATCATCAATTGAGCATGAATGATTCAAATTATATATTCAATATTCAACTTTAATTTTTTTACCTTTCTCTGCACTTTTATAAATTGCTAATATTATAGCAACCGATTTACGAGACTCAATTGCATCAGGAGATGGATTTTTCCGTTCACGCAACGAGTTTATAAAACTCTCAAATTGTCTTTTATGCCCTTCAAAACTAATTGCTGCCGGATCTGCCGAGCCGCCTTGCGTATTAGATTTTTTATCAAAACGACTTCTAATTAATTCATCCTCTTTATTTTCATCTAAAAATTTCCAAAATTTGATATCTTCTTCTTCTAAGATTGCCGAACCTCTTGTTCCAGAAATTTCAATTCGTTTTAAAAAACCAGGATAAATTGCTGTAGATCCTTCAATGACACCAAATGATCCATTTTCAAATTCTAAAGACGCTACAGCTGAATCTTCAACTTCAATATTTTTATGTCCTAATATGCCTTTAAAGGCTTGTACATATTTAACATCTCCCATATACCACTGAAGCAAATCAATGGCATGGATAGATTGATTTATTAAAGCTCCTCCACCGTCAAATTTTTTTGTTCCCTTCCATATACCTTTATCATAATACTCCTGACTCCTGAACCATTTCACATAAGCATCGCCAAAAACCATCCTTCCAAACCTTTTCTGGTCTACAGCTTTTTTCATTATCTGTGATCCATCATAAAATCTGGATTGAAATATACCACCAACTTTTAAACCTCTTTTTTCACATTCATTTATTATTTTATCACAGCGTTTCAGTGTAATTTCAAGTGGTTTTTCTATAATTAAATGTTTTCCTGCATTTATTGCTTCCATAGCTGATTCCAGATGCAGTCCTGAAGGTGTGCATATTGATACAATATCGATATTTTTATCTTTATAAAATTCCGAAGAAGAACAATATCCTTTACAATTAAACATATTAGCAAACTTTTTTGCCTTTTCTTCAGACCTGCTTAATATAGCAGCTAATTTAACGCCTTTTAAACTTTTTATGGCACGGGCATGAAAATCTGCGATTAAACCAGCGCCAACAATTCCTATTCCGTATTCCATAAACAACTCCTGATTTTTAATTATTCAATATTTTTTTTACGCATGCTTTTCAATCGTATCATAGAATATACAACTGAAGCAATTGATATCACATAAAAAAATATTGCAATCGGTGAATTAATTAATGTAAACCAATTCCCATGTGAAATTATTAATGCCTTGCCTAATTCCCTTTCAGCTAATGGACCTAATATTACACCTAAAATCATAGGAGCAACCTCAAAGCCGTGTTTTCTCATAAAATAGCCGATCACTCCGAAAATTAAGGCAATGAACATATCATAAATACTGTTATTTAATGAAAAAGCACCTAAAAAACATAATGCCATAATAATTGGAAATAGTATAGATACAGGAACCTTTAAAACATGGGGAAATACTTTTACACTGATAAACCCTAAAATTAAAATAAGAAACTGTGCTGTCATAAAACCGACAAAAAGTGAATTTATAACTAGAGGATTTTGTGTAAAAAGTAAAGGTCCTGGTCTGACCCCGATAAGCATAAGAGGTCCTAACATTACAGCTGTTATTACATCTCCGGGAATACCTAATGTCAGAAGAGGTATCATTGCTCCACCTGTTGTTCCATTATTGGCAGCTTCAGGAGCTGCGATCCCGATTAAATTCCCTTTACCGAAAGTTTCTGGATTTTTAGAAAAACGTTTTGCTTCATTATATGCCATAAACGAAGCAATCGCACCTCCTGTTCCGGGTATTATGCCAATTATTGTCCCTAAAAAAGATGCTGGAATAATTACAGAAATAAGCTGCTTAAATTCTTTCCATGTCGGTAATACACCCTTGATTTTCTGTTTGTATAAGTCTGCTTTTTTCCCAATATTTCCAAGTTCAATAAAAATTTGCGAAAATGCAAATAATCCTATTAAAACTGACAACATTGGAAATCCTGTCATTAAATTTGGATTATTAAAAGAAAAACGAGCATAACCTGTAAGTTCATCTATTCCAACAGATGCTATTAAAAGACCTAAAAATCCCGATATTAATCCTTTTATCAATGATTTACTCGCAACACTTGCAATAACAGTCAATCCGAATATCATGAGTGCAAAATATTCTTCAGGTCCGAACTTTAATGCAAATCTCGCAAGCTGCGGTGAAATGAATATCATGCAAAGTGTTGATATAATGCCGCCTGCAGTTGATGCAATTGTAGCAACTCCGATAGCCTTGCCTGCCTGCCCTTTTTGTGCCAGGGGATAACCGTCTAGAATCGTAGCTGCTGCAGAAGGTGTACCTGGAGTTGAAATTAAAATTGCTGAAATTGAGCCTCCATACATTGAACCACAAAACATTCCGCACATCATTAAAAGTGCCATGGCAGGATCCATGTAATACAAAAAGGGGATTAAAAGAATTATACCAACAGATCCGCTTAACCCTGGCAAAGCACCGACCAAAATTCCTCCGCATACTCCGATCAGTAAAAAAAATAAATTTAAAGGCTGATATACAAAAGCCAATCCTTCAATTAATCCTGTCATTTTAATATCCTCCCTACCAGAAAATGAAACGTGGTAATGGTACTCTGAAAACAATTCTAAATATTGCATATAAAACTAGAGTAGTTAAGATAGAAATTAAAACAATTATATACCACCTCTTTTCGTTAAATATTATCAATGAAATTGCTATAAATAAAGGTGTTGCAATTACGTAGCCCAAAAATTCTAAAATATTCATATAAATAACTGCAAAGACAAATAACAAAATAAAACGTATAATAAAAACTTTATTTATTTCTAACTTCTTTAATTCACCTTTCTCTTGAATTTGTTTTTTTATCCCCTGAAAAATTAGAGCTAATGACAATATAAAAAGGCATGAAGATACAAAACGTGGAAAAACTTTAGGTGATAAAGCTATTGTAATATCAGGGAATTGAAATGTTAAGGCAAAAAATAAAATTGAAATTAAAAGAAATAAAGTGCCATATATAATTTCATTTTTGATCATTTGATTTTCCTTTTAATGAATAAGGGGCTGTCCCACAAGTAATTTTTAAACCACTTAAATACACTCAAGAGCACAGAGTTTTTATATTTATTAAAATATTTTGCGCTCTGTGATCTGGAGTGGTTAATTATTGACTTTTGAGTCAGCCCCCTTTCTGATAATAATTATTTATAACGATCACCGAGTTTATTGCTTTTAACTATATCTTCATAGAGTTTATCCTGTTCAGCAATAAATTTTTTAAATTCTTCTGTGCCTTTATAATCCAATAGTATTCCTGCATTTTTTGCAAGAACCAGAAAATCCTTATCATCCATACATGCTTTAAAAGCATCATGAATAAGTTTTATTTTAGCCGGATCTGTACCTTTAGGTGCGGCAATGCCTCTCCATTGTCCCAGACTAAAATTAACTCCCTGTTCAATTGCAGTTGGATAATCTTTAAATGCGGGTATTCTTTTCTGTGATAATACAGCCAGACATCGTAATTGTCCTGCTTCTAATTGTGAAACTCCTTCCGGAGGTCCTACATTAATAGCATCAACATGTCCTCCGACTGCGGCAACTAATGTTGGCCCGCCTCCTGCAAATGGTACATGATTCAATTTAATTCCTGCGGCTTTTTCAAAAGCCAATACTATCATGTGTGTTCCGCCTCCTGCTCCTGCATTACCTACATTGACCTGACCCGGTCGCTTTTTTGCGTCATCTACAAGATCTTTTAATGTTTTATATGGAGAATTTGCAGGTACAAGAATCCAGCATGGTGCCTCAACCAAATTTATTACAGGATCAAAACTTTTAGCATCATACGGTGTTACGCTCATATGTACCTTTGTTATAGAAGGAGTTGCCCATGCAACTAAATAATAACCGTCATTCTTTTTCTTTAAAGCTTCTGCATATCCTGGAACTGCACCTCCACCGGGTCTATTTACTACAATAACTGGTGCTTTTAAATATTTAGGTAAAACCATTAAAAATGTTCTGAATACTATATCGGTAGCTCCTCCAACCCCCCATGGAACCATAAGTTCAATTTCTCGATTTGGATATTTACCCCTATCCCACCACCCAGCACTGATTAAACCGCTGAGCAGTATAATAACAATTAAACTTAACAGAAATAATTTTTTTTTCATTAAATTTACCTCCTTATTTAAAAATACATCTAAACTTTCTCATAGTACCAGAATATCTGGTCTTGAGAAAGCAATATTATCAACCTGAATTTTTAATTCAGGAAATATCCTTGGTATTGTTAATAATACAGGTCCGTCATTTGTTGCGATCATTGTATCCTCACTTTTTGATCCTGTAATGGACGGGTTCCATGCAAATGCTTGATTTTCCTGTACAATCTCCTTGGTTTCAAAATCAACCTTATAATCCCTTCCTACATACCCAATTGCTCCACCCTGATGATGCAGCTTATACTCTTCAGGGTAACCGGTATTTTTATATGCATCAATACCTTTATTAAAAGCATAACTGACAGGTTCTCCGGGTACCGTATTTGCCATAAAAGTACAGTCTATTAATACATTTGCATCATAAATTTTCCTGATTTCCTTCGGAATTTTCCCGAATTGTACAAAACGTGTTAATGAAACAACAAGCCCGTATTTTCTTGCATTAACACAGAGCATCATTCTTTTTTTAATTCTATTTTCAGTTGCAATTGGATGTCTGAAAAGAGAAATACGATCATCCGCAGCGCAAAATGTCGTGATATAATCAATCCTATTTTCCCATAAACGTTGAGAGAGTTTACCAACAACGGCACATTCTTTTTCTCCGGGTTTTGCATCTTTAGCAGTCTCCTCTATCGCCAAAGATGTTAAAACACCCAATTCCTTGTAACGTTCTATTTCCCAAGGAGTTAATGAATATCGCAATGAATTTATCCTGTTTGAGATATTAACTGAAAAAGGGAAAATATGATCTGCACCCAAGTTACCTCCTGCCATTATTTTTTGTATTAATTCAGTCTCCCTGTCTGTAAACCATGGATAATTAATAACCTGATAACCTTGTTGTTCCAATTTTTCTTCAAGAATCATACGGGGTGATTCAATATTATTGCATAATGCAAACTCATTATCTTTTGTAATAAGAAGTCCTGCCACTCCTAATTCCAATGTAATTCCTACAACATTTAGACCTCCGCATGTTAACCATGAAAAATTGGACTGCTTCTTAAGATATATTCCATCAAGATTAAGCTCTTTCATTAAAGATCTTAATCTTACTTTTTTTTCTTTAATCTCTTCATTGACAAACATTAAAATCTCCATAATATTAGTTTTCTATTCTAATATTATATAAAGTATGACGTCAGATGTCAAGTTTAAATTTATTCTTTTCATTCTGTATAAAATTGTGCAACAGAACCTTTTAAAACGTTTACAATATCAGAAACTATCTGTGTTTGATTGTTCAACTCATGAATCTGTAACGTAATTTCTGAAATAGTAGCAAAAACTTCTTCGATTGCAGCACTGTTGTTCTGAGATTTTTCTGAACTTTCATTTATTATGAATGAAATGTCATTAAAATACTTATTCAATTCAATAATATTTTTTGAATTTTCTTCTGCAACAGACTTTACACTTTCCATAGTTTCTGTTAATTTTTTTGAAACCGAATCAATGCTTTTTATTGAATCTGTTATATCTTTTAGATGAGTATTAATTTTATTTTTGCTTTTATCCATAGATAGTATACTTTCGTTAATGCTTTTTTGAATATTACTTATTAAAGATGAAACATCCTTAGTGGATCTATTTGTCTGATCCGATAAACTTCTTATTTCATCTGAAATAATTTTAAATCCTTTGCCGTATTCACCGGCACGCGCCGCTTCGATTGTTGAATTGAATGCCAATAATTTCGTCCTTGATGAAATATCATCAATCATTTTAATTATATTATTTATCTGTTTAGAATATTCATTCATCATGGAAATCTTATTTGATGATATATTGACTTCAGATTGAACTTCTTTCAAATTATCTATCTGGGAATTGAAGCTGTTTATCAAATCTATCATATTATTATTAATTCCCGACAAGGTTTTAACAGTACTGATTTGATTTTCCTGCTTATTTACAGATTCATTCAATATAGATAAGATATTTTTGACAGAATCAGCGCTGTTAATAGCTGTTGATGTCTGTTTTAAAATTCCTTCAACAATAAACTGAATTGTTTTCAGCATATCTTCCATTGCAATATTTATCTGTTGATGTCCCAATTTATATTCTACGGTAAAATTTTCTAAATGTTTTGATGTGTCATTCAGCCAATTTATCATATTTCTGAGAGTATTAGGCTCACTGTTATAAGTAGCTATTGCTACACCAGAAGAAGCCGCTTTATTAAGTATGGGGATTATCTCGTTGAAACCAATAGTAGTAACTATTCCATTATATTTTTTCAAGATTGCTGTATCAACTAAATTCTCAATTTGTTCAATAATTTCGTTCTTATTATGTCTTGCCTGGTTTAAAATTAAAAATTCAATTTCAGCATTGTAATCCTTTAAAACCTTTCCTGCTTCCTTAACTCCAGAATTTATTTGTAAAAAAGTTGAACTCCAATCTTCTGCCCAAAACATAATTTTAATTTTATTTTCTGACTTTTTTATTGGTTTCGCTAAATCATTTTTCATTTCATCCGATACCAATAAATCCTGTTTATGAAAATCCCAATATTTTTCAATATTTTCACTGTTTACAGCATCCATAAACGTATATAATTTCGGCTGAATAGGAACCCAGCCTGTTGTAATATGATTAAAAAGATTCACAATGCTGTCATACCCTTGAGCTATTGTATTTTTAATTAATGTGACTGAAATAATTTTTTCCTTAATATATTCTGCAATTTCCTGATTGATATCATGACATAATAAGAAAACTTCACCAATTCTATTTTCTTCTTTGATTGACCTTGCAGCTGCAGGACCAAGCAAACTTCCCGTAACATAAATTCCTTTTAAATTTCTATTTTTATGTAATTGGTCTTTTATATATTTATATGATCTTTCTTTGTCAGCATTGGATTCAAAAATTTCAATTATCTTTAAAGTTGGAAATTTTTCTTTTAATACTGTAACAAATCCTTTTACTCTCAAATATATATAGATGGCTTTAAGATTTGATGTAACAAGAATTATTATTTCACTGTTTTCAGGACAATTTTTGCCGAATTGATAACCGCTGTTATATCCCTCATGGTAAGGATCAACTCCAACATAAAGTATACGGTTTATCGGTTCACTGACTATTTCATTAAACTGCTTTTTCAAATCTACTACCTGATTATTCACATAATCTTTATCATCATATCCCTCATTTTTAATATCAATGTAAGCTTTTAAATTCCCAAAAGCCAATTTACCTAAATTCTCCGTGATTCCCTTTAGCTCTTTAACCAGATTTCTTTTAAAAGAATATAATTTCCTCTTTATATCAAATATATAAAATAATAAAAAAATAATTATTATAAATAAAAATAATGGAATATACATTTTTTTACCTTTATTAATATGATAAAATTTAAAATTTTTATAATCAAGGAATTTGTGTAAAAAAAAAAAATAGAAAAAATTTATAATGAATTTGATTTTTTTAGTTTTTTTTCTAAATTTAAAAGAATTGTTATAAAACAATCATAACATTAAAATATTTTTAATTTTTAATGCATTAAAAAGCCGCCATTCAGATTTAAAACCTCTCCTGTTATATAATCAGCATGAGAAGAGGCTAAAAATACAACAGCATGAGAAACTTCTTCTGGTTGTCCCAGTCTGCCTAGGGGTATTGATCTTACTACTTCTTCTCTCTTTTCTTTGGACCACTGACGAGACATATCAGTTTCTATTGCATGAGGCGCAACAGCGTTGACATTGATCCCAAAACAAGCAAGCTGTCGGGCTAAAGATTTTGTCAAGGTGTTAATTGCCCCTTTTGATGTGCCATAAACAGGTGATGCTGTTATATCTCCTATAACTCCGGCAACTGAAGTAATATTTATAATCTTCCCACTTTTCTGCTCTATCATTTTGGGTACTACTTCTTTACAGCAATAAAAAGTTCCATGAAGATTAACCGAAAGTATTTTATGCCATTCATCACTTTCAAGGTCAGTAAAATTTTTTCTACTGATTATACCCGCATTATTCACCAGAATATCGATATGCTGTAATTCATTTACTGCAAAACTTACCATTTTTTTTACTTTTTCATAATCAGAAATGTCAGTAGGATAATCATAACATGATAAGCCACGATCAATGATAGACCTAATTGTTTCTGTACATGGTTTGATATCAACGCAGACTACTTTTGCTCCTTCCTCTGCTAAACCAACAGCAATTGCTCTGCCTATGCCATTAGCCGCGCCTGTAACAATAGCTGACTTTCCCTTTAAAATCATTTCATAATCTCCTTTAATCCATTATTTACCAAATATTAAATTAGGAATGAATAAAGTAAGTTGAGGGAAAACTGTCAGAACTACAATAGCTATTATTGTAACAATAAAAAAAGGTAAGGACTCTTTTACATATTCCTCCAGCGGACAATCCAGAATGGAACATGCAGCATACATTGCTGCACCCACAGGGGGCGTCATATTACCTACAGTAATGGACAAAACAAAAATCAGTCCGAAATGAACAGGATCAAATCCTATCTTCACTGCTATCGGAAGGAAAATTGCGGTTAACATTAAAATCAACACTGCTCCGTCGATAAACATTCCTGCAATAACAAGAAATCCCATTATCATTATCATTATGATGCCCGGGTTAGTGGTAATCCCGAGTAAAAAATTTGCGATCTTTTCAGGGATCCTATCCCATATAATGCCATAATCAAAAATACCGGATAATGCGATTAAAAACATAACCGCACCAATATCAGCTAATGAATTCCTGGTAAAACTCTTAAAATCATTCCATGTTAATTCCTTATATGCTATAAATCCTACAATCAAAGCATAGACTACTGCAAATGAACCAACTTCCGAAGGAGTAAAAACACCGAATCGCAGAGTCATAAGTAAAACCAGTGGAAAAAGCAATGCCCAAAAACTGTTGAAAAAAGAAGAAATAAGTTCTTTGAATGTAGCTCTTTCTTTTCTTTCGGTATCATACCCTTTTATCCTTGCTGTAATAGATATTGCAAACATATAAAAAATCATTAAAAGCAGCCCAGGTATGATGCCTCCTGCAAAAAGACGTCCAACAGACACCTGTCCTAAGGTTCCGTATAAAATAAATCCGATACCAGGCGGTATAATCGGTGTAATCAATGAAGTCCATACATTTACACTTACAGAAAAACCTTTTGAATAGCCTTTTTTAATCATTTCAGGTCCGAGCATACGGGTTTCCATAGCCGCATCTGCAATGCATGATCCTGATACACCTCCCATTAATGTAGACAATACTGCAGAAACCTGTGCAAGTCCTCCCTTCATTCGACCGGTAAGTTTATAGGATAAATTTAAAAGCCTTTTTGTTATACCGGCTCCGTTCATTAAATTACCAGCCAGAATGAACAATGGAACTGCCAATAAAGGAAAATTTTGAGTCATAGAAATTGTACGCTGAATAGGAATAGTTATAGGCAGGCTTAAGTTCTGCAAGAAAAACATAAATCCCGAAATTGCAATTGCAAAAGCAACAGGCATTCCTGATAGCAATAATATAATAAAAACAATAATAACCAATTGCATTTTATTTCCTCCCAATTTAACAGGACATATTATTATTTCACGAAATCATGAAATTTATTACTAATCTATATAAACAGGTTAACTGCTTTTTTCTTTTTTAAATTCTTTTTTTATCTTTAAAATCGTTGTTATTAATATAAGTACCGAGGCAACAGGAAGACTTAATGTGGGCCATGTATAACTGAAACCGGGTATTCCTTGAAAAGCCCTGTCTCTTGTTGTATAGGAGAGCCAAAATCCAAAAATAATTATATATATTAAAAAGCCAATTAAAATAATATAATTTATTAATCGAATAATTTTTCTTGCTTTTTCTGGTAATTTATTAATAAATATGTCAACAGACATAAGTTTGTTTTCTCTCCATGCTATATCAGCACTTAAGAAACATGACCATGCAAATAAAAAAGTGCTTATATCCATTGCCCAATTAATAGGATGTCTTAATACCCTGGCAACACCTGCAGCAAAAATTAATACTACCATTGATAATAGTGAAATTCTGGCAAGGAAAACCTCTATTTTGCAGATATAATCATATATTTTCATGATATTTTCTCCCAAACTTGTAAAATATTTATTATATAAAATTTACCCAGTCTTGTTTTTCAAGACTGGGTTTAAATTTCTATAAAATAAAAAAATTAATCTTTTTTGCCAAGCTGTTTATACAGGTTAGTTCTAACCTTTGTTAAATTTAATTTTTCATAAGCTTTATTAGCTGCTTTTTTAAAAGCTGCCATATCAATATCCGTATTGATTATCATACCTTTATCAATCATCAATTTTTTATCCCTGTTCGCTAATTCACCCATGATTTTATCTGAAACCTCCAAACCTACCTTATCGCATTCTTCAAGAACAATATCCTGATATTTTTTCGGCAGGCTGTTGAACCATTTAGCGCTTGTTACTTCGAAATTGATCAATAAAATATGTTTTGTTTCATTGACATATTTTAATACTTCATAAAATCTACCTGCAGGCAGGTTATTATAAACGAGTTCAAGACCGTCAATTGCCTTCTGCTGTATAGCAGGATACATTTCACCAAAAGCCAATGCAACTGGTGTTGCGCCACAGGCTCTTATTGATTCCTGCCAGATCGGTGCCGGCGGAGTCCTTATTCTCAAACCTTTTAAATCATCAGGTGTTTTAATTGGTTTATTTGTTACAAAATGTCTGAAACCCTGAATCCAGAAAAAGGAAAGTACCTTCATGCCGTATTTTTTTTCAAGAGTTTTAATCCAATCTTTAACAACAGGAAGATCCTTTAATTTCTTTACTTCATCAACTGTATCAACAAAGTAAGCTGCATTCATTACTGCAATATCGGGCACATAATTTCCCAATCTTGCAGAATCAGTATTCTGTCCGATATTGGCGCCTCTTCTGATCTGTTCGATTATGTCTTCTTCAACACCGAGCTGAGCGCTGTGGTAGACTTCAATCTTAACTTCTCCATTGGTTCGCTTCTCAACATTCTGGGACCATTTCAAGAATCCTTCATGATATGGTTCTGAAGCTCCCAGCACATGATTGAATTTCAAAACATACTTCGGGGCAGCCGAAAATAAAAACGGCGTAGTTAATAATGTTATTATTAAAACTACCCAGAAGATTTTTTTACATTTAAAGTCTTTCATATAAAAAACCTCCTTTTTGATTAATATTTTAATATGTAAGACGTCATATGTCAAGTAATAATTTTTATAATTATATTTTTTTATTATTATTGATTTTTTTCTTAAAGTAAAGTGATTATTAAAATTTTAAAAAATTTATATTTTTTTTTAATTCAATAATTAATACAAAATATTTTATGATCAATTTATATTATAATATTCATAAGAAATTTTAATTAAAAAATTAATAAAATTAACTAAACTATAAAAAAAATTAAATAAATTATCAAAAAAAAATTAAAAATAACCTTGTACAATTAAAAAAAATCATGTATTATACATAGATTTTTCCAATGTTATTCTGATCATTTTAATTAAAATTAACTATAAATGCAAAAAAACAGATCGGAGGTCAAATGAAAACAGCAAATAAAAAATTAAACAAATGGATAGATGAAATAATCAAGCTCTGCAAACCAAAGGATATACATTGGTGTGACGGCTCAATAGTTGAAAGAAATAAATTTTATGATGAAATGGTTAAAAAAGGAATTACAACTAAACTGAATCCTGAAAAAAGACCAGGATCTTATTTATTCAGATCACATCCAAGTGATGTTGCTAGGGTTGAAAACAGGACTTATATCAGCTCAAAGTTAAAAGATGATGCTGGTCCGACAAATAACTGGATCGACCCAGTTGAAATAAAAAAAACAATGACCGAACTGTATGAAGGTTGCATGACAGGCAGAACTATGTATATCATACCTTTCAGTATGGGACCGATCGGTTCACCTATTTCTAAGATCGGTATTGAAGTCACA
>JAFGQB010000020.1 GCA_016935915.1 Spirochaetota bacterium
AAATTAAAAATGAACAAAAAATCAATTTTGCAAATCAACTGGCTGACATAGCGGATTCATATAATGTAAAAATATATTCCTGCTGCGGTGATTATTTGGTGCAGAATAAAATAAAAAAAGCAAGCTGTATTGACACCCAAATCATTTCAGAACTATTCAATGATAAAAATATTTATAAAACCAAGCCGACCCGTAAGGAATGCGGATGTGCACAAAGCGTTGATATTGGGCACTATAACTCATGCATGCACAACTGCGTTTACTGCTATGCAAATTTAAATTTGTCAATAATAAAAAAAAATCATAAATTACATAATCCTCAATCCTTATTCTTATGCAGTATTTAATAAATGAACTGTGAACAAAATAAACAAAAAAAATTTTAATTAATTAGTAAACAAAAATTACAAAATAAAAAAAAAATCATAAAATCTTTGATAAATATTAAAATTTTTATTAAACTATATTGTCAATTATGAAAAAATCAATTTTAAGTGATATTATATAATTAATTAAAAGGAGTTAATTTTTGAATAAAAACATTTTATTATTTTGTATATTATCAATTATAATTTTAAATTTTTCATGTACTTCATTATTAACAGGGCTTACTGATTCATTATATCAGCAAAAAGATATTGAACTGGTAAAGGACGGTGCTCCTTCATATCTATTGCTGGTTGAAGGATTAATCAAATCGAATCCTAAAAACAAAGATTTTTTAAAGCTTGGCATCCAGCTTTTTTCGGCTTATTCAGCAGCTTTTGTGAAAGATCAGGAAAGGAACAGAATTTTCAGTGAAAAATCAAAAAAATGGGCAATTTCACTTCTCAACACATACCCTAATTTTAAAAAATCAAAAAATACTGATTTTGAAATTTTTGAAAAACAGATTAATAAATTCTCAAAAAAAGATATAGATTATGTTTTCTGGGCAGCAAATGCATGGATAATGTGGATAATATCGAACACGGAAAATCTTGAAGCACTTCTAGATCTGCCTAAAGCAAGGGCTTTAATTGACAGGATATATGTTCTTGACAGTTCATATTATTACGGCGCTCCTCACCTGTTTTACGGAATATTCTACAGCTTTTTACCCGAAGTTTACGGCGGTGATTTAAAAAAATCACAAAAGGAATTTGAAGAAGCATTAAAATATTCCGACGACAAACTTTTATTAACCAAAGTTTCCTATGCTCAATACTATTTAAAAGCTATAAACGATAAAAATAAATTTAAACAGGTGCTTGAAGAAATTATAAATACAGATACCGATAAATATCCAGAGCAGAGACTAATGAACATACTTGCACAAAAACAGGCAAAAGAATTGCTTGATAATATAGATAATTATTTTTATGAATAAAAGGGGAAAAAGATGAGGCAAAAAAAAATAACTTTTTTTATATTAAATTTATTGTTAATTTCATCTATACTGATTAATGCACAGTCAAAGGCAAAATATTTGTTTAAAATAGCCACAGAAGCTCCTGACAACAGTACATGGATAAACAGCATAAAATCGATCAACACTGAACTATCAAAAAAAACATACGGTCAGATTGAAATTTCAGTTTACCCCGGCGGAGTTATGGGTGACCAGAGCACTGTCTTAAAAAAAATAAAAATCGGTCAATTGACAGGTGCTACATTTACCAGTCTCGGATTAAGCTATATCTATAAAGATTTTTCAGTTTTGGGACTGCCTCTTTTATACAATAACTACGCTGAATATGACTATGTGATTGCAAAATTATCAAACTTGCTGGATAAAGAATTCGAAAAAGGTGGTTTTATAATTCTTGCATGGACAGAAGTCGGATTAATCTATACTTATTCAAAAAAACAGGTCAATTCCATTGATACATTAAAAAAATCAAAACCTCTGTTAATCGCCGATGATACTATGAGCCAGTATTTATTTGATGAAATAGGTGTCAAACCCATCCCTCTGCAAATATCGGATGTCATGACAGGACTGCAGACAGGAAGCATTGATACTATCTTTTCATCTCATTATGGTGTAATAGCAATGCAGTGGTCGTCAAGAGTAAAATATATGGCTGATTATCCGCTTACTCTAATGACCGGAGCGGTAGTTGTGGAAAAAAATTTATTTAACTCAATGCCTGCATCATATAAAGCTGAAATGAAAAATTTATTCAAAATTCATTTTGAAAAATTAAATCAAAAGGTTAGAAAAGATAATGAATATGCACTGGAACTACTTAAAAGAAACGGGAACATTATAGTATTACCTGTTGAGGAAAAAGAAAAAAGACGTTTTATTGATGTCTGTACAAAAGTAGCCTATAATGTAACCGAAAAAGAATATTCAAGGGATTTATATATAAAAATTATAAATTTATTAAAAGAATACAGAGCAAATAAAAAATAAAATTCAGGTTAAAATAATGAAAAAATTTTTAAATATATTAAAAAAATTAATTAACATTTTTAATAAAATTGAAGAAATTATTTTAGTTATAATCTTTAGCATAATGATAATTTTTTCATTTTTGCAGATCTTTTTCAGAACAGTATGGTTTGACTCAGTAATTAAATATTCCGTTTTATGGACAGGATTCATAGCAGCCAGTATAGCTGCACTAGACAGAAAACATATTAAAATAGATTTAATCGGCAGACTTGCAAAAGGAAGATTTAAATCACTGGTACTCTTAATTACGAATTTTTTTGCATCATCAGCATGTATATTTTTAAGTTACGCCTCAGTCAATTACATATTAAAAATTGAAAAGTTATCCACTGATCCTCCGCCTTTTTTAAATATCCCCAGATGGATTTTATTAATTATTATACCTTTTGGTTTTGCAGTGATCGGATTAAGATTTTTATTTAGATCAGTTAAAAAGTTGTACAATTTAATAAAAAATGAAGAAGACGAAAAAGATTCATAATATTACATTATAGAAAACAAGGATTTATAAATGTCAATAATTATCACGGTTTTAATCGTTCTAATTGCAATCTTAGGTTCTCCTTTATTTGCTGTTATCGCTGTAACAGCTTTAATTAATCATATATTAACCCCTGGTGCCGGGGGAATGCAGAATGTTATTCTTGAGATATCCAGGATTGCGGATATGCCTCTTTTACACAGCATTCCATTATTTACTTTTGCAGGATATCTTTTAGCTTATAGTAATGCCTCCAAAAGATTGGTAAGATTTACTAAGGCAACATTAGGCTGGATGCATGGGGGCTTAGCAATTGTTGTTATAATAGCCTGTTCTGTATTTACCGCATTTACTGGAGCATCCGGCGTTACTATAGTAGCACTTGGCGGATTATTAATGCCTGCTTTATTATCGGAAAAATATGAAGAAAAATATTCTCTCGGTTTAATTACATCAAGCGGAAGCTTCGGACTTTTGTTCCCTCCGAGTCTTCCTATCATTATGTTTGGCGTTATTGCCAGCGCAGGCGCTCTCAGCGGTGTGACAAGAGTAAGTATTGATGAACTTTTTATTGCCGGTTTAATTCCAGGCTTTTTGATAATTACAGCATTGAGCATTCATGCAATGTATAAAAGTAAAAAATTTAAAGTTGCAAAAACAAAATTTTCATTTAAAGAATTGGCGTATTCTTTTATTGATTTTATGTGGGAGATTCCTTTACCTGTTCTTCTATTTGCAGGTATTTATTCTGGAAAACTTGTAATATCCGATGCAGCTTCCCTTACGGTTGTCTATTTAATTATTATAGAAATATTGATTAAAAGAGATATAAAAATAAAAGATATTCCTAAAATAATAAGAGAAAGCCTTGTTTTGGTAGGTGCAATACTGATAATCTTAGCAGTATCACTTGCTGCAACTAATTATATGATTTATGCAGAAATTCCTCAAAAACTATTTTCATTTATACAAAAATTCATTACCAATAAATGGATTTTTTTATTTTTATTGAATATATTTCTTTTAATTGTAGGCTGTTTGATGGACATCTTTTCAGCAATTGTAGTCATAGTACCCTTAATCATACCCATCGCCGAATCATATAATATAAATCTATTACATTTAGGAATAATATTTTTGGCAAATTTACAGATAGGATACCTTACACCACCTATCGGAATGAATCTTTTTATTTCTGCCATCAGATTTGGCAAATCAATTATTACTTTATACAGAGCTGCTATTCCATTTATTATTATCTTAATACTTACACTCTTGTTTATAACATATATTCCAGATCTGAGTATCTGGTTCAAAGAAAAACCTTCAATCGTTGGACAATGGCAAACCCAGGATGATAATGGGAGGATTGATAAAATAAGTTTAAAAGCCAGAGGAAAATTTGTCAGAAGAAATGGTGACTTAATGGAGTTAATGTTTAATGAACCAATTTATGGTAATTATGAAGTTATTAATAACTTTTTTAAAAAAGATATATTACTCCTAAAATATGATGACCTAACAGAAAAATACAATTTTGAAATATATAACGACGGAAAAAAACTTTTATTAAATAATATGAATCATACTGATGAAACGGATAAGACAGTCAAAAATAAAAAATTTTATAAAAATAATCTGGCGATTCCATTAGGAATAAAATCTGAAAAATTTATTGCAAAATGGCAAGATAATGACAATTATATAGAATTTTATTTTAATAAACAGGCAATATGGAAAAAAAATGATTTTGAAAAAATCTATGGATATAATATAAAAAACAATAAACTTATTTTATATGAATATAACGAAAACAATGAAATAATTAAAAAATTATATTACAATTATAAATTTGAAAATGATAATCTAATAATATCAAATAAAAAAGAATCATTTACATTTAAATTTATTGATTCCTACAATGATAATTAATAAAAAATTACTGGAGTGAAATATGGGTGTTAGTGCGATATGCGGAATAAACTGGGGTGATGAAGGCAAAGGCAGAATGGTTGATTATTTGGCTACTGATGCTGATTTTGTCATTAGATTTCAAGGTGGAAATAATGCAGGTCATACAGTAATCAATAATTACGGAAAACACGCTTTACATCATTTACCATCCGGTGTTTTTAATAAAAATGCATTAAACATAATTAGTAACGGATCTGTTGTTAATCCTGAAGCATTAGTTTATGAAATAGAAGATATTAAAAAATCAATAGATTTCAATATAAAACTATTGATTTCTGAAAGAAGTCACGTAATATTCCCTTTTCATTTATTACTTGACTGCTATGAAGAAGAAAGATTAAGTGATAAAAAATTCGGATCAACAAAGCGGGGAATAGCGCCGGTTTACAGCGACAAATATATGAAAGTCGGTGTGTTAATGTCTGATCTATTAAATAAAGACTATCTATATAAAAGATTGAAAAGCAACCTGGATTTTAAGAATCAAATCATTACAAAAATTTATCATAAGCCCCAAATTAAAGTTGATGAAATGGTTGATTGGGGTTATTCTTATGGTCAAAAATTAAAAGATTATATAGGCAACTCAATTCCCATTCTTAAAGATGCATTAAAAAATGATAAAAAAATTTTACTGGAAGGTCAATTGGGAGCATTAAGAGATATTGAATTCGGTATATATCCTTATACTACATCATCCTCCCCAATTGCAGGATATGCATCTTCAGGTACTTCTATACCTCCTTTTGAAATAAAAAATGTACTTGGAGTTATGAAAGCATACTCAACATGTGTAGGAGAAGGACCTTTTGTGACAGAATTATTTGATGATACTGCAGACAAAATAAGAGAAAAGGGAAAAGAATATGGAGCCAGCACCGGCAGACCAAGAAGAATAGGATGGTTTGATGCTGTAGCCAGTAAGTACGGCTGTCTTGTTTCTTCAGCAACCGAAGTTGCAATAACTTTACTGGATGTTTTATCAGGTTTTAAAGAATTAAAAATTTGTACTGAGTATAAAATACAAGGTAATAAAATTAAGGATTTCCCAACAACACAATATTTAGAGATCGCAAAACCTGAATATATCATAATGAAAGGCTGGGAGGAAGATGTTACATCTATTAAAAAATTTAAAAATTTACCGGAAAATGCACAAAAATATGTTCTTCAGATAGAAAAATTAATTGAAACAAAAATTAAATATATTTCAGTAGGTCCGGAAAGGGATCAATTAATAATACGGGATTAAACTGTTGTTCAATATATTATTTATTATTTATTATTTATTTTTTATCTGTTTATATGATACACTTATAAAAAAATATTATACTCTTACTTAATCTATTTACTGTTCTAAAAATAATTAAATCATTTTTCTTCATCAATCTTTACTGAACCTGCTTTTTCCTTAATTATTTTACTGAAACTGATCTTTGGAACATACATTTCAGGTTTTGCATTTATAGTAATTTTTTCTCCGCTGGAAGGATTAATTCCAACTCTTGCCTTTTGCGGTGGTTTTATTTTTATAAAAAGTTTGCCTAATCTTCCAATTGGCACTCTTTCCTTCAATAACATTCCGCATTCAATCATATATAAATAATCTTCTAATATCTGTTTGATCTGTTTTTGTGTGAGATTGTTTTTTAAAGCCAAAAATTTAACAATTGATTTCATTGTAAATTGATCCGGAACTTCACCTGATTTAAAAAACAATGTTTTATTAATTTTAACAAAGCCATTGGTTAAAAATATTACTGCTTCTCTTATCCTTTTATTCTGTTCGTCAAGGCTGACACTGTCTTCACAAACTGCAATTTTATATAAACTTGATGTTTTTTTAATAGCTCCTTTTGTAAAAACTGCTTCCTGATCAATATTAATATTGTCAATAAAATTACATCCCTCAATAATAACAATTTCCGGAACATCACTTCTTAACTTTATACTGTAATATTCAATATGTCTGATATCATCTTCTAATGAAGTCCCGCTTATTAATGATCCTGAATAAGTTAATAATAAAAAAGGACGAATATCATTTTTTTCAAAGTTATTTATTTGAATCATTTCTAATGATTCTATTTGCTTTGTAAAAAGATTTTCTTTATCGATCCAATTTTTTGCTATTAAATTTTTTGAATCATTATTATTAGGCAAACCTGATGCCTTAGTCAAAACATCCAAATGTTTTTTAATTTTTTCAGGTAAATCAACATAGTTATCCATAAATATCTCTTCCTTTTTTATTAGTATAAAATATTATTTAAAAAAAAACAAAATATTTTAATAACATAATAATAATTTTAATTATAAAAATAAATATGCATTTTGGTATGTTTTGTTTAAACAGCTAAGTGATATTTAATAATTTAATAAAAATTTGAGAAAAATTTTTATTATAACCTAAGAAATAATAAATTTTATCTGACATATGTATTGTTTTTTTTCTCCCATTATTATTTTTAATAAAATTTCTGATTAATAATTTACCATAATATTCAACATTTTCCTTAAATTCTTTAAAACCATATAATTCAAAATATAATAAAAACTTATTTATTACAAACCTAAATACTTGTGCCATACTATAAAAATTTAAATCACTTTTTATTTTTTTAAATTTTCTATAATCATTTATTTCTAAATAAATATGAATATTTTTTTTTCCTTCTTTATTAACTATTTTATATGTTGAATTCCTTTCTTTAGCGGTATAATGATAAACATCAATAAATTTTGTTAAAAATTTAATAATATAATTTATTTTTTTTGAAAATGAAAAATTTTTAATATTTTTAATATTGTTTAATCTTTCATAATCTAATTTACTGATAATCATATGAAAGTTATGTTTTTTCATATATTCACCTCTATTATATTTTTTTATTATTAATCAACAAAAATATAATAATTAATTACATTATTTATTTTTAAATTTACTTATTTTATTTAAATTGATTTAATTTATAAAATTTTGTATTAATATATAAAAAAACTCATAGGTAAAATAATGGCAGCAAAAATAAAAAAATGTCAAATCTCTATTATAGCACCGGTTTATAATGAATCTAAAAACTTATTTTTATTTTATGAAAGAACAAAAAAAGTTTTAGAAAACATGAAAAAAACATTTGAAATAATATTCATTAATGATGGAAGCAAAGATGATTCTTTTGATAAGATGTTAAAACTATATAAAAAAGATACCAGAGTTAAAATTATCAACTTATCAAGAAATTTTGGTAAGGAAATAGCTATGACAAGCGGTCTGGATTATAGTTCAGGAGAAACAGTAATCCCAATTGATACAGATTTGCAGGATCCCCCCGAACTAATTCCAAAATTATATAAAAAATGGGAAGAAGGTTATGATGTTATTTATGCCACACGTTCAAAACGTAAAGGTGAAACATGGACAAAAAAATGGACTGCTGGTTTATTCTATAAAGTTATAAATATTTTTACCAAATTTTCTATCCCAGAAAATACAGGTGACTTTAGACTTATGGATAGAAAAGTAGTAGAAGCAATTAAAACATTGAAAGAATATCATAGATTTATGAAAGGTCTATTCAGTTGGGTTGGATTCAAGCAAACCGGAATATATTATGAAAGAGATCCTAGGTTCAAGGGTAAATCAAAATGGAATTACTGGAAATTATTAAATTTTGCAATAGAAGGAATAACATCATTCAGTTATGCTCCTCTTAAATTTGCCACTTTTTTTGGCTCAATAATTTCCTTTTTCTCATTTATTTATGCATTATTTGTTGTTTTTAAAACATTAATCTTAGGTATAGATCAACCAGGCTATGCATCAACACTTGTTGTTGTATTATTTTTAGGTGGTATTCAACTACTTACAATTGGCATAATTGGAGAATATATTGGCAGAATTTATAATGAATCTAAACATAGAACATTATATTTTGCTAGAGATGTTTATGGTTTTGATAAGAAAAAAAAAATTAAATAATTTATTACACTGCTGTCCGAAAGTTTACCATAAATAATCCTCTTTTTTCAAACATTTTTTTTCATAAACACACCGCAATTTAATTCTTTTC
>JAFGQB010000148.1 GCA_016935915.1 Spirochaetota bacterium
AACTCTGGAAGAAGCTTTCAAAGAATATGACAATTACTGGAAAAGTATAGATGGTGCAAAAATGCTGGAGGAGTTGAATAAATAAATCAATTACTGTTGATTTGTCCTAATTTTCTCAATTTATCCCATAAGGTTTTTCTGTCAATGTCCAATATTTTTGCAGCAATTGTTTTATTTCCCTTTGTATAAGACAGGACTGTTTTAATATATTCCATTTCAATTTGTTCAAGAGATTTGTAAATATAACTGTATTCTTGAACTGTTTTTTTTGACTGTTGAATAAGCAAAGGAAGATCATTTAATGTTATTATTTCTTTATCAGTCATAACTATAATTCTCTGAATTACATTTTCCAGTTCTCTTATATTTCCCGGCCAACTGTACAGTTCAAATGCCTGAATTGCATCATCGGTAAATGAAATTCTATTTTTATTTAGCTCTTTACAGTACTTAATGGAAAAATACTCTGTTAAGATTTTAATATCTTCGCGCCTTTCCCTTAAAGGCGGTAGATGAATCGGAATGACATTAAGACGATAGTACAGGTCTTCTCTAAAAAATCCCTTTTTTGTTAATTCCATTACATCTTTATTTGAAGCAGTGATAATCCTGACATCAGCTATTTGACATTCACTTGATCCTAGCATATAAAATTCTTTATTCTGAACTATTCTTAATAATTTAACCTGTATTACAGGAGTTATTTCGGTTATTTCATCAAGGAATATTGTTCCGTTCTGAGCCGTATAAAAAAAACCGATTCTCGATGAATGTGCACCTGTAAAAGCTCCTTTAACATAACCGAAAAGTTCACTTTCCAGCAAAGATTCAGGAATACCTGCACAATTAACAGTAATAAAAGGTGCCTTGGAGCGTAAACTATTATAATGAATTGCCCGTGCAACAAGCTCTTTGCCGGTACCGCTCTCTCCTGTTATCAGAACATTGGCTGAGGTTGCAGCAGCTTTAACTATTTCATTGAAAACATACTGCATTCTTTTAGACTGCCCGATAAGACCATAAAAATTATTAATAGGCCGATTATTGAAAAGATTATCCTTTTCTTTTTTATGAACTAATTTTAAATATGTTCTGTTTATAATAGAAATCAATGTTTCTCCATTGAAAGGTTTTATAAGAAAATCCTCAGCAATACCGTTGAATAATTCCATGGTTTTTTCCATGGATTTATAATCACTAAGGATTATGAGTTCTATTGACTTTTTTTTATCTGAAATTATTTCTGACAGATAGTCCATTTCTCCATTAATTTTATTCACATCAGCAATTATAATATCAAAATGATTGTCTCTTAATTTTTCAATACCCTTTTTTAAGCTGAAAACATTGCATATATTTGAATTAATTAGATATTTTTTATATAAATTTTGATTTTTTTCTTCATCATCTATAATAAGTAAAGATAAGTCATCATGAACTTTAAAATCCATGTTAATAATATCCTTTATTATACTCTATTGTTATTATATAATTATATAGTTATATGACTATATAATAACAATAAATAAAATGCAATAAAAATTTTAAAAAAACGTGGATTTTTTAAACGATGTTACATTTTTCCACACAATTTAACTATTAAAAAAAATAATATACACTCATTTGAATTGTTATATAGAGTGATATTGAACCATAATTAATTATTTCAGTCTAAAATAACCAAATTTCACAATCTTTATCATATTATAATCTTAATTTGTTATTTTTTATTTATTATAGCGCTTCTTTATTGATTTTGTATTTATGGCATAGAAATTGCAATATAATATCACTTATAAATTTAGGAGCAAATTGTTATAAAAATCTGATTATTGTTTAATTTTTTATTTAATTTATTATGCTTAAAATAATTAATCAAATTAAAGTTTTTTATATAATTTATTAAGTTTCTTATAATTTTATAACTTGTTAATTATATAAAATCTTCTTTTGCTTCATATTTTTGACTTAATAATCATTTGCGTCTTAAATTTTAAAAAGTATTTATAATGATTTATTTTGTGTATTTAATATACAAACTAAATATAATAAAAAATTTATAACAAGGGAGAAATTTTATGAACAAAAAGATTTTTGCAGTTGTACTAATTGCTTTCATTTTAATGTTTGCAATGCTTATTACTATAAGTGCAAAAAAAACCACTTCAAATGTAATTAAAATTTGTGTTTCTGATGCATGGTGGGGCACAAGCAGGGACCCGGATTTACAGAACGCTGTAATTAAAGAACTTGAAAAAAAAATCGGAATTAAAATTAAGCCTATTATACCTACAAACGCACAGTATAAGGAAAAAGTAGGATTACTTTTGAATTCCGGTGATAAACCCGACATTTTCAGAGCATTTCAGGCAATGAATTTTGTTCCAAGTTATGCAGTACAGGGTCATATCATACCTTTGGATGATTATATAAAAAAA
This sequence comes from Spirochaetota bacterium, assembly GCA_016935915.1. GTDB lineage: Bacteria > Spirochaetota > GWE2-31-10 > GWE2-31-10 > JAFGQB01 > JAFGQB01. The sequence continues at coordinate 2,439 of JAFGQB010000148.1, forward strand.
TCACCATTAGCATCATCCGTTGATCCGAAAATTTATGACTTGCTGAAAGTTAACGGAAAAATTTACTTTATCCCGTTTAATAAACCGGCAACAAAAAACCTATGGATGAGAAAAGACCTGGCTGATAAATACGGAATTAAATTATCAAGCACTCCAACAACAGATGAATTTTTCACTGAAATGAAAAAAGTTGTTTCAGCTGATAAAAAAATTATAGCTTTCTGTTTCCCGAAATTCATCGATAATTTCCAGTTTTTCTACAACTCTTTCGGCTGTTATGCAAATATATATCCGAAAGACGGAAAATATATTGACGGATTCAATACTCCCGAAGCTAAAGAAACCTTAGTTTATATTAAAAAATTATATGATGAAGGAATATGGGATAAAGAATTCATAACAAATGAAAACAATAAGATGAGAGAAAACCTCTTTAAGGGAATGGCAGTATCCGACATCGACTATTATTACAGATATTCATTTTATGTGGATAATAGTGTTAATGCAAAAGCTGAAACCGACTTTTTACCGCTGTATAAATTGGTAGGACCGAAAGGTTTCGGCGGAAACTTAAATGAAGCTATTCAGGATGCATGGGTTATTACCAATACTTGTAAAAATCCTGATGTAGCTTTTAAATTCATTGAACAGGAAGTATTCAATCCTGAAGTAAGACAGATAACTTCAATAGGAGTAAAAAGCCTGCACTATTCAGTTGATGAAAAAGGCATTGCTCAACCAAGAGATGTTGCCAAAGCAACAGGATACAATTTAAATCCTCAATTCCTTTTTGCTTCTTTCCCTGATTTCAGTGACAAAGGATTCCAGTGGTCACCTCAGGTTTTAAAATCACTACCGAAACAGATACAGATAGCTAAAGAACAGGCAAAACACTTAGGTCCTGCTTTTGCCGCTCCTGCAGGAAAATCAGAAAAATATGACCAGGTTGTTCTTTCTATAAAAAAGAAAAGGGAAGAAATAGCAAGTAAATTTGTTTTAGGTTCAGCAACTCTGGAAGAAGCTTTCAAAGAATATGACAATTACTGGAAAAGTATAGACGGTGCAAAAATGTTGGATGAACTTAACAGATAATTTGTAAGCAATTTTAAGTAAATTATAAAGGGTGAAATTCACTTTTTATTAAAGTGTTTTTCGCTCCTAAGTTTATAAGCTTAATATTATTATTCTAAGGGATGAAATCATTATTATGGTTTCATCCCGCTTTTATTGTAATAACCTGTTAATTTTATATATTGAAGTATATGATCACCAAAAACATAAATTTTAATTTATTTTTATCAATAAAATCATTCAGTATAAAAAATATGAATATTTATTTTTGCACTTCTGATAACGGATATGAACATTGAATTCACAATTTTTAAAAAATAACACTTTCCCATAGATGCCTGGTTTCAAAAAGTGTTTTATATTTTAATTAATAGGTCGAATGTCGAATAAAGGATTAACCAAAGAAATTTCATGATATGCCGCCTCATTCATTGAAATTACTAGTCATTGCTTCAGGCTTTCTGCCTTCGCAATGACAGAAAAACTGAATGTCTAAAAGACTATCTGTTTATTATATTTTTATTCGAAATTTGACCTAATAATATTTTTAAATATTATATCTATTTAGACAAATTTATTCCAAAGCAATCAATCAGAAATCTTAAAAACGAAAAATATAATCTTCAATAATATTGCAATTGATTTTTTAATTTTCTAAAGCGACCTGCAATTTTTATTGGCGCAGAAACTTGCGCACCCTGCACAGTATATCCAACAGGTATAAAACTTTAATCAGAAAACTCAATAAATCTAACTATCAGCTTTTTTATTGTATAAAATCCATAAAGACTATCAATTAATTCATGTATTAACTAAAATTCCAATTTTTTTAATATTCCGGATAAAATTTTAAGCCTCTCACTTATGATTTCATCATCTTTATGAAGACATTCATCAAACATTTTGATATCCTCATTAATAAATTCGTTATCAGTACATACTTCAACGTTCATTGCTTTACCCTGAAGAGGAATACGGTCTAATTTTGGATAGTCAGGATATTTAATATCTTTGCGATATAAATTAGAAAAAAACATCTTTGATCTGCAAATTAATATTGCAAGATCCAGTACTCTGTGCAATGGTAATTCCTCAGACTGCCTTGACCATTTTTCTCCGGTATATCTCCATACTTTTGCCGAAATATCAACCTTACCCCTGTCATTCCACTGAGCAAGTCCCAGCGAAAGTCCTTTTGCGTCAGAATTATTTGAAAATCTTCCGTCAATTAAATCATAGTCTTCAGAAATAATAACAGGTTTATGTTTTAAAACAGCGGGTATTTTCATAAAGCCTCCAGTATATTTGGTAATTTACTAATTTAGTAATTTACTAAATATACTTTTAAAAGTCAATATTAATTAATACTTTTCTATAATTATTAAATTCGATTGATTAAATTTAATAAAATAGTATAATTAACTACATAAATTATATATTTTATAATTTATTAAAAATCAACAGCAGAGGATATTATGTATGTTATTCAAAAAACCGAATACGGCTATCATTTAACTTTCGGGGGATTCATCGATAAAAAAGAAATGAAGACATGGCTCAAAGATTCAATAAAAAAATTGAAAAACAATAAAGAAGAATTTTCGGTATTTATCGACATGAGAACTCTTTTACCTTTACCGGAAGGATCAAAAAAATATATGATAAAAGGGCAGAAGTATTACAAAAAAAAAGGCATGAAACGTTCTGTAGTAATATTAAATGACACATCAACAACGATACAATTTATACGTATTGCAAAAGAGACAGGCATCTATGATTGGGAAAGATATATAGATGCATCAAAAACAGATTGGGAAAAAGCAGGAATGGATTGGATAGTAAAAGGAATTGATCCTGATTGATTTTATCGTAAATATAAAAAGAGGTATTTTTTGATCCTTTATAATAATTTTATTTAAAATGTTAAAACTTCATTTAAAAGAGAAGTTTATATCCAAAAACAACAATTACAATATCCACAATGATATGACTGACCCATGGACCGATTATACTATTTGTTCTGTAAAAAATCAGACACCAAACAAAACCCGCAAAAAAAGTAAGAAAACTTAAAAAAGCATTTAAATGCAGGGGAAAATAATTACTTAAGATCATCGTATGATGAAGGGTGAATGCAATGCTTGATATAAGTGCAGAAATTACTGTATTTAATTTAAGCATCAATCCTTTAAAAATAAAATATCTCCAGTAATATTCTTCGATCAGCGAATTCAGTAAAAAAATATATACTCCAAACAAAACAAATAAAAAAGGATTATTCAAATCAAAGCTTTTCATTTTATTCATGACATTGTTTTTAAAAGGTTCAAATACAAAATATAAAAATTTATATAGAACAATGCCTAAAAGCGCTATAAACAGCGCAAATAAACACCCATAAAGAACTGATTTTCCAATTTTTCTCTCTTCCTTATTTCCCAAACCAATCTTAGTGATTTTTATCCATAAATACGGCCAGAAAATAAGGTACAGGGATTTAAGCACAAACATGGCTTTGCCCAAAAAATATCCTGAAAAAACAACAAAGTAAAGATATGTCAATAAAAAAGTCAAAATTAATCCGGGTAGTACCGCAAAATAAAAAAACCTATTTTCATTTTTCATTAATTGAAAATATATTATGGGATTTATTTTGTCAATTATTTTTTTGACTATTTCTTAAATTTTTCATTGACAGAAAGATTCATTAATTATATTATTATCTACCATGGTAGATAATAATATAATTAATGAATTAATGAAATTAGGTATGTCCGAATATGAAGCTAAAGCTTATTTTGCTTTAATAATTAAAAATCCATTGAGCCCTTATGAAATTGCAAAAAAGTCTTCAATATCTACCGCCAAGATATATGAAGTTCTGAATAAGCTTTATGGGAAAAAAATGATCTTTGATATAATAGATAACGGCAAAAAAAAATATATCCCGATAGAACCGGACGATTTAATTAAAAAACATAGAGCTTCAACCAATACGCTGCTGAACAGTTTAAAAAATAATTTAAATAACATCAAACAATTTGAGAAGCTAAGCTATATATGGAACCTTAATGATTATTCATATCTTATGAATAAAGCAATAGAAATAATGAATAAGACAAAAAAAACCCTGCTGATTTCAATTTGGAAAGAAGAATTTAATCTATTAAAAGAAAACATTATCAAATGCATAAATAATAAAATAAAAACCGCAATTATTCATTTCGGTGAACCGGATATCATGATAAAAGAAATATTCAGACATCCCATCGAAAGTACATTGTTCCAGGAAAAAGGGGGACGAAGCTTTGTACTGATATCCGACTCAAAAGAGATTTTAATGAGTATCATTTTTGATAACGGCAAAGTGGAAGGAGCATACAGTAATAATTATGGCTTTATCATGATGGCTGAAGATTATGTAAAACATGACATATATATAATGAAGATAGTTGAAAGGTTCAATGATGAACTGGTGAAAAAATTCGGGGAGAATTATTATCTTTTAAGAGATATATTCAATAATAAGGAGGCAGTATGAAAATCTACATTAACGGAGAATACTTCGACAAAGAGAATGCAAAAGTTTCGGTTTTTGACCATGGCTTGCTCTATGGTGACGGGATTTTTGAAGGCATAAGGATTTATAATGGAACGATATTTAAATTAAAAGAACATGTTAAAAGACTTTATGCAAGCGCAAAAACCATATTTCTTGATATACCTATGACGGAAAAGGAAATGGAAGAAGCACTCATTGACGCATTTAAGAAAAATTACAAAAAAGAAGGATACATAAGACTTGTCGTTACAAGAGGTGACGGAGATCTCGGAATTGATCCTGCTAAATGCAAAAAAGCTAATATAATAATAATTGTAGATAATATATCATTATATCCTAAAGAACATTACGAAAACGGTATCGCAGTTATTACCGCAAGCACCCAGAGAATCCCGCCTGCTTCATTTGATGTCAGGGTAAAATCATTGAATTATCTGAACAATATTCTGGCAAAGATCGAAGCCAGACAAGCAGGTGTTCTTGAAGCAATAATGCTTACAAGCCAGGGATATGTAGCTGAATGTACGGCTGATAATATTTTTATTGTAAAAAACAACAAGCTATATTCACCAAACTCTTTCCACGGTGCATTGGAAGGTATAACACTCAATACAATCATAAAACTTGCTGAAAAAATAGATATAAAAACAGAATTCGCAACACTGACAAAGTATGATCTGTATAATGCCGATGAATGCTTTTTCTCTGGTACAGGCGCCGAATTAATGCCTGTAGTAAAAATAGATGCTCGATCAATCGGTAATGGCAAACCAGGAACTTTAACAGGAAAAATATACAATGAATTTAACAATTATATAAAATCATATGCCGAATAAATAAATAATTTAATTATTATTCCATATGATCTTTGCAAATCCATTCTCCGGCTTTCATTTTTAATATTTATGATTAATTTTAAATATAAAAATATAAGCCGGACTTTTTTTATTCAATAAAGATATATTTTAAACAATTTAAAAAAAAAATTGAAATATTAAGTAAAAATATTATAAAAATTAACGCAAAAATATTTAAATTATGCAAAATATTATAGGTTTATTTGTCGAATTCATAAATAAGCATTTATTAAAAATAATTAGAGTTTATATATGATAATAAAAACACAAGCTTTTGCAAGAGCAGGACTCTTAGGCAACCCAAGCGACGGATATTACGGCAAAACTATATCAATAATAGTAAAAAACTTTGGTGTAACTGTAATAATATATGAATCACCCGAGCTTAGGATCGAACCTTCAGCTGAAGATGTTAATTCCTATAAAAATGTCTATGAACTGGTTGAATCAATAAATGAAAACGGATATTACGGAGCGACTCGACTGATAAAAGCAAGTATTAAAAAATTCTATCAGTATTTAAAAGATAATTCGATAAAATTCGACAACAAAAATTTCACAATTCAATATTACTCAACAATTCCAAGACAGGTAGGACTTGCTGGATCAAGTGCCATTGTAACAGCAACTGTCAGAGCATTGATAAAATTTTATGAAATAGATATACCCCTTGAATATCTGCCCACTCTGGTGCTCTCTGTAGAAAAAGATGAACTCGGCATCACTGCCGGACTTCAGGATAGAGTAGCACAATGCTATGAAGGCTGTGTATATATGGACTTTGATAAAAAACATCTGGATAAAAAAAATTACGGCATATATGAAAGAATAGACACAAAACTATTGCACAATATCTATATTGCGTATAAAACAACGCTAAGCAAGGTATCCGGGGATGTGTTAAATAATATAAGGGTCCGTTATAACCAGGGTGATGAACCTGTCATTAAAACTTTGAATGAGATTGCGCAAATCGCAGAAGAAGGAAAAAAAACAATCATGGAAAAAAATGGTGAAAAACTACATGAATTGATAAATAAAAATTTTGATTTAAGATGCAAAATAATGAATATCAGCCAGAGCAATATGGAAATTATCAAAACCGCCAGATCATGCGGAGCATCGGCAAAATTTGCAGGATCCGGGGGATCAATAATAGGAACATATAAAAATGACGAAGTTTTAACAAAATTAATAGTAGAATTAAAAAAAATAAATGTCAGAGTAATAAAACCGTTCATATCTTAAAGGAGAAGCCAATGGTTAAAAAAGCAATAATTCCAGCAGCAGGTCTAGGCACTAGATTTTTACCTGCAACAAAAGCACAGCCGAAAGAAATGCTCCCAATAATCGATACACCTGTTATCCAGCTTGTTGTTCAGGAAGCAATTGATTCAGGGATAGATGATATATTAATTATCTCGGGAAAAGGAAAAAGAGCTATAGAGGATCATTTCGACAGAAATTATGAACTTGAAGCCAGATTAAACGACAAACAGGATGAATCAATGCTGAACGAAATAAGAAGAATATCAGATATGGCAAATATTCATTTTATCAGGCAAAAAGAATTAAATGGTCTGGGTGACGCAATTTATTACGCAAAACAGCATGTCGGCAATGAACCATTTGCAATCCTATTGGGAGATACCTGCATAGATTCTGTAATACCTGTGACACAACAGCTTATTGACATCTATGAACAACACAGGCAATCCGTGATCGGAGTAGAAAAAGTACCGATAGAAAAGGTTTCAAGATACGGGATAATAGATGGGACAAAAATAGATGAGAGGATTTATAAAGTCAATAATTTAATAGAAAAACCTTCAATCAAAGAAAGCCCTTCAGACCTTGCTATTGCGAGCAGATATATATTGACCCCTTCAATTTTCAAAGTTTTAGAAAAAACTCCAAAAGGAAAAAACAATGAAATCCAATTAACTGATGCATTAAAATTATTGTTGGAGAAAGAAGACATTTATTCATATCATTATGAAGGTAAAAGATATGACATCGGCAATAAGTTTGAATATATCAAGACTATCATTGAATACGGATTAAAAAGAGAAGAATTTAAAGATGAACTTGTTAAATATCTGAAAGATATTACAAAAGAAATATAGCTTTATTTATTAAGCTTTTTTTAATTTATTTAACCATGATCTATATCTAGAACTTTTAAATGGAATATCTATAGTTTCATTTTCCAATTGCGATAAAACTGCACCATTGGACAAATACAAGGAATTTATCCCGTCTCTGCCGTCAATATATAATTTTTCTTTATTCAATACAGCATTGGTAAAGTTTTCAATAACTGCTTTATGATCATTATTATCCAAAGGAAATTGAATATCAATAATTTCATATTCCGGTTTTCCAAACATTTCTTTTGAATCCTTTATAAAATTTAAAGATGAAATTTTATTTTTGAATACTTTAATCTTATTTTTAGATAAATTAATTTTATCATGCTCATAAACTAATTTACCATTTTCTCCTGTAATTTCCAATCTATTGGTACCTGGAGCTTCTCCGGTGCTTGCAATAAAATGTCCGATAAGATCGTTTTTATAAGTAAAATATATTGTAACTTCATCCTCAACTTCAATTTCATGATATTTTCCGAATGAACAAAAAGCCCTTATCTTATCCGGCATTCCTAAAAGCCATTGATATATATCAAGTTCGTGTGAAACCTGATTTAATAAAACACCTCCTCCCTCTGTAGACCATTTAGCTCTCCAATTTGCACTGTTAAAATAATACTGAGTTCTGAACTTATTAGTTATAATCCAGGTCGCCCTTATAAGTTTTCCTAATAAATTATCATTTAAAATTTCCTTGATTTTTTTCCAGCATCCAAATGTTCTCTGCTGGAACACTATTGAAAACTTCAGCTCACTATTATTTTTTAAACATTCATTATACTTATCAATAATTTTTTCTGCATCAAAAACATCAACAGCCAAGGGTTTTTCACATAGAACATGCTTGTTCTTTTTAAACGCTTCAATGCAAATTTCTGCATGTGAATCATGAGGAGTTGTAATAATAACGGCGTCAATATTTTTATCATTCAATAATTCCTGATAAGAATAATAGGGTTTGCATTTGTATAATTTTGCAGTTTCATCGATTTTTTCTTTTACACGAGAACAAACTGCATATATATTAGCCGATGATATTTCTTTTAAATAATTTAAATGTTTTAATCCAATTATGCCTAAACCAATTACACCAAAATTTAATTTTTCCATAATCATCCTTAAAAAAAATATATTAAAAAGAAATTTCTCTTAAATAAAAATTTATTAGATGGATATATAACAATATTTAAACTAAATTTTTTTAAATAGAATTTTATAAATGTTCTTGTTCTTCTTTTGGAATTTCTTTGGCTTTTGGTTTAGTCTGCTCTGCCAGGTACCATTCATTTGTCATTTCTATTAGATTTGCAATAAAATTTCTGATCTCATCCGGCAATCCACTGAATTTTGAACCATAAATAAAATCGTAAATAAATGTGTCATTTTCATTATAGATCTTTATTAAAATTCTGCATGGAATCCCTGCCTGACTTAAAATATATTTACCCTCAAAACTAAAAAAATCATCTGATATACTATCGTTCATTTTCTTGAAAATCTTTTTATCGATTTTGCCATAATAAAATTCAGTATCGCTGTTATCATAAGTTCCATTGCCCATTCTGCAGACAGTACCGTCTGAACTCAATAATATAATAAGATTCTTATTGTTATCTACATCAATTGATAAGCTTATAGCTTTAATTTCTTCTTTTTTAATAATAAACTCCTTTTTTATTAAATATTATTCTTTTAAAATTAATAAATCAAGAATTATTTTAAAATTTACTAATTTCAATAATTATTTTATACTTTAAAATTATAAATACTATTTTAAATTTACATTAATTTTGCCGATTTAATAATAATAGTGATAAATTAAAATTAATAGCATTAATTAAATTATGATTATTAAAAGAGGTTTTAATATGATTAAACCTTTTAAGTTTTCTTTATTTTGTATTTTAATTCTTTTGATAATTTCCTGTTCTAAAGAACCAGAAACTATAGAACTTAAACTTGGTCATTTTGCGGCAACAAATCATGCCGGTAACGAAGCAAGCATAAGATTTGCTGAAGGAGTTAAAAAAAGAACAAATGGTAAAATAATTATAAAAATTTATCCTAATAATATACTTGGTGCACCTCCGGAAGTTTTGGTTCAAAACATTCAAGGTAAAATTGATATGAGTCTCCCTACCCAGGGACAGCTGGCTAAGTACTCGCAAAAATTCGGATGTGTAATGATGCCGTTTGTATTTGAAGATTATAAACATGCTGACAGAGTTCTTGATGGAAAATTTATCGAATGGGCAGCGCCTGATCTGAAAAGGGCGGGATTGATTTTTCTATCCAACTGGGAATGGGGTTTCAGGAATCTGACAAATAATGTTAAACCGATTAAAAATCCTGATGATGTAAAAGGACTTATAATAAGAACACCGCCTGAACTGCCAATACAAAGTGCAATCGAAGCATTGGGCGGAACAGTAAAAACCATATCGTTTTCTGAACTGACGTTGGCATTAAAACATAAAATTATCGACGGTCAGGAAAATCCAATTGCTGTTATCTATTCCAATCAAATTTATTTGACACAAAAATATCTGACCATGACAGGTCATACATATAACTCAATGGTTCATGTAATAAGCAAAAAATCCTGGGATAAATTGACAAAAGAACAACAGATCATTTTAAAGGAAGAAAGCAAAAAAGCAGGAGATTTCATGAGGAAAAAAATAAGAAGTGATGAAGATGCTGAAATAAAAAAACTTGAAGAGTTTGGAATGGAAATTACATATCCAGACAAATCTATGTTTAAAGCAAAAATGGAAAATGCTTATAAAAAATTGGAAGAAAGTGTTGGAAAAGACAATATTGCTAATTTTCTGGAATTTGTTGAAAAAGAGAGAATAAAAAAATAATATTAAATTATTATTTACTGCAAAAAATATTGTTGAATAAGCATCAAAATAATTATTATTCATCCATTTTTAATTTTATTAATTGAAAATTGAATTAAATTAATATTATTGATAATAGAATTTAATTTTAATAATTATTATATCAATAATCTTAATAGAAAAATTGATTTATTCAAAAAAACATTGACAGATTCTTAATTATGATGTATTTAATCAATAATTTTAATTTAACCATTAAAAGAATATTATATATATTAAAAGTTTAAAATAAAAATGGAGTAAATTATGAACGGTTGTCATTTTGGTAGATTTTTTCAAGTAACTGTAGCCGGGGGGTCCTATCAGGAAGGATTACAGGCTGTTATTCAGTCAGTACCCCCTGGATTATTAATAGCAGAAAAAGAAATTTATGGGGATCTGCTTTTAAGAAAACCGGGAGCAGATGAACTTTCTTCACCAAGAAAAGAGCCTGATTTACCTATTATTTATACAGGATTAAACTGCGGTGATACTATTGAAGGAGCCAATAACAAACTGCATACCAACGGGACACCATTAACAATTTTAATACCTAATCTCGACAGGCATGATATACATGTAAAACAATATCAGGATACAAACAGAACCCCAAGACCCGGGCATGCATCTTATGCATCATTTGTTAAATATGGACCGGATGATGATGCAATAGGTGCCGGCATTTTCAGCGGCAGATATACATGCACAATAGTCGCTGCAGGATATATAGCAAAAAAGATCTTAAAAAAATGCGGTATAGAAATATTTTCATATATAAGAGAATTAGCCGGTGTCAGATACTCAGGAGAAAATATTGAAATGGCAAAGAAACAGGCTGATCAATTTAAAATAATGAGAAAAGATTATGATCCTTTTTATCAGGAAATATACGAAAAGCAGCGTATTAAAGATGACATGAGATTTTTAACAAAGCTGAAAATATTTGCAGAAATAGAAAATGAGATCGATGAGATCAGAGCTAAAACTCCAAAATTTGAAAAAAAAGATATTATTAAAAAATACGGCATACATCCTGTGGTCAACTGTCCTGATGTTGATACTGCAGAAAAAATGAATGAGGCTGTAAATAAAATTACCGAAACAGGTGATTCATCAGGGGGTATTGTCGAAGTTGTTGCAACAGGTGTACCCGCAGGTCTTGGCGAACCTGTTTTTCATAAACTGGATGCTGACCTGGGAACCATGCTTGGTATTGGCGCTGTAAAAGGTATAGAAATCGGAGCAGGTTTTAAAGTTAAGGATATGACTGGAATCCAAACAAATGATCAGATAAGATCTAAAAACGGCAAGGTTTATTTTGAATCAAATCAAGCAGGTGGTATAACCGGAGGGCTATCAACCGGACAGGAAATTGTCGTGAAACTTGCAGTTAAACCCACTCCAACGATTGCCAAAAAACAGGTAACAATTGACAAATACACACTGGAAAATAAAGAGCTATCCGCAATTACAAGACGTGACCCGACAATCGTTGCAAGGATATGGCCTGTTGCCGAAAATTACACAGCAATGATTTTATTGGATAATTTATTAATGCATTTTGGATATCAAAAATTAAAAGAACTTATTGGAAAATAAAAAAACTTAAGATTTACCCCGTTCTTGCTTATAATAAATAATAATTATCTTAAATAATGCATTTCTCTTCAGAGCCTTCTGATTCTTCAGAGCCTCTTAATGACTCAAATACATGCGCTTTTTTCATTACTATGCCTATCTCTATATGATCCCCTACCTTTAACTCTAAATGCGGGTCAACACTCGCTATCATCTGTGCCCCCTCTTTGGTCGAAAGATACAGATATATCTCAGATCCCAACGGC
>JAFGQB010000149.1 GCA_016935915.1 Spirochaetota bacterium
AGGACAGGATACTTATTATCCCTGCACTCCCTACGGCATTCAGAAGCTTTTGATAGAGTCGGGTTTTCCGCCAAAAGGAAAACATGTTGTTGTTGTAGGCAGAAGCAATATTGTCGGTAAACCAGTTGCCATGATACTTGTTCAAAAGAACGATTCTGCGGACGGCACAGTTACAATCTGTCATTCAAGAACAAAAAATTTGAAACAGATAACAAATACAGCGGATATATTGATAGCTGCGATCGGTCAGCCGCAATTCATCAAAGCCGACATGGTAAAAAGCGATTGTGTTGTAATTGATGTTGGTGTAAACAGAGTCGATGATCCTGAAACCGAAAAAGGGTACAGGCTTGTCGGTGACGTGGCATTTGAAGAGGTTAAAAATAAGGTTAAAGCTATATCACCGGTTCCAGGAGGGGTCGGACCAATGACAATAATAATGCTTATGCTTAATACATTAAAGGCTTTCAAGAAGATCAATGGCTTTTAAAAAAAATTTTACTTTTTGATATTCAATATACCATGCAGCACTTTGCTTAATTCAAACAATTTATAAGGTTTCTGCAGAATACCTGCAAATCCGTATTTTTTATAATTGGATAAAATCGGGCTGTTTGAATAACCGCTTGTTACAATCGCTTTTGTGTTTTTATCTATTGAAATTAATTCTTTTAATATTTCTTCACCGCTTAGATCATCAGGCAGGGTCAGATCAATTATTACTGCATCATAAGGTTTATTGGAATTAATTGCAGATTTATAATACACCACAGCATCCATGCTGTTATTAACAATACTAAAATCATATCCAAGATAATCAAGCATGTTACTAATTACATTTAAAACGATTTTGTCATCATCAATTATTAAAATATTCCCTTTTCCCTTATATTCTTCATGAACAGTTTCATCTTCCATAATTATCTTTTCATTTGGAGCAGCAGGCAGGTATATTAAAAAGGTCGTACCTTTATTCAGGTTGGATTTAACCTCAATATAACCATTATGATTTTTAATTATGGAATATGTTGTGGTAAGACCCAATCCGCTTCCACCCTCTTTTGTGGTAAAAAAAGGATCAAAAACTCTATCAACGTTCTTCTCGCTGATACCGCAGCCTTCATCAGAAATTTTAATTACAACATAATGATTTTCCGGAAGCAGATTTTTATTGTTTTGACTATTTTTCATATTATAGGCTGTAATATTGATCACGCCGCCGTTGGGCATTGATTGATTTGCATTGATAATTAAATTATTTATGACCTGTCCCATCTGCCCGGGATCAACATTAAGTGGCCAGAGATTTTCAGGAATATTTATTGAACATTTCACATTGGATCCGCATACTGCAAAAAGCGCAGACTCTTTAATAATTGTGTTAATGGAAGTAATTTTTTTTACAGGAAGTCCGCCTTTTGAAAAGGTGAGCAATTGCTGTGTTAGTTCTTTTGCTCTTAAAGCTGCTTTTTCTGCCTGCATTATCAAATTAAATGATTTATGATTTTCATCCAGTGTAAATCTTAATAAATTAATGTTTCCTAATATTCCTACTAAAAAATTATTAAAATCATGAGCAATCCCGCCTGCCAAAATAGCCAATGATTCCAGTTTTTGCCTTTTTATCAATTCTTTTTCAATCTTTTCCTGTTCTGTTATATCAGTAAATACTATTACACTCCCAAATATCTTGTTTTTTTTTCCTTTGATTAAAGCTATAGTCCTCTTTATCAGTTTATTTTCACCTTTTTTTGATTTTAAAATTACATTTTTAATATGTTCTATTTTATTTTTTCTTAAAAAAACATCCTTTATCATTTCCCTATTTTTATCCTGTTGATCCATTGTAATAAAAATTTCATTTAAAGGTCTTCCGATTGCTTCATTTATTTTATATCCTGTAAACTGCTCTGCGACATTATTCATCAATATTATTTTACCCTTATTGTCAGTTGTTATGACACCGTCTGTTATACTTGTTAATGTGATATCCAGTAATTCCTTTTCCTGGTTTAACCTGTTTTGTTCTTCAAGTTTTTCAGTAATATCCCTGATTGCTATGATTTTTAAGGATTTATTATCAATAATCAATTCATTTGTTGAGTTTTCCGCAAAAAAAACATGACCCTTTTTCCTGAAACATGTTATGACAGATGAATATGAATCATAACGAAGACTTTTATTTTTTTTATACAATTTATTGAATTTGATATTTTTTAATTCATCAATTTTATAATCAAACAATTTGCATGCAGCGTGATTAGCATCAATAATATCCTCAGAATTTTTATCAACAACAAAAATAGCATCAGAAACCGATTCAAATAATTTTTTGTAAATCATTTGTGCTTCTAAAAAAGCATGTTTTAATTTTGCATAATCAACAATGGTGGTCGTTAATGAATACGTCATTGCAAAAACTATGACCATAAATGTAAATTCTATTAAATAAATGAATTTATAAATAGAAACTGAAACAGCCATGTCGTTCAGTACACCTATAAAAAAAACAGCTATTGAAATTATGACAGGCAAATATTTTTTTTCTCTATCTTTCAGATATTTATTCATCAATAAATAAAAAACATACAGAGATAATAAAATTATTACAAAAATATTCAAGATCAGTAGTATATTGGGAGAACTTTCAAAATATGTGATTGAAAAAAAATTGAAAAAATTAATATCTTTTATTAAAGGCTCATTTATTTTCCAGTATAAATTTTTTTGTCTCATAAAAAGAGAAAAAAATTCCAATATAACATTTATAACTAGATATATGATTATTGTAAAATCCAAAAAATCCCATTTCTTTTTGATAAATGATAAAATGAAATTATAAAATGCCAAACAGCTTAAAGTAAGAATTATAGTCTGCCAGTTTTGTATTAAAAAATTGTAATAAACAAAAATTGAAAGATATAATTGGGCAGATATAATATCATAAATGCCTATTAAAAAACTTAATATTGAAAATGCAATATGCGACTTGTCTTTAAATCCTCTTATATAAACAATTAAATGATAAAATGCTGTAAAAAAACATATACCCGACATTACCAAAATAATTGTTGCAAATGTTTTCACAAAAAAACTCTTTTTTTTAAATTGATTTGTTTTATTATATTTTTAATAATTTATCATGTCAAGAAAACAATTTTTTAAAATTTATTTTATAAAAACTCCAGTCAGATTTAATTTAATTCCATTTTTTACCATGCCAATCATATAACTCATAAGGTTTAAATTTATTCTTATACGACATATGGCGATTTTCTTTAATATAATAACCCAAATAATAATATTTCAATCCTAAAGATTTTCCATACTCTATCTCTTTTAAAATGCTGAATGTCCCTAAACTTAAAAATTTATACTTTGTTTTATAAACATAGTAAACAGAGCTTAGTGCCTCATTTGACATATCTATAAAACCAAAAGCTATAAGTTCATCGTTTAAATAATATTCAGACTGAAAAGCAGGAACAGCATCATAAAAAAAACTTTCAATAAAATCCTCTTTATCTGCAACCTGATTAAATCTATCCAGTGAATGTTCTTTATAGATATTAAACAATTCTTCTCTGTATTCTAATTTTTTAATAAATAATTTTACAAAATTATTTTTCTTACAAACCCTGATTTGACTTTTACTAGGTAAAAAATCATTTATCCTTACTCTGATCGGAATGCATTTAGCACAGTTTAAACAGCTTGGTCTGAAAAAATATAAGCCAAACCTTCTCCATCCATTAATTAACAAATCATTAAATTCCTCTTTTGCAACATCAAAAGCGAAAAGATATTCCTGTCTGAATTTACATGAAGACAGATATGGACAATCAAAAAAGTCCGAATATGCATTAGCTTTAATAAATTGTATAATTAACTCCTTAATACAAAACTAATGGTTGAATTAATTATAATTACTAAAATTTTTAATGTCAATTAAAAAGTTAACTTAATTATAAATATAAAATTTATGAAAATTATATTTTTTATATAAATTCTTATCAATTAAAACTTTGACATGTTAAAAAAATTAATATATGATAATAATATAATCATTTTTAACAAAATAAATGTAAATAAGTATAATTGTAAATTTATTTTTCTTGACTTTTTTCAAAAAATAATTTAGTTATTTAAATCATAATCTTATAGTTTTTTTAAATTTTTTTTTAATTTTTTTATTATTTACTTTTTTTACACTTTCGGAGGCTTTTTAATGAATAATACGATTTCTATTGAGCTGTCATGGGCAGAAAGAATGGCAAAATCGGAAATGTATAGAAGAAAAGACTCTCTGCAGTATCAAAAAAGCAGTAAAGGACAGTGGGATTATACTACCGGATTATTATTATTAGGATTAGAAAAACTTTGGGAAAAAACAAAGAATGAAGAATATTATCAATATATTAAAAAAACTATTGATTCTTATGTGAATAAAGATGGAACAATTAATTCTTATAAAGTTGATGAATACAATATAGATCAAATAAATTGCGGAAGGGTACTCTTTAATTTATATGAGACCACAAAAGAAGAAAAATATAAAAAAGCGATCTTTATTTTAATGTCACAGCTAGAAACCCATCCAAGAACAAAAGAAAATGGATTCTGGCACAAAAAAATCTATCCTTATCAAATGTGGCTTGATGGAATTTATATGGGGCATCCTTTTTATGCTCAGTTTTCAAAAACTTTTGACAAACCGGAAAATTTCGATGATATTGCACACCAGATATTGCTGATAACCGAAAAAACAAAAGATAAAAAAACAGGATTATTATATCATGCATGGGATGAAACAAAAAAAATGTACTGGGCAAATCCACAAACAGGACAATCACCTAATTTCTGGAGCAGGGCAATTGGTTGGTATGGTATGGGTATTTTGGACATGCTGGATTTCTTCCCGGAAGATCATCCGAAAATCAAAGAAATCCTTAATATCTTTAAAGATATGATCGATGCAGTGTTGAAATATATGGATAAAAAAACAGGTTTATGGTATCAGGTAACTGATCATGGAGACA
>JAFGQB010000150.1 GCA_016935915.1 Spirochaetota bacterium
AGAATAAATAATAGAAATACTGAAAATAATATGTTAAAGTAAACCTAAATACACAGAGAACACTAATATCTATTATTCAAACAAAAATAAAAAAGTTAATAAATAAATTCTCTTTCTCTGTGTCCTAAAAGCGCACTCTCTGGAAAAATTCTAAATTTTCTGATAAAACCATATCTTACCGAAATTATCATTGTCCGTATCTGTGACCTCAAATGAAATTTTTATTGAATCATCGATAATTAATTTTTCTTCAAATAAACATATTATATTACGCCATCTGCACTTTGTATCTCTGCAGTCAATATTTAATGTTTTTACTTTTTGATCATTTAAAAAAATCTGAACCTTATAATTGCCGTGAAAAACATCCGTTCTTCTTATCATTAATAAATCTCTGTTTTTAACCAAATTCCTTATTTTAAATGATATTTTACCGCCGGCATATCTTTTCAGAGTATCATTTACCATGACAGAGTCCGGATAACAAAACGAACTTTTACTTGTTGAATAATCTTTAATATTTTCCTTTTTAAATTCATGAATTTTTTCAGTCTCATAATCATTAAAATCAAGATATTCTACCAATGAATACTTTTCATCTTCTATTACCAGAAATCCAGGCAGGTCATAACTTATTATAAACAAATCATCAAAAGTTGTTTTTTTAAAAACCAATATATTCCTTAAACATTCCAAAATATCCTTTTGTACTTTTATTATTTTATTTATTGTTTCAAGTTTATCATCAAAATATTTAACAAGATCTCCCATTTCATGAACTTTTGTTCTGAAAATGCCGAAATTATTTTTAATTGAATATAGTCTTTTTTCATTTTTTATCTCAAAATCCAGCATTTGCTGAATTAATTGATTATTAATCTCATATATTGGATTGAAAATATTAATTATATCCGAAAATAAAAGTTCGCCACACTGTACTATCATTTTTGCGATCAATGAAACAAGCTTCAATTCCTTCAAACATGTAAGATTAATAATATCATCAGTATGATTTGCAATGATATTCGTTTCATTTAATAAATCCGTTAAAAATTTTTTTAAAATGGGAGAAACTGTTTTTTTAGCACCGCATATCCATGGAACAAATCTTGTATCAATTTCATTAACCTGTGGATTTGAATAATCTTTCGGCTCTGTAATCGCTTTAATATCCTTATTTTCATCTTCTTTTAAATAAATCCTTGCAAGTTCAATGATATTGTTTTTTTCAGGTTCCTCGTTACTTATATCGATCTGAGCTGATTCCACTCTTTTTTTATATCCATGATATTCGGGATTTTCATTATCAATATAATAATCATCATAAACTTCATTGTACTTTATCGTAATATAAACTGTTTCAGGCAGATTGTATTTTTTATAATCTATTAAAACTGTCTGAGGATGATATAAAAACATTGCTTTTCCGTTATAATCCACAGCTGCTCCCCTTCCGACTATCAGCAATAAGTTTGAACTTTTTTTGACAGATGTAATCTTAAATTCATCAAGAACATTTGGTACAACCCCGTATCCATGCAAAGACAGATTATAGAAATTCTCCTTGAATGTGAAATAATCCAACATTTCATTCCAGAAATTTGATGCAGCTTTTAAACCATTAAAAAAATTCGGTTTTTTAAAAACATTTAAACTTTCAATCATAATAACACCTCGATAAAAAATAACTTTTTTTAATTATAAATAATCATTCAGTCAAAAAAATATTTTGACCGATTATTAAATCATTATTGTTCTTAATACTTTTTTTCTTTTTAAATAAAATATAATATTCACTGTTAACAGGCTTTTCCGATTTGATTATTTTGTCTATTGTCCTGATTTCGTTTATACTGAAAAAATCACTGTCAACGGGAAAATATACTGTGAATGAATTCTTTGTACAATTTCTTTCAATTATCACTTTTTCAGAAAGAACATCATTTTCAATCTTAAATTCACTCAGTGGTATATAATTTTCAATAATTTCCGGTTTTATTTCAGTTATTATTTCTAATATCAGAGTCAAACTATTTTTGGTGCTTCTGTGCTGATTCAGATAAAAAGACTGTTTTAAAAATTTCCTTAATTTATTTTCATGGATTTCATAATCAAAACTTTTATAAAACCATGAGAATATCCAATTAAAAAAATAATTTGGAGACATCATCGGATCAAAAAATTTATATAAATTGTCCAGTTTAAATATCATAGAATTAAATATATGCTGAAATATCCATAAAAATCTTTTTAAAAAATCATTGTTCTTTTCATCGCTTTCTATAAAAACAGAAGTAAGATAATTAATTGGATTTTTCCCTGATAGAGTGAAAATTATCATTGAATCTTTACTTATTTTTTCACCAGGCTTAATATTCTGATCGATTATTATAAAATCAGCAAATTTACTTTCCTGATAAATTATTTGTGATACTTTCAATCCTATTTTTTCAAGATAAGCCGATGCGGTAAAATAATCAATCGCATAAAAATCAGCCATAATTGAAAATAAATCATTCCGGGATGACGATTTATTCAAACCATCATTATTGAAATTTTTATTCATAAAAAACTCACTTTTTACATAAATTTATAATTATTAATTTTTTAACTTTATTAATTTAGTTTAATATTTTCAGCATTAATTTTTATATTATTCGAAGCAATATTTATGTCTCCTCTGTTTGCATCAATATTAATACTCTCTGATCCAATATCAAAATCTTTCTCGGAAATTATCTCAATCTCCAATGCCTGAACTTTTAAATTATTTTTTGCTTCTATAATAATATCATTGTCAGTTTCTATGTTCAGCAAATTATCCTTTTTTATTATTTCCAATTTTGTATTATCACCCGATAAAATTTTTATTTTTTCATCACCGTCTGAATCATCAAAGACTATCATATTACCTGATTTGCTCTTTATATACTTCAAATTATTTTTATTTTTATCAAGGCATGTTTCAGGGGGCTTCTGTTTATCGCCCCATATACCGCCCAAAACAAACGCTTCTTCAAAGCTCGAATCCATAAAACCGACTATCACCTGATCATTTATATCCGGTATGAAAAAGGCACCATAATTATCACCTGATAAAAATGACAATACAGGTATCCAGTCAGTCTCATATATATCATTTAAAACTTCAATCTTCACCTTTACTCTTCCCTGATTATCAGGATCATCATTGTTTGTTACCATACCGTAATAAAAATCCGATAAAAAATCATTCAAAACTTGCACCTCCTTTTTTTAGCAATTTTTTGATATATCAAATTCAGTCATGTAACCTTTTTCAGATAAAATATGTCTTGTCGATTTTACAAGATAATTACCAGAAAAAATATCTCCTGCACCCTTTATTTTGATTATTTCACCTGTCTTTATATTGTTATTACCCTGAGATTTTCCTTTAGCATTTATGAATTTAAACGAATTTTTAATTAATCGAATATCTGCAAGATCTTCACATGACTTATTATCCTTTAAATCTTCCATGAATAATGTTTCGGAAGAATCACCGAAATTTTCACTGAATAATTCCTGTCCGCTTTTTTTGTTTTCCAATTTAAAAGACAGATCATTAAGAACGGCTTTTCCGCTTATTGCTTCGGTTTTATCATAATTCCAGCTTTTTACTACTGATTCAGTTATCAAACCTCTGCAGTCTAGATCAGCATTAAGTTCAGAGAGGCTTTTGCCCCATTCAAGAACAATATCAGCATCCTGGGAATTGGTTATTTTTTTTATAAAAAGCTTGTTATTCATAAAAAAAATCCTTCCAAAGTCATAATCTAAAAGCTCATGCAAAACATGAAGATCTGTTTTGTAATACTGTATGAAATTTTTAAATTCTATATTTATTATATCAGCTTCAAAATCAAAAGAATATTCCCCTGTGATCTTTTTAATCAGTTCATAAGAATTGATATTATAAAATGATCTGACCTTAACGGCATTATCAAAGTAAAATAACGGATCTACACATTTTATTGTGAGACTTAAGTTTTCATAAAACAGGGCTTTTTTGCCGGTTATCACACCATCAAATAGCGTCTCAAGCTGGTCTTTATATCCGAGAAGAATTTTTATACTATTTCCTTCCATGAAATCACTATCGGTCTGACAGTGATTTTTCATATCAGAAAATACTATAAGGGCTTTTGAAGGAAAATTTATATTTTCACTGATCAAAATTTCTTTAACAAGAATTTCCTTCTCTAAAGCAAGACGAATATTATTAATATAAATAACAAATGTAGGAACAAATGAGTTTAAATTACTTTTTTTCATAATAACAATTTTTACTTTTTATATATGAGGATATAATTATATATTTTTAAAAATTAATCAACTGTTTTTTTAAAAAATTTTAAATTTTTTTTTTAAAGCGTTTTTTTGTGCGACAAAACCATCGGAAAAAGATGTATAAATTTAGTTTTTAAACCTTAATATTCGATTGCTCCAAGGTCCGGGGATGTTCCGTTATAGGGAAGTCCCACATCCACACCTGCATCTATGAGATCACTGCCTGTTGAAAGTCTTGCAAAATTATTATTTGGCAGACTTCCGTCTGACTGTCTTGATGCCATGGCAAGGCTTTCAGACAGACTCAAATAATCCGATGAATCAGCTGTTACAGAAAGATTCCAGCTGTTATGATCAAAAACCGTTTCCGAGGAAAATTCATACTCCATGGCAGCCTGGTGATTAAAGGACACACAGTTTTTAAATTCCTGAACAGCTCCATCAGTCGGGTTGGTCTCAAACATGTAATTATATCCGTTACCGAATGAAATACAATTATGAACAATCACACCTCCTTTATGGCTGTTCTGATCAAAACCTTTTTTTGATGCAAAATTGTTATCAAATGATATACAATTTTTCACAATATGTGTTCCTTTGGACTGACCTCCTGTACCATCTCCGCCCAGTTTAAAACCATTGCCATTACCTGAGAAAGAACTCATAGGCACTCCCATTTTTTCTAGATATATTGCATCAAAATCGGTTTTATCTCCGTTATGCCATGTCCAGCAGTTTATAATCTCTACTGCATAATCTGTTTCATAAAGATCCCAGCCGTCATCCGAGTTATGCCAAGCTCTGCATCCGATAAAAACATTACCCATGCCATTATGCATCTTGCATGCAAAACCGTCTGCATCCCCGCCCTTGCTGTCAAAGTCAAAATTAAAATATGCATCACAGTTTATTATGGTATTATTTGCACAATAAGAACCGTCATTTTCAGGAATACCGGGGTGAGATTCAGAAAAATCATGCCCGAATCCCAGTTGAATACCTGAGTCGCCGTTGTGATGAAGAACACATTGTTCTATTATATTATTATTGCCTTCCAGTTTAATACCGTTATCCCCTGCATAGCATATCTCCAGCCCTTTAAGATACCAGTAATTGCCTGTAAGCAGGAAAGCTCTGTTTTCAGAAGCATAAAGTTGATTGGAAAAATCAAAAACAGGATGTTCGCCGGGATAATTAACGATCATTATCATATCACTTGATGTACCTGATTGAGACAGTGTCACCATGGTATCATAATAATATGTACCCCCCCTGACATAAATCACATTACCCTGTGTTGCAACGCTTACAGCTTTAGCTACTGTGTAAAAAGGCTGTGATATAGTACCCGGATAGGAATCATTTCCCGAAGGAGAAACGAAATATTCACCTGAAGCTGAAATGGATGAAAAACTGAAAGAAGAATCCGAACTGGATTGAGCTTGAGATGAAGCTGAGGACTGTGCTTGACTGGATGATGAGCTGACACTTGACGAAGAGGATTGAGGAAAATCAGTTGTAACAAGCATATCATCAAATCTTGAAGATGCATTAATTAAATGAAAACCGATCCTTCCAGTACTGAATGTGCCGTTTGTTGTTGTTAATTCTAAAATATCATTAATATAAAGTGAAAGCGTGCTGCCGTTCAAAGCAAAACCAACATTATACCAGGTATCGGTCTGAACAGTATAGGACTTACTGGCAAGGGTTGTGACAGCGCCGCCTGATTTAACATTAATGGATATGGTATTAGCATTGCTTAGTTTTACAAAATAAAAATTGCTGGTGGTCTGAAATCGCGCCATCAGAGCAACAGTCCTGTCTGTTCCGTTATATATCATGGGTTTTATCTTTGCATAGACCACATAGTTGGACCATGCTGTATCACCCACATAACTATAACATGTTGTTGAAGTACCTGCTCCGTTGTAAACATATGAACCGTCAGCAATAACCGTCCATGTACCGCTGTTTGTTGCCCAGCCGTTTGCATCACCATCTTCAAAATCATCATAAAAAATAACTGCTATGGATGAAGATGAACTTGACCCTGCAGAACTCAATATCGATGAATAAGCTGAAGATGAGGACATGATCGTCGAAGATACTGATGATGAGAAAGTTGACGAAACTGCCGATGATGATGACAAAGTCAATGAGGAAGATGATATAATTTCAGAAGAAGATGATATACTCATCGATGATGATGTTGAACTCAGTGAAAAATCACTCTCCGAAGTACCTGATGATTCTATTGAGGACTGGCTTTCAGACGAAAAAGAAGATGTTACTTCAGAAGAAAACGCTGATGAAGACTTGACAGTTGAACCGTTGTCATCATCATTATCAACCGGCGTTGCACAGTTTGTTATCCATATTAAAGCAGAAATCAATAATATAAAAAAAATGATTAAATTAACTGACGATTTATAAGACATGAAAACCTTCCTTATAAAATAATATTTTTTTTAGCTGTATAAACAGATACTAATTTAATTTTAACTCAAATTTAATAAAATTTCAAACTTATTTTAAAAATATAAAGAATTAAACTGAAAAAACTCTAAAATTATTAAATATTTAATAAAAAAATAAAAATAGGTTTAAAAATTAGAAATGAATTATATTGACTATTAAATTATGGTTATTGCGATAAAAAAACTATTTATTAAAGTTTGAATCGTCAATTTTATCGTATTTATTGCTTTCCAACTCATCTGATATCTTCTCAATATCATCATCATTTACTGCAGGCAGGTTACAGCTTAAGTGAGACAGTGCCACTGATATGACAACTAGAAAAGCGCATAAAATCCTTCTAAATAGCATATTTAATCTCCTATATTCCACAAATAAATATCCCACTTTTTAATGTAACATTGATTAAATAAAACTGTTTAGATAGACTTCTGATACTTTTTAAATTTTATTGATTCTTTTAAATTTTTTTTTAATTTTTTAATTATTTTAGTAATTATAATATAAAAACTATGAAAAGTATATATATTATATGATAAATTATATATAAAATTCAATCAAAAATTAAGCGCCTGTATATGTAAGATATTTTATCAGCCAATTTATAACAGGCAAAACATTAAATATACTCAAAACACCAATAATCAATAAAACTGCAGCAATTGACAGATAAATGATATATTTTTTCCTTAAAATTAATGACAGGATTATAAAAAATAAACCTCCTGATATTATAATCGATGAAAATATGTAATTGCTTAAAGGCAAAGAGTCTTCCAAAAAATAAGCGAATTTAAAAATATAAGATGATATATTACCAAATAGCCCGAATATCATTAAGATACCAAATAATAAAAGGAAAATACCTCCAATCAATTTTACTCTCTCTGAATTCCGCTTTAAAAAATCAACAAAAGGCTTTATATAATTAAAAAAAAGAGCAGTTATTATCAATGGAATACCTATGCCCAGCGAATAAAAAATAAGCAAAAACACACCCTTACCTATTGAATTACGTGATGCGACAAGCCCCAAAACAGAGCCTAAAAAAGGACCTGTGCAAGGACTCCATCCTGCAGCAAAAGCCATTCCCATCAGTAAAGGACTGAAAAAACCCTTTTTTGAGCTGTCGACATTCATCCTTGTGTCCACATTAAGAAAAAAGATCTTAATAATGCCCATAAAGTGAAGTGAAAATATTATAATGATAATACCGAAAAAAATATTAATCATATCTTTTATAGATAAACTTATCAACTTTTCGCCAATGTTAAACTTAAAAACCGCTTGATTTGCAAAAAAGGTCAAAATGCTTATCAATAATCCCAAAAAAACATAAATCAGGGAAAATCCTATTATGAACATTAATATTTTAAAAAGATAAATATTCTTATTATCGATTTTTTCGCTTGCCTTCAAGCCGGTTATATAAAAAATATAAATAGGAATTAACGGTAAAACACAGGGAGAAATAAAAGATAAAATTCCCATAAAAAACGCATTAATAAAATCTATAATCATTTTATATTACTCCTATTAAATTTATTTTTTTTTATAATATTTATAGATTATTAAAATTAAAAATATAATTAATTTACATTTATTTTAAAAGAAAAATATTAAATATAAAATATATTTTTTCCTTTATGTGCAACAAAAAACTATATAAAACTTTTTTCTTGACACTTTTTTAATAAATAATTAAAATTATTAAAAAATTAAAAAAAAGAATTAAAAAAAATACAATGGGTAAAATAACCGGAATTAATAAAACTTGGTATTTAGAAGGCACTCTTCAGGACGGTCGTCCATGGGTAATCCCTATAAATAAAAGTCCTTTCATCATAGGACGAAGGGATGACTGCAGTCTATCTATTTTATCAAAAAACATTTCTAGGCGGCATGCAGAAATTTTCATGACCAGCACATACCTAATGATACAGGATCTAAGAAGTACAAACGGGACTTTTGTAAATGAGTCAAGGATAAAAACAGCTATAAAATTAAATGATGGAGATACCATACATTTTGCAGACATGAAATTCAGAATACTGCTTAAAGACAGCAATGATCTTTTGATCCAGAGCGGAACATTTTTCCTTGACAGACCTAAAAAATCAGATGATTTTATAACTCATTTTGATATTACTAAAAGAGAAGAGGAGATCCTTTACTATCTGTTAGAAGGCAAATCTACCAAAAAAATAGCCGACACTCTTTTTATTTCAGAAGGCACTGCTAAAAATCATGTTTTAAATATATTTAAAAAAGTAAATGTCCACTCTAGATTTGAGCTATTAGCTGTTTATAATAATTTCAAGATTAAAAAATAATCAAAAAAAAATATAATTTGTATAAATATTATAAATATTTTAAAGAATTTATATAAAAAATATATAATTTTAATAAAAATTCTTTTTTATATTTGATTTTTTTTAAATTATGATATAAAATATATTTATCAATTCAAAAAAATTTTAAAAAATAATAAAAGTAATAAA
The DNA here is from genome assembly GCA_016935915.1 of Spirochaetota bacterium. Lineage (GTDB taxonomy): Bacteria > Spirochaetota > GWE2-31-10 > GWE2-31-10 > JAFGQB01 > JAFGQB01. Next base: position 9,294 of record JAFGQB010000150.1, read on the forward strand.
TTATTTTTCAAATAATAGGTTTTAATATGAAAAGAAATTTTATTTACATATTTATTATTTTTATTATTTTGATTTCATACTCATTCAATTGTACCAGATATGATTTTTTAAGTGAAGATGAATGGAATGACCTTTTTAATAAAAATAGTGATAACAAAACCAGTATAAGTAACAGCAGTACTTCTGGAGGATATAGTTTAAGTTCTTTAAGTTCTTCTAGCTTGAGTTCTTCCAGTTCATCAAGCTTAATTTCTTCAAGTTCTTCTAGCATAAGTTCTTCAAGTTCTTCTAGTTCCGAAGATTTATTCAGTCAAATCCTTGGTTCAAATGACATTGATGAAGGAATCTCATTAACTACAGATGAATCAGGAAATATTTTTATTGCAGGTTCAACACAAACAACCCTATATGATACTCATCAAGGAGCAACAGATATAATTATTGTTCAAATTAAACCAGACGGTTTTAGAGGATGGGCTATACAAATAGGATCCTCCAGTGATGATTATGTTAATGATATTAAATATCATTCCGGATTTATATATATTACTGGAGTAACTCACGGTAATTTATTCGGAACTAATAGTTATAAAACAGGAAATACATTTATTGCAAAATATGATTCTTCAAACGGTCAATATATAAATTCAATCCAATTTAATGATATCTTTTACAACAGTGGAAATGCAATAGAAGCAGATTCTACAGGAGTATATGTAGCAGGCGGAACAGAAGGAAGTCTTTTTTATAGTAATTACGGTTTAAGCGATTATTTTATTGCAAAATATGATCTCAGCTTAAATCCAACTGAAATCTGGGGTGATCAAGGCGGAGTAAATACACAGGAAATCGGAACTGATATCGTTATATATAATAATTATATTTATCTTACTGGTTGCGCTTCAACACCTTCAAACGGTTTTGATTTTTTCTTTATTAAATACGAAAAAGATGATTATTTAAAAATATATTTCAAACAATTCGGCGGAAATTATGATGATTTATCAACGGGAATTACAACAGATGAATACGGCTTTATTTATATAACAGGCACAACAAACAGTGATTCATTTATAACTTCAAGTTTAGGCGGAAATGATATATTCATGATGAAAATTGACCCTTCAACTTATAACTCTGTCAATGAATTCAGATATGGTTCTTCACAAAATGATATTTCATCCAGAATAAAATACAGATATGAAGATACAGG
>JAFGQB010000151.1 GCA_016935915.1 Spirochaetota bacterium
TGATAATAATCATTCCGCTCCCTTTTTCTCTATTGTTTATATGATCAATTTTATTTTTTATGGCTTTTTTAATGTAAATCCTTATCACATTAAATTCTTCATCCGGCAATTTTGTTGTAAAATACCTTCCGCCGCTGTAAATGCCAGTCGAACTGTACAACTCTTCAACAGGTTTGTATTCAAAAAAATTCTTCTTGATTTTATAAAGATTTGCATTCCCATCAGAGTAATAATAAATAACATCATTATCAAAATTAAAACAATTAATAAAAGCAATAAGAAAAAACAAAATAAATATAAAAAAAATGATTTTGATTTTGCCCAAAACTATTCCTTTTTTAAAAATTAAAAAAGGAGCATTCTTTTAAGCCTTTAATGAACCATTAATATAAAGCAGGAGAACTATTTTAGCTTAAAAGACGGCTCCAAATGGTAATTAAAATAATTATACTAAAACCTTTTCTTTATCCGTTAAATAATTTCTTATATCATTTACAGCATGAGCCTGGAATACTACATTTTCGTTTGTATCGAAAAAAAGTACTGTAGGTGTAGACATTATATTAAATTTGGTAGAAGCATTTATACCAAGATCCGTTGTTACATCGATCTCTTCACCTTTAAACGGCAGCCTTGAAACAAAATCTTTTACAGGCGGACAATTCCTGCAGAACTGGCTTGTGAAAATTTTATAAAAACTGATATTTTCCGGATTGATTTGCTTAACATCTTTAGCTTGAAATTTTAAATTTTCTGTTTCTGCATCTTTAAATTCAATTTTTGATAAAATATTTTTCTCTTCAATCTGATCCTTTAAAACCTTATAAACTTTTCTGTGATTATACTCCTCTCTCTTACCTTTATTCCAGTTGTCGATATTCCTGTGATAACCGACAATGCGTGTATAAACTTCGGTCTGTGTTCCTTTTACTTTTTTTAATCGCTCCTCTAAAGATTGAATTTCTTTATTAATTTCATCAATTGTTCTCATAAAAAATCCCTCCCCAAAGATTTATTTATTAATTAAAGCTTCTTTTTCCTGCTTTAATAATTTTAACTTGTTTAAAATTTCATCCCTTTCCTGATCTAAACAAATCGGACAGTTAAATAACTCACCTTTTAAATAACCGTGAACAGGACAAATCGAGAATGTCGGAGTAATTGTAAAATAAGGAATCTTGTAATTATAAGCAATGTTTTTAACAAGATTCCTGCAAGTTCTCCAGTCATCTATTGCTTCTCCGATAAATGCATGAAAAACAGTTCCGCCTGTATACTGCATCTGCAGCTTTTCCTGCATATCAAGCGCCCAAAAAATATCGTCAGTATAGCCTACAGGCAGTTGAGATGAGTTGGTATAATACGGATCTTTTTCCCCGCTTGTTATTATATCCGGATATTTTTCCTTATCATGTTTAGCCAGCCTGTAGCTTGTACTTTCCGCTGGTGTTGCTTCGAGATTGAACAAATCACCTGTTTCTTCCTGATAATCCGAAAGTCTTTTCCTCATGAATTTTAAAACTTCCATAGCAAACTCCGCACCTTCCGGAGTAGTTATATCTTTCCCTATAAAATTTAAAAGACATTCGTTCATGCCGTTTATTCCGATTGTTGAAAAATGATTATTAAAGTGCTTAAGATATCTTTTAGTGTAAGGAAATAATCCGTTGTCCATAAGCCTTGTTATGACTTTTCTTTTTATCACAAGAGATTCTCTTGCTAAATTCATTAAATAATCGAGTCTTCTGTAAAATTCTTCCTTTGATTTTGAAAGATAACCTATCCTGGGTAAATTTATAGTAACAACGCCGATTGAACCTGTCAGCTCATCTGCGCCGAATAAACCTCCCCCTTTTTTTCTCAATTCCCTTTTATCAAGCTGCAGCCTGCAGCACATTGATCTTACGTCACTTGGATTAAGCTCGCTGTTAATAAAATTCTGAAAATAAGGCGTGCCGTATTTTGCCGTCATCTCAAACAAGAGTTTTGCATTATCACTTTCCCAATCAAATTCCCTTGTTACATTATATGTAGGGATGGGATACTGAAAGCCTCTTCCGTCTGCGTCGCCTGAAAGCATTATTTCAATGAATGCCCTATTTATCATATCCATTTCTTTTTGATAATCACCGTATGTTGTATCAAGTTCCTCGCCTCCGACAATTGCAGGTCTGTTTTTCAAGTCTTCGGGTACTGTCCAGTCCAAAGTGATATTTGTAAAAGGCGCCTGGCTTCCCCATCTTGAAGGAGTGTTTACTCCGAAAACAAAACTCTGTATAGCCTGTTTTACCTCTTTATAATCAAGATTATCTATTCTGACAAACGGAGCAAGATAGGTATCAAAACTTGAAAAAGCCTGTGCACCTGCCCATTCATTCTGCATTATGCCTAAAAAATTTACTATTTGAAATATCAGCGTATACATATGCTTAGCAGGTTTTGAGCTTATCTTATTTTTTACACCCCCGAGGCCGTCTTCAATAAGCTGTCTTAATGACCAGCCTGCACAATAACCGCTGAACATACTTAAATCATGAAGATGAAAATCCGCTTCATAATGAGCATTAGCGATCTCCTGGGGATAAATACTTTTCAGCCAGTAATTTGCTGTTATGGCACCTGAATTATGAAGTATCAAACCTCCCAGAGAAAAATTGACATTTGAATTTTCATTTACTCTCCAGTCCGACTGACTTAAATAGCCGTCCATTGTTGAGGAGATGTCGATCATTAATTTTTTACTGTCCCTTATGACATCATGTCTTGCTCTGTAGATTATATAAGCTTTAGCAATTGCCGCCTGTTTTTCTTCCATCAAAACAGTTTCAACGATATCCTGGATCTCTTCGATAGCCGGAGCAGAGTTCGGATGCCTTTTTGACATAAACTCTGTAAGCTTATTTTCAACAGCGGTTGTTAAATGATCGACAAGTGTTTCATCTGCAATCCCTACTGCACCCGATGCAGAAAAAATCGCATTAAAGATCTTTTGTCTGTCGTAAATTTCAATCTGACCGTTTCTTTTGACGACTCTTTTTATGATTGAATTATTTTCAGATTTTTTTTGTGAATAGCCTAAAAAATTTTCCCAGTCATTTATATCTTGACTTTTAACATTTAAATTTTCAAACTTTTTGCTTGTTTGGCTGTTATTCCCTTTTTCCATAAGAACCACCTGCTATCTTTTTTTAATATTTTTAATTTCCCTGATAAACTCATTGACCCCTTTAAACTGCCTATATACAGATGCAAATCTGATATAAGCAACTTCATCAAGATCATGAAGTTTTTCCATTACCATCTCACCAATTTCATGAGATGATATTTCATGTGTTACGCCAGCCCTTCTAATAGCATCTTCTTCGATTTCTCTTAACAAGTCATCAATCACAACCCTTGATACTGGTCTTTTTTCAATTGCCTTATTTATTCCTGAGGCAAGTTTGTCAATACTGAACACTTCCCTTCTCTCATCTCTTTTAATGACCATCAATTTCTTTTCTTCAACCACTTCATAGGTTGTAAATCGATAACCGCAGGCAATACATTCTCTTCTGCGTCTTATACTATTGCCCTCCCCTATAAAACGCGTTTCTAATACTTTATCCTCTAAACAAGCACATACAGGACATTTCATGTTAAAATTTCACTTTTTTTTAAAACACTAAATATATAATTTTTACTCCTATTTCGAAATAATACAACACTATATATAGTATGTCAATAAAATATTATTTTTTTTTATTTTTTTTAAAAATTTTTTTATTTTAAAGAAAAACACTATAAAATCAAACAAAAAAATTTAAATTCAGATGAAAATTTATGAAAAAATTTTAAAACAATTAATATTAACCGGAATCAACGAGAATTAAAGGAAATCAAGAGATAATAAATTCAAATTTCATAAAAAAAAATAAAAAATGTTTTTTCTTATGAAATTTTTAATAATTTTAAATTCAACCTCTTGAAACAAATTGTTTTGTTTCCGTATTTACAATAATAGAAATTCCATTAGCAATATAATCAGGAACCTGAACAACAAGCCCTGTCTCCAGCGTTGCAGGTTTAGTTCGCGCTGAAGCCGACGCTGATCGCATTTCAGGAGGACAATCAACTATTTTCAAACTGACAGTTGAAGGCAGTTGTACTGATAAAAGTTTTTCTTCAGTAACTAATCCTGTTATATTTTCCATGCCATCCACTAAAAATAACAGCTCTTCTTCCATATCCTTAACAGGCAGAGTAAATTGAAGGTAACTCTCCATATCCATAAAGTTGGCAAAATCATTATCCTTATAAAGAAATTGCAAAGTTTTTCTTTCACATTCTATAACATCAAATTTATCATCTCCTTCTAAAGAATTATTTATATTTTGCCCTGTGATTAAATTCTTAAATCTTAATTTATAAAGAGTTGCAGCACCTCTTGCCGATGGGGTTTTAACTTCAAGATTTGTCACTATATGAGGCTGACCATTTATTGAAACAGTTGAACCAATTTTCAATTCAGATGCTTTTATGATATTAAACTCCAATAATTTAAAATGATTGTTTTTTTAACATATTTTTTAAAAATTTGAAATAATATTTTAATAATTTTAATAATTTTATAGTTTTGAAATTATGTTTATTTTTTTTGATTATATTTTATATTTGTTATTCAATATTCTTAATTTATAAATTTGTTTTTTATATAATACTGTACGGACAATTAATAAAAAAAAAAAATTACTTTCATAAAAGTTAAAAATATGAAATAATTAATAATATGGCATATTAAAAACAAGACTTTTAAATGCCGATTAAATATGAATATTATTTTTTTACTTTTAATTACATAAAATCAGATAATTAAAAGAACATAAAAAGATTTATGAAAAATGATAGAATAACAATAGGTTTTGCTGGATTAATAGATTTTACAAGCATAATAGGACAACAGATTGTCCTTGGTATTGAAGAAGCAGCAAAAGACTTTAATATTAATATTATAAACTTTATCAGCACTATCCGCTATTCAGCATCAGAGGATATTGAAAATTATTCACATTTTAAAGATAATTTAAAATATCTGAATTTATCAAATATAGACGGATTAATCTCCATGTCATCAACGTTAAAATATATTATGTCAAGGGAAGAAATTGAAAATTTTTATTTAAGCCTCAAGCCAATGCCCGTGGTTTCTATAGGTATGCCATTTGAAAATATACCGTCGATTCTTCACGATAATTATTCAAGCATAAAAGAAATAATGAACCATCTGATTATAAATCATAAATATACTAAATTGGCATTTATCGGGTGCAAAGGTTTATTATCATATGACGAGAGACTGTCAGCATATAAAAAATTATTGAAAGAAAATAATATTCCATTCAAAAACGATCTTGTTCATATTATTAATAATGTTGATGATCAACAGGAAATTAAGCATACGATAGATATTTTTTTAAAAAAAAGAAAATTAGAATTTAAAAAAGACATTGAAGCTATTATTACTGTAAGTGATTTGATTGCTCAAAAACTGATCATAGAGATTAAAAACCTGGGTTTTAAAGTACCAAATGACGTAGCTGTGGTAGGATTCAACAATCAGTTGGACAGTGTGCGATCAGTGCCTCCAATTACAACGCTGGATCCGCATTTTTTTAAAATGGGTTATTTGTCAGTAAGCATTCTAAACTCAATGTTTGAAAAAACAATCCCCCAAAATAAAATTCTTATGCCTTGTGAATTAATTATAAGACAATCCTGCGGCTGTTTTGAAAATTTAATCATCAAAGCTGAAATTAAAGAAGAATCAGTAAATGAAAACAAAAAAACTTTTGATTATTATATCAATGAAAATTATGTCAAATTAATAGAAAATATAACAAGTCTGATCATTAAAATCGATGATACCTTAAATGAATCTCATGCCAAAGAACTTTTAGACGGTTTAACTCGGGATGTGATCAGTGATTCTTCAAGTTCGTTCCTGCATATTATTCAAAAATATTTTTTTGATAATAAAAATATATCCGATGAAAAATTAATATCATGGCAGGATATAATATCCGAAATACGTTCCCTCCTATTGCCATACTATTTCGGCAATAATAAAATATCAAATAAAATTGAGAACATTTTTCATCAAGCCAGGGTTATGGTCGATGTTGCATACAGCTATATAAATTATTCAAAAAAAGGAGATGTGTATAAAGAAGGTAATATAGCCAGAATTGCCACTGATTTTATGATGGTTGATGATATGGACAAGGTTTTTAATCTGATAAAAAAACATATTAATAAACTTGATATACCGGGACTATATCTTTCCATATATGATGAACCTAAAACAGAAATTATAAATACCAAGTTAATTTTTATTCATTATAAAAACAATGAAATAGTATTAAAAAAAACAGGATTATTACTGCCATGCAGTCAAATTGTACCAAAAGATTTAATGCCCTCAGATAGAAGATTTTCTATGATTTTCGAACTATTGTACTACAAAGGTTCATATTTAGGATTTATTTTATTTGAACTCGGATCTTTAAATATTCCACTTTATGATACCTTAAAAACAATATTAAGCCCGTCAATTTATAGAGCAATCACCAGCAATAAAAAACAGGATATAATCTCTGGAAGCAAAAAATTTTTATTAAATGATATTAATGCTGTTAGTGATGAATCTTTAAATGAATCAGTTGTAAAAAGAAAAAAATTTAAAAGCGATCACTTCATGCCAATTAACAGGCATAAAATTTTAGAATATTTATACAATCATGTAAATGATCCTACGGATCTTATTAAAATGGCAAATGATTTTAAATTATCAGTAAATTCCTTAATCAGAAAAACTAAAAAGCTTACTGGTTTTACGATACAAAAACTTCATGAACAACTGAAGATCGAAAAAGCCAAAATATTGCTGAACAATAAAGAGCTCACAATTTCTGAAATTGCAGAACAGCTGGGATATCAGAATCAGTTTTATTTTTCATCTGTTTTTAAAAAAGTGACTGGAATAAGTCCAAAAAAATGGATCGAATTAAATTTTAAATAATTTTAATAAGTTATTTTTTTCTAAAATTATATATGAAAAAAAAATATTTATCAATAGGTTTTGCAGGACTGGTAGATTTCAGAAGCATTATAGGACAGGATATAGTCTTAGGAATAAATAGTGCGGCAAAAGATTTCGATATAAATATAATTAATTTCATCAGTATTATCAGATATTCATTTGCCGAAGATATAGAAAATTATACAATTTATAAAAAAAAGCTCAATTATTTAAATCTCAATAATATTGACGGTTTACTCTCTTTAACTTCTTCCTTACAGTATTTTATGACAAAAGAAGAAATTGAAACCTTTCATAAAAGCCTTTACCCTTTACCCGTTGTATCAATCGGCATCCCGATAAAGGATATTCCCTCAATAATGAATGATAATCAAACTGGAATAAAAGAGTTAATGGATCATTTAATAAAAGTCCATAATTATAAAAAAATTGCTTTTATAGGATGCAAAGGGCATATTTATTATAACGAAAGGTTCAATACATATAAAAAAATTTTGCAGGAAAACAACATCCCTTTTGACCCAAAACTTGTTTATATAGTCAATGATGTTGACAGCAGGCAACAGGTTAAACAGAGTCTTGATTTTTTTCTTACAAAAAGAAAATTAAGAATTAAAAAGGATATTGAAGCATTTGTAACAGTAAGTGATTTAATAGCTCAAAAATTAATTGAAGAACTTCAAAACATTCAAATAAATATTCCGAATGATGCCGCGGTAGTCGGCTTCAATAATCAATTTAACAGTATAAGATCTTTTCCACCGATTACAACCGTTGATCCTCATTTTTTTCAAATGGGATATCAATCTGTAATAATTTTATTGTCAGTAATAAACAAAAAAAATAATCTTAAAAAATTTTTGATGCCAAGCAAATTAATCATCAGACAATCCTGCGGCTGTTTTGAAGATCAAATAGTAAATGCTGAAATTAAAGAACATAACATAACTATAAATGACAATAAAAATCCAATAGAAATATTCATTAAGGAGAAATACAATTCATTAATATTAAAATTTAATGATATAATCAACAAATTCGATAAATCTCTGAATTCATCAATATCCAAAGAGCTTTTAGACAGTTTTACAAATGATATAATAAGCGGAACTTCAAACAGATTCTTACATTCAATCAAGAAATATTATTTTGACTATAAAAACGTTACTGAAGAAAAACTCACAGTATGGCATAATGCAATTTCTGAAATCAGAAATCTCTTATTGCCGTTATTTATAGGTAATATAAACTTAACTCATAAAGCAGAAAATATTTTTCATCAGGTACGGGTCATGATCGATCTTGCATACAGTTATATCAATTATTCAAAAAAAGGAGATGTTTATAAAGATAGAAGCATGGTTTTAATTGCAAAAGAGTTTATTGTCGCTGATGACATTGATAAAATCATAGAATTAATAAATCAGCATATTGATCAAATAGATATAAAGGGCATTTATTTATCAATACATGATGAACCAAAGATAGATATATCCAAGACAAATATGATTTTTGCTTACAGCAAAGAGAGTGGAATATTAATAAAAAACAATGATTTATATTTTCCAAGACATCAAATTATATCAAGGAAAATATTGCCTGATAATATCAGATATTCAATGTTCTTTGATCTATTATATTATAACGGTTATTATCTCGGTTATGTATTATATGAAATGGGTTCTTTTAACATTCCTATTTATGATACTCTGACAGCAATCATAAGTCCTGCCTTGTATAAAGCCTTAAATAAAAATGCATTATTAAATAAAAATAAAAAGTTAATAACAAATGAACAAAATATTATAAAAATAACAGATAAAAACATAGATATGAACAATAAGGAAAACAAACATCTGTTGAACACTTATAAAATATTAGAATATTTGAATAAACACATCAATGAACCGACTAATCTTGATGAAATCTCAAAAGAATTAAATCTTTCGATATCCTCCCTTATGAGAAAAACAAAGCAAATGACAGGTCTCACAATTCAAAAATTGCATGAAAAGCTAAAAATAGAAAAAGCAAAATCATTGCTGGAAAACAAGATCATGAATGTATCGGAGATTTCTGATTATCTCGGTTATCAAAATCAATTTTATTTCTCCTCAGTTTTTAAAAAAAATACAGGCATGAGCCCAAAAAAATGGATTGAATATAACATGAAATAATCTTTTTTTTCAAATAACTTCTTTTTATTTATTTTAAAATCATAAATTTACATCTTTGACAATATTCTATATTTAAATTCCAGAATAATATATGTTCTTTTTTAATTTTTAAATATAATATAAATAATATTTATGGGAGTATAAAATTTGCCTAAAAGCTCATTTCTCTTATTTTTTATCATTAGCATAATTTTATATATAACTTACTTTGCCGCTGTTACAAAAAAAACAAGAATAAAAAGACCGTTTTTAAAATCAAATCAAGCTAAATATTATTCAATTGCCCATGTTTTAAAATATAAAGGAAATGCAAAAGCCTTAATATGCGATCCATGGAACCCTGTCCCTGATATTACTAAGATATTTTTAAAAAAATTTGAACCTAACTACATAGTTGATAAATATCATATTAATGAAGATCAAAAAATTTTTAAAACCATTCAATCCGCTATAAATAAAGCATGTCTCGATATGGAAAAAAATGCAGGAAAAGACAGAATATATATTGAAATAAAACCAGGCATATACAATGAATTACTGATAATCCCTGATACTCCGATTCCCATAACTTTATACTCATCAGATCAAAATGCATCATCAACAAAAATAATCGAAGATATAGATCAGGGATTAAAATCATCTGAATATTCAAAAAAATTCAATCCCTGTTCCAATGTTTTCACTGATAAACCCGATATTACCTACCCTAAAATACGATCAATGTATGATTTACTAGTCTCTAAAAATTCAACTTTGGGAGCCAGTGGTTCTGCAGTGGTATGGATTAAAAACAATGGATTTCAGGCAAAAAACCTGACCTTTGAAAACAGTTATGATCAAAGACGTCCGGGTAATCTTCAGCAGGCAGTTGCTGTTAAAGTTGACTCCGCAGACAGAGTGCATTTTGACAACTGTAGCTTCATCAGCAATCAGGATACTCTATTTATCTGTTCAGGAAAAGCTGATAGTACCATAAGAGTTTTCTTACGGAATTGCTATATACAAGGTGATGTTGATTTTATATTCGGAAATGGTACTGCTTATTTTAAAGACTGCGAAATAAAATGGTCAGGCGTACGTAAAAATGGTTCTCAAGCAAAATCTGGTTTTATCGCAGCTCCAAGCACAAATTATAATATCCCATATGGTTTTGTCTTTAACAACTGTGATTTTACACATGATGGTACAGGACTTGCCTCTTCATCTCAGGTTCACCTTGCTCGTCAATGGTTTGAAGGAGTCAAGGCAAGCCCTTACAATGATCCTAAAGTTGCAGTTGATTTAACCAATACTACTGATAATGAAAACATAATTAAACTTATAACCCTTGAAACCGTAGGCAAGATGATTGTAATAAATTCCAGAATCGGCAGCCATATAAATAAACAAAATCCATGGTATGACTGGAACAATAAGCCCGATAACAAAGCATACAGGCTTGTTCAATTTAATTCCGATGACTACTGGGAAAATTTAAAAAAAGCCGGCATTAATCCGTCTGTTATTTATAAATGCAGAAAAAAACCCGCAGAACCTTTTCTTGCTGAATATAATAATAAATTTTTCAATTAATAGATTTTACAATATTAAATCTAAAAATTAAAAAATTTTATTTTATCTCCCCCTTTTCTTATTTTTTCATTAAACATCGTTTGTATCTGTTTCGAACTTCTAAATAAGCCCTTTTTTTGACGAAATGGCTTTGGTTAAACGCTAATTTCATAAAGTTTTAACATTATTTTAATTATTTTAATTGTTTTAAATATTGATTTTTGCATTTGGGGACAGAGCTATTAAAGTAGTATATATGATTTTTTAAATTGGGAGAGAATCATAATATTATTATTTTTAATTTAATTTAAAGCTCTGTCCCCATAATCTTATTTTTTAATTTTTTGTCCCCATAATCTTATTTTTTATTTTTTTTGCAAATTATATAAATGATTATTATATTTTTCTTATTAATTTAACAGGAGGAATATTATGAGACAATGTAGAATATTACAA
>JAFGQB010000152.1 GCA_016935915.1 Spirochaetota bacterium
CGAAATTTAATAATAATTGACTTTTTTTAATTTTTATATTATTTTCCATTATCAAATTAAATATCTTTGATCTTCAAATAACAATATTAAAAAAATCAAAAATATTTTTAATATTTCAATTATTAAATCAGTTTGATAAATCTAATTTATTTAAAGGAACAAATTATTTATGGATAGAGCTAAGATAAGAAATATAGCCATTATAGCTCATGTTGATCACGGTAAGACTACTCTGGTTGATGAATTGTTTAAACAAAGTGGAATATTCAGGGAGAATCAGTCTGTCGGTGAAAGAATTATGGATTCTATGGACCTTGAGAGGGAAAGAGGAATCACCATTACTTCAAAAAACGGTTCATTTGTTTATAAGGATTATTTTATTAATATTGTCGATACTCCGGGCCATGCTGATTTCGGTGGACAAGTTGAAAGAATTTTAAATATGGTTGACGGTGCGCTTTTACTTGTTGATGCTGCGGAAGGACCTATGCCCCAGACTTATTATGTATTAAAAAAGGCTTTAAGCTTAAATTTACCGATTTTGGTTGTTATAAATAAAATCGATAAACCTGCAGCTCGCTGTGATTGGACTCATGAAAAAATTTTCGAACTTTTTATTAAACTCAATGCTCCTGATACTATTCTTGATTTTCCAGTTATTTATGCTTCTGCAAGAGACGGCTGGGCAACCAATGATTATAAAGTAAAGACAGAAAATATGACGGCATTGTTTGATAAAATAATTGATTTTATCCCCTGTCCAAATGGAGATTCAAATGCTCCTCTGCAGATGTTGGTAAGTTCTATAACTTATTCCCCCTATCTTGGGAGGCTTGCAATTGGAAAGATAACAAGCGGACAGCTTAACATTAATAAGGAAATCGTTATACACAGGAATGAAAATTCTATTGTACCTGCAAGAGTAACAAAAGTATATAGATTTATTGGTAATGCAATGAAAGATACGGAAATTGCTGAAGTTGGCGAGATCGTTGCAGTTGCAGGAATGGAGGATATAACAATAGGGGAAACCTTAACTGATCCAAAAAATCCAATTCCTCTGCCTAAAATCAATGTTGATCCACCGACAATTTCTATGAATTTTATTCCCAATGACTCACCTTTTGCAGGCAGAGAGGGAAAATTTGTCACATCAAGACATCTGCGTGAAAGATTGTTCAGGGAGACGCTTGCCGATGTTGCCCTGCAGGTGACTGAGCTCACGGAAACAACAGGATATAAAGTATCGGGAAGAGGGGAACTCCATCTTTCAATATTAATAGAAAAAATGAGAAGGGAAGGGTATGAATTCCAGGTAACCCGTCCGGAAGTTATCTATAAGTTCATGGAAGGCAAAAAACAGGAGCCTTATGAAGAGCTTACCATTGATGTTGATGAGGAATATATGGGTAATGTCATAGAAAGCCTGGGTGCGCGTAAATCCATAATGCTTGAAATGACACAGGAAAACAGTATTGTAAGGCTTGTTTATAAAATACCAACAAGAGGACTGCTTGGATTCAGATCAGAATTGATGACAATCACCCGCGGTATGGGTATAATGAATTATGTTTTTTTTGATTATGATGAATATTCAGGTGAAATCAAAAACAGAATTAATGGTGTATTGGTATCAATGGAGCCTTGCACTTCTGTTGCATATGCTCTTTTCAGTCTTCAGGAAAGGGGAAAGCTTTTTATTGGTCCTCAAGTTAAAGTATATGAAGGGCAGATAATAGGAGAACATTCAAGGGATAATGATCTTGTGGTAAATCCAGGCAGAACAAAAAAACTCACCAATTTAAGAGCAGCAGGATCCGATGAAAATATTATTTTAACTCCCCCTGTTGATATGTCTTTAGAAATGTGCCTTTCCTATATCAATGACGATGAACTGGTTGAAATAACCCCGCAGTCGATAAGGTTAAGAAAAATATATTTAAAAGATACTGACAGAAGAAGAATCAAAAAAACTGCACTGGCATAGTTCATCGGCTTGAGTGACTCATGTGCTTTTTAAAAAATACAGATGTTGATTTTAATAATGTTTATTTTAATAATTGACTTTTAACTTAAAAAATAATAATTATAAAAAATGAAACCTGACTTTTCGAAATTTTTCACACCATATAATGATCCTGAAAGCGGAGTGACATTTTATATTTTAACAAAAAAAGTTGCTTCATTACAGCAGGGCTTTTATTTTGTTAATTCATCTTTGAGCAGAGACAACAGATTTTTATGGTTTTATTGTGCTTTTCCTCCATCAAATTCGGGAAAATACGGCAGAACACTTGGAGTCATAGATTTTGAGAAAATGACTATCAATCATTATCCGGAAACAGCTTTTTCTGATGTGTCCCCTTATGTTTGTGATGACGGAGGAGTATATTGGGCAACTGAGCATTGCATATGTTTTAGAGGGCCTCTTCCTAACGATAAAGTTGAGATTATTACAAATCATCCTGATGATTTGTTCGGAACTAAGATTTTTAAACAGGTTGCGACACACTTAACTATGTCCCCTAATAAAAAAGAATTCTTTTTTGATGCTCAATCTGGCAATGATTTTTTTGCAGGAACGATTAATATAACAAACGGAAAATATGAAGTTTGGCAAAAATTTGATCGCTTGTATAATCATGGACAGATCTGTCCCGTGAATGAAAACATAGCATTATTAGCTCAGGAAAATATGACTGATCTTATAACTGGTATTAAAACAAGATACGAAGACAGATTATGGATTTTAAAAAGGAATGGGGAATTTAAACCTATCTTCCCTCAAAAAACCAGAGTTACACATGAATGGTGGGATAAAGATGGAAAACATCTATTTGCTGTTAATCAGATTGAACAAATGGGTGGTCCGGCTATAATCAGGGTAAATATTGAAACCGCTGAGGTTGAAAATCTGTGGCAGGGCAGATATTGGCATGCTCATGACTTTGACAGGGCAAGATTGCTTGTTGCAGATCAGCATCATTTAACAGATTTTTACAGGGGCTGTCCCTCCAGAGTTATTTTTATAAATAGGGATACAGGTAAATCTGTTAATATTTTAAGTTTAAACCCTGAACATCATACAGTTGGCAGCGTCTATCATATAGATCCTCATCCCAGGTTTTCTTTTGATGGAAGTTTAATAGTTTTTACAACGACAGTTAGAGGAGAAGTGGATGTTGCAATTGCTTTAACAGAAGATTTGCTAAAATTTACATCTTAGCTATTCTATTTAAATAACAAATCAATTTTAATTTTTTTAAGCTCTGTCCCTCATTAGTATATTAAATATTGCTCTTTAAAAATAATTATGTTATGATATTGTTAATAGAAAATTTTACTGATTAATTATTTCCCCAAAACATAACCTTTATAAAAAAACTCAAAATAAAAGGATTTAATAGTATGGGATCATCTGATAAATTATTAACCAACAGCAATTTAACTGCTGACATTGTTATTAATACTGCAAAAAAACATGAAACCCCTTTTTATATTTATGATGAACAAATGATAATTGACAATTGCAATGAGCTTTTAAATATGCCGAATGCCTACGGGATCATTGTGAACTATGCTGTAAAAGCAAATTCTAATAAAGCATTGCTTCAATTAATAAATGATCAATCTTTATCATTTGATGCAAGTTCTTTAAATGAAGCCAAAAGGATTAATTCTGCAAATATTCCTTTAAATAGAATAATGCTTACTACTCAGGAAGTTCCTGAAGGTAAAGATAGAATTGATCTGGAGAAAATGATTAAAAATGGATTAAAATATAATGTATGCTCTTTAAGACAACTCTATCTTATTGCTGATTTTGCTGTTTTAAATAGAGTAAAATTATCATTCAGAGTACACCCTGGAGTAGGATCAGGTGAATCAGCCACGAGAAATACAGGTGATAAATATTCCTGTTTTGGCATTCATTTATCGGATATAAAAAAAGCTTTGGATTTTGCAAAATCAAAGAATTTAATCTTTGAAGAAGTTCATGTTCATATAGGGTCAGGAGCTGATCCTGTAGTCTGGAAAGATAATATTGATAGGGAATTATCATTTGTCGAAAAATATTTTCCCGATGCAAAGTACATCAACTTCGGAGGCGGCTTAAAAGTCGCAAGGATGCCTGATGAAAAAAGAGCTGATATTGCTTCTTTAGGAAATTATGCAAAAAAAAAGATAGAGGATTTTTATAAAAGAACAGGCAGAAAACTAATTATGAAAATCGAACCTGGTACTTATGTTGTTGCAAATGTAGGATTTTTAGTAACAAAGGTGATTGATATTAAACAAACAGGGGTTGAAGGTTTTACTTTTATTGTTACAAACGGCGGAATGGAGGTCAATGCAAGACCTTTATTGTATGGTTCTAAGCATCCTTTCTATATTATTTCAAAAGAAGGCAAGGTAATATCAAATGAATTTGATTTAAAACAATTTGATATGGAAGATGACCAAAGAGTAATAGTTGGCAGGTGTTGTGAAAGCGGTGATTCTCAATGTCTTGATGATACCGGTCATATTGTACCCAGAGTAATGGGAATGCCTGATATGGAGGATTATATTGTTGTTGGAGGCTGTGGTGCATACTGTTCTGCAATGACTCCGTTTAACTATAATTCACATTATCAGGCAGCAGAATTATTATTAAGGAAAAACGGCAAGGATGTTGATTTGATTAGAAAAAGACAATTATTTAAACAGATTTTTCAAAATGAATTAAATTTAAGGAAAGTTAAATGACTTTAAAAGAAATAACAAGTAACAGACCTGTTATGAAGATGCAGGGGTGCGGAAATGACTTTGTAGTTTTATTTGATATTAAAGATAAATTAAATAAGGATATAGTAAATAAGATATGCTCTCTTCACTATGGAGTTGGCTCTGACGGTCTGATTGCAGTGATGAACTCGAGGGTAAAAGAAGCATCCTACAGGATGAAGTTTTATAATCCAGATGGATCTCTGGCTGAAATGTGCGGTAATGGTATAAGATGTTTTACTAAATATCTTGCGGATCTTAAACTCATTTCAGAAAAGGATGAACTCGTTGTTGATACTGATGCAGGTTTGATTAGATGTCAGATCGTAAATAATAAATCAAAGAATGCATTAATTATGGTAAATATGGGAAAACCTGTTTTTTTAAATCCATCTCAAGTAGCTCTGTCCCCGGGAGAAGACGGAATAGTAAGGGGGAAAACAGAAAACTTTTATTTTACATTTGTATCAATGGGTAATCCCCATGTAGTTATTTTTACCGATAATCCCAAAGATGATGTTAAAAAATATGGTTCAATCATTGAAAAAAGTACAAATATTTTTCCGCAAAAGACAAATGTTGAATTTGTTAAGGTCAATTCAAAAAATGATATTACAATGTTTGTATGGGAAAGGGGGGCAGGAGAAACCCTTGCATGCGGAACCGGAGCCTGTGCAACTCTTGTTGCTTCAGTAATAAACAGCAAGTCTGATAATAAAGCAGTTGTTCATCTTTTAGGCGGAGATTTGACCATTGAATGGCAGGGGATAAATAATCCGGTTTATATGACGGGAAATGCCGAAAATGTTTTTGAGATAAATACTGATAGTCTGGATAAATATCTTTTGTCTGAATAATACTAATCTTAAAATCCAATTTTTAAATACTCAACTCACTCAGAGCTGATGTGGGATTATTTCTGAATTTTAAAAGTTTTGAAAAGCCCAATGTATGAAATATATTATATACCTGTGGTTTTATTGATAACAGGATCATGTCACCTTTTTGTTCTTTTAAAACTTTATATATTGATAAAAAAACACCAACTCCTGTGGATGAAACATTGTTTAATTCCTGACAGTTAAACAATATTTTTTTATAATTATGTGATATTATCTCTTCAACAGCTTTTTTAAATTCAAAGAAATTTAACGAATCTATTATTCCTTTGATATTAATTATTAAGATTGATCTGTTATCACGATAGTCTTCATACTCGATTACAAGATTATCTTTTATATTATTTGTTTTAACCATAATAAATCCTGTCTTTTTTTTTCTGATATTTTTTTAATTATCAGTTAAAAAAGTTTTATTATATTATACAATTACTTTCGAGTATTTAACTTTAAATATTACGTCATAATCATTTAAAAACTAAAATTCTTTGTAAGATAAATTTAAAAGTATTATAATAAATTAATTATAGGTCTTTTTTATTATTAAAACAACGCTATTTTTTTATAATATTTAATTAATAAATTTTAGACTTTTTTTATTTTTTGAATTTTGTCCAGTTTGGTATAGATGATTCTCCGCGGTAATTGGAGTTGTTATAGTGAAATGGTTTTATTGGATCATATATTTTTTCTTGTTTAAAATCGCAGTCTTGAGTGTAAATCCAGATACTATCTTTGTCCCAGGTTACAATTTCGCTTCTTTTGTCACCTGTTATGTCAATGGCTTCACAGCATAGATCAGGATGATCATCTTCAGGGAATAAAACGACTTTTCTGCCATAACCGTCTATCATCCCTCCATTTTTATGATTTGTATTCAATAAAGCAAGCTCTGTCCCCAAACCAGTCCAATTAACTGGATTTAAAATATTTCCTAAGCTCGTGGGTTCAAATGAGAAAAGCTTTTTACCTGTGCAGTCATGAAATGAGATTATTCCGGTATTATGCCAATATGTAATTACATAAAATTGTAATCCCGGCATATCATCTCTGAACTTTGCCGCTGTAATCCGTTGAGCATGTCCCAATAATTCTTTATGCAGAACATTACCTGTATTTGCATCAAAAATGCAAAAACCCTCATCACCGGATGCAGTAGCGATCTGGATATTATCTGAATGAGGATTGAACCTTCCTATTATAATTTCATCTGTATGATCAGGCCAGTCATGGTTCCAGATTGCTTTGCCTTCACAATCAAGCAGAGTGTAACCGATAAAAAGCTCATCCCTCAGGTCATTATTAATGTCATAGGGTACAGGAAAATGACCTGTGTTTGACGGATGTTTCCCTTTTGGTCTTTTTGCATTCCATAGAAGATTTAGATTTTCATCATATACCCAGACCTGATGATATCTGTTTTTTATAATAATATCCGACGGATGTTTTTTCCCTCTGAAGTTTGCAATTATCACTGCATCCGGACATAAAAAACCAAATCTGTTTTCATCCTCAATGGATACGGGAAGAGATGTCATTTTTTTTATGCTTCCGTTTTGTCCGTTCAATATATATAGCTTAAAATTTTTTGCAAAAACCACTTCATCATTGCCGTCATTATCTATGTCATATATCTGTACAGGCAAATCGCATAATGCGATAGCTGCTTCAATGCTGTCTGACGGTTCGCCAAACTGCCAGAGGATATTTCCGCTTAAATCAACAGCCGTAAGACAGCGGATTGTTGAATATTCATCTTTTTCAGGCTGAAGTTTTATATTTTGCGCCAATAAAATATCAAGACATTTCCTGTTTTTCAAGTGTCCAAACCTCAACTGTCTGCCGGTTCCAAAACCTTTTGTATTGATTTTCTTCCATAATATTGGTTTTGGATATTGTTCTCTGAGTTTTTCAAGTTCTTTTAATTCTTTATCTTTTTTTTCGATATAAATACTTAAAGATTTTTCATCAGTTGTGATTTTTATATAATCAAAAAGAGCGGTGGTGTTGGCGATAAGTCCTGCTCTTCCCGCTTTGAATGCCGGATCATTTATAAAGAATAATTTTTCATCATTTACAAATGCGGAAAATTCGGAAGCATTAACTTCTATTTCAATTTCCGTTTCATTATTCAGTCCATGAATTTGAATCTCCTTTAATACCTCTATTTCAGTATGATGGTATTTCAACAATTTTAATTTATTTTTTTCTTCTATTATTAATGAATAAAATTCCCTGTTGTTCTTATATCTGAAAACAAGACCTGCAAAACCTTTATCGTTCAGTATCTGTAATTTCAATTTTATTTTATAATTTGTCCATAACGGATCACCTGTTATTAATATCCTGTTGAAGGGGACAGAGCTGTCAAGTGTTGACAATAACTTTTTTTTATTATCATTTTCTATTATCAGCCATGCAGCATTGCACGGGCGCCATTTATATGATATTGTTGCTTCATACCAATCTCCTTTGTATCCTTCAGGAGGCAGATAATGGTATTCCTGTGTTGCAAAATAATTGCTTGGATATACGCCAATCGGAAATTTTGAAAAGTCGTCATATAAAAGTATTTTTTCCATAATAATAAAAGTATATTAATAGAATAATCTAAAAAATCAATATAAAATTTAATATTAAAAAAATTAATAATAAAAATAGTATTAATTATTATATTATTTTTTTTGCATTATCTGGCGATTTTTTTTAATAAATTCCATGAATAAAGTTGAGTTAATTAATATACTATCTGACAGAATTTGATATTTTATTGTTTTTTATTTTTTAAAAATATAAATTCTATAATAAATTTTATATATTTTATTGTTTGATTTTTTACAGTTTTAAACATTAAAATTTCTTGACATAATATTTATTATCAGATATAAATATAAGTTGTTTATAAAAAATAAAAAAGGGTGTTTATGAAAAATAAAAAAGTCAGATTAATTGACAGAATTAATCAACAAAAATTTTTATTACTATTACTGTTGCCGGCTTTGCTCTGGTATTTATTGTTTCGATATATACCTATGATGGGAAATTTTTTAGCATTAACAAATTTCGGCTCCAGTATTCATATTAAATTTGTAGGATTGAAGAATTTTATCAGGCTTTTTCAATCTCTTGATTTTTATAGGGCATTTAACAATACCCTAATATTGAGTTTTGCTAATATAGTTTTTTATTTTCCCCTGCCTATAATTCTTGCGATTTTAATGAATGAGCTTTATCATGTAAAAATGAAAAGATTGGTACAATTTATTGTTTACATTCCGTACTTTTTTTCATGGGTCGTAGTAGGCAGTATTTTTATAACCATGTTATCTCCGACATCCGGTATTATAAATAAAATAATTGAGTTTTTTGGGGGTAAGTCCATATATTTTATGGTGAGCACCTTCTGGTTTAGACCGATTTTAATTATATCATATATTTGGAGACAGGTTGGATATGGTACTGTAATCTATATAGCAACAATTTCAACAATAGACCCGGAGTTGTATGATGCAGCAAAAGTAGACGGAGCCAATCATTTTCAAAGAGTCCTGCATGTTACTTTACCATGTATAAAAAGTACTATTGCCACAATGTTATTGTTGAATCTATCTCATGTTCTTCTTATTTTTGATCAGATTATTGTAATGCAGAATGCAGCAGTTTATGCGGTAAGTGATGTATTGAGAACTTACAGTTATAGAGAAGGTTTGGAAAACATGAACATTGCTTATGGTATAGCTGTTGGACTTTTAACATCTTTAGCTACAGCGATACTTGTTTTATCAACAAATAAAGCAAGTAAAAAATTTCTTGATGAATCTGTATTTTAGATTTTTAATTAATAAATGAGTTTGAGGAAAAAATTAAATGAAAAAAATTAATAATAAAATAAAAAATAGTTTTGGCAGAAAAGTTTTTGTTGTTTTTAATGGGATATTATTATTTTGTATATGCCTGGTATTTATTGTTCCTTTATGGAATGTATTAATAACTTCAGTTGCAAAAGACCAGGATGTTTTGGGAAATGTTTATCTAATAGTGCCAAAATCTTTTTCTTTAAAGCAATATTCCAGAATATTACAAAGCGGATATTTTAAATCATTTGTTAGATCTATTATTATCGCAACTATTGGGACAATGTTTTCAATGACGATTACTCTGCCTGCAGGATATACTCTAGCGCAAAAAAACCTGGTCGGAAGAAACCTCTTTATGAATTTGATTATAATAACAATGATCTTTGATGTAGGATTGGTACCCTTTTATGTTGTTGTCAGAATGTATGGTCTGATAAATACATATTTTGCACTTGTCATACCTGTAGGTTTGTCAACTTTTAATTTGATCTTAATAAAAAATTTTATAAGTTCCATACCGGATAGTCTCATAGAATCTGCAAGGATTGACGGAGCAAACGAGCTTATTATCTTAATTAAAATTATAATACCGGTTTCCATACCGATTATTGCTGCAATAACTCTGTTCTATTTTATACAGTACTGGAACAGATATATTGAGGTTGTTATGTTCATACATGACAATACAAAAACAACTTTGCAGGTATTATTAAGGACATTGATGTTTGAGTCAGAGTCCGCAACAACAGGGGCAGAGTCGGTTTATGACAACTTCAAGATGGCAATTATGGTTATGGGAATGTTGCCTGTTTTGGTATTATATCCTTTTATCCAGAGATATTTTATCTCCGGGATCATGCTCGGTTCAATAAAAGGATAAAATATATATAATCTTGATTTAATTTGTATATTTTTATACAAAGTAAATAAATAAAATCTTATAAAAAGGGAGATATTTATGAGAAAAAAGATTTTTGTATTTTTATTAGTAGCATTCATTCTCATGTTTGCATTACTAATAGTTACAAGTGCAAGAAAAGCAAAAACTCCAACTATTTCAGTCTGTGTTTCTGATTCATGGTGGGGTTCCAGCAGAGATCCGGATTTACAAGCAGCTGTTATAAGAGAAATGGAAAAAAAGATAGGCATTAAAATTAAAGCTATTATTCCTCCAAATTCTCAGTATAAACAAAAAGTCGGCTTATTGTTAAATTCAGGAGATAAACCTGATGTGTTCAGGGCATTTCAGGCAATGAATTTTGTTCCGAGTTATGCTGCACAGGGTCATATCATTCCTCTTGATGATTATATTAAAAAATCACCATTGGCTTCAGCAGTTGATCCGAAAGTTTATGATTACATTAAAATCGGCGGTAAGACATATTTTATTCCGTTTAATAAACCTACTACAAAGTTTTTGTGGTTAAGGAAAGACAAAGCTGATAAATTTGGTGTTAAATTATCAAGTACACCAACAACAGAAGAGTTTTACAGAGAAATGAAAAAAATGACTTCTGACAAAAATACCATACCTTTCTGCTTTCCGAAATTTATCGATAATTTTCAGTTTTTCTATAATTCTTTCGGTGTTTATGCAAATATTTATCCTAAAGCTGGAAAATATGTTGATGGTTTCAACACTCCTGAAGCAAAAGAAGCATTGCTTTATATCAAAAAATTGTATGATGAAGGCATCTGGGACAAAGTTTTTATTACTAATGAAAACAATAAAATGAGAGAAAATCTTTTTAAAGGTATTGCAGCTTGTGATATTGACTATTATAACAGATATTCATATTATATTGACAATAGTTCAAAAGCTAATGCTGAAACAGATTTCTTGCCTCTCTACAAATTAGTTGGACCAAGAGGAGAAGGTGGAAACTTAAATGAAGCAATTCAGGATGCATGGGTTATTACCAATACATGCAAAAATCCAGATGCTGCATTTAAATTTATTGAACAGGAAACATTTAATCCTCAGATCAGACAGGTTACTGCTATAGGTGTTAAAGGTTTACATTATGCACCGGATGATAAAGGCTATGCTCAGCCAAGAGATGTTGCAAAAGCTACTGGATATTCTATGAATCCTCAGTTCCTATTTGCTTCATTTCCTGATTTCAGTGATAAAGGTTTTAAATGGGATCCTAAAATTTTAAAATCTTTACCAAGACAGATCCAGATTGCAAAAGAAACACTAAATCACGTAGGACCTTGCTATGCAGCTCCTGCAGGAAGATCTGATAAATATGATCAGGTAGTTCTTTCTTTAAAACAAAAAAGAGAAGAAACAGCAAGTAAAATTGTTTTAGGTTCTGCTTCAGTTGAACAAGCTTTCAGTGATTATGCAAACTACTGGAAGAGTATCGACGGTGATAAGATATTAGTTGAACTTAACAGATAATTAGAATAATAACATTAAGCTTATAAACTTAGGGGTGAAAAGCACTTTAAAAAAGAGTGAATTTCATCCCTTTTTTATTAGGAGAGGTTTATTATGAAACAGATTAATTGGGGAATAATAGGATGCGGAGATGTTGCTGAGATTAAAAGCGGACCTGCATTTAATTTGATAGAAAATTCAAAATTAATAGCAGTAATGAGGAGAAATAAAGAAAAAGCTGAAAGTTTTGCAAAAAGGCATAATGTACCGCTATGGTTTGATGATGCTGGTAAAATTATAAATAATCCTGAAATAAATGCTGTTTATATTGCCACACCTCCGAACAGTCATGCCGAATATTCAATAAAATCTTTAAATGCAGGCAAGATCACATATGTGGAAAAACCGATGGCATTAAATTATGAAGAATGCCGAGAAATGATCAAGGCAGGCAAGAAAAATAAAGTTCCACTTTATGTTGCTTATTACAGAAGGAGTCTCGATTATTTTAACAAAATCAAACAATTGATAGATGATGGTATAATAGGCAAGGTGAGATTTATTAATGTAAATAATTTTTATCCTCCACATGAAGAGGATTATGATAAGAATAATTTGCCATGGAGAGTTATGCCTGATATTTCAGGCGGGGGTTATTTTGTCGATATAGCTTCGCATCAGATTGATATTCTTGATTATTTTTTCGGTCCAATCAAGAAAGTTAAAAGTATTGTTAAAAATCAGGCAAATTTATATGAAGCGGAAGATATTGTATGTATAAATTATGAGTTTGAATCAAATATAATTGGCTGTGGATTATGGTGTTTTTCATCATCAGTAAAAAGGATTGATGAAACTATTATAATGGGGGAAAAAGGTTTTATAAAATTCTCTTTTTTCAGCTTTGTCCCCATAAAAATGGAAAACGAAGATGGTAGTTTTGAATTTGATATTAAACCGCCTGAGAATATACAATATCAATTGATTAAATCAATTATTGATGAATTAAACGGAATTTCAAAATGTCCAAGTACATGTTATACTGCCGCAAGAACTACTAAGATAATTGACGAGATTTTAAGAGAATACAGACAAAAAAAATAGGTTCTCCTTCATATATGTGGGCAAATATTATTATGAACAGGCAAACAGGATCTTTTGCATCTTCAGCGCAACATATAGAAAGAGAACCGTAATATATGTAAGAAAAGCTCAAAAAAGATTTGAGCTTTGTTCTTACTCCTATATTAATTATAGGTCTAAAATTTTTTTTTTTCAACTAATTAATGTCAAAAATTAATGAAACTGTTCTATTGTCAAATTTGATGGACTTCTCAACATCTATACCGTGATATCTGATTTTCACCTGATTAAATTCTTTGAATGATGTAAAATAGAAAACCTTCCAGAATTCATGTTCAGACCAGTTTAAATTCTGCTTTTCTCCATTAATATAAAGCTGTGCGCCTTTAGGTAAATTAATGCTTATTCCGAAATATGATTCCAAATTGGCATAAATCGTCTGATCACTCATTAAATTTACAGTGGTGTTGAAGTCTTTATAACCATGGTGTCTTACAAGTATATTATAAGTACCGGGGGAGAGAAAAGTCGAATATGGTATATTACCCACTTTATTGCTGTTTAAATATACCGATGCATTATTTACATTTGAATTAATTGTCAGCTTATGCTTCATTGCCTGAAGATTTGCATAAATCTGCTTGTTTTCATTTAGATTAATTGTGCTGTTATAATCAGTGTACCCGGGATGACTTACTCTGACATTGTAAGTGCCTGCCTGAAGCATTGTTGACAAGGGAGTATTTCCGATTTTATTTTCGTTAATATAAACGCTTGCGCCATTGATATTTGAGTTAACTGTCAACCTATATTGTAAAATAATCGGCTGGAGGTTTGCATATATTTGCTGATTTCTATCCAGATTTACACTGGTTGTGTAGTCTGTATAACCTGGATTGGTTACTCTGATATTATATGTTCCAGCTTGAAGTCTGGCAGTTAAAGGTGTATTACCGATTTTATTATCATTTGCAAAAATGTTTGCCCCATTTATATTTGAATTTACAGTAAGCTTATACTGTCGTGTATCAAAGCTACCGCCTTCCATATTGACAAAAATGGGATTGCCATCGCAAAAATAATTAATTGTTTTATCCTGATAACCGGTTTTGGTAAAAGTTAAAGTATATCGCCTGCCAATAGTAAATTGGCTAATAAGTGGTGTAGTCCCAATGGAAGCAGGCATTCCTTTTACATAAACCGTAACTCCCTGTGGATTTGAATTAATTTGAACTTTTACATGTCTTGGAGCTGTAAATATAAAATTATTGATCAAAAAAATAAATATTAGTAAAAATAAAAAAATATTTTTTAATTTATTCATATTATACATATTTTTTCCTTATTTATTAAATTTTTGTATAAACAGTCAATTCCCAATCATCTCCGGGTTCAAAATCAAAAGCTCCTATTAGATAGTCGCTGCCGGAGTTTATTTTTAACCAAATTGTTACTGCACCTGCTGAATTTGTATCTATTTGTGCATCTTCTCCTATAGTAAATGACCTGGATGAAATATTTGATAATGGAGTTTCTTCAAAATCTAAATTTTCCGGGATCACACTCCAATCTACAGGTTCAGTTGAGCCAATGCTATATTTACCGCTTGTTATATTGTAACCTGTTCGATTATCAATAACTAAATTACTGGTGCCTGCCACACAGCTCCATTCACCTGTCAGTCCGAAATCATATAAAAAAATATCGTCAGGATCTGCTACAACAATACATCCTGAAATTACTATTGATAAAATCATAAAAATTAAAGACAACTTAATTATAATTTTCATTACAAAATACCTCCGCTTTTAATTAAAAAAATATAATAAAGATTATATCCTATAATTATTTTTATACTATGTATATAAACATTTTTTACAAATTTATTCAAGCTCTTAAGTACCTCCTTTTATTTTTTTTATTAGTAGAGTAAAAATAAAAAAAGTTTCATTTTTATTAAAATTTTAAGCTCTGTCCCCATTTTTTTTTGTCAATTTGAAAGTTTTTTAAGCTTCTCTTCTTTTGTCATTCCTGCAAATGCAGGAATCTATACTTTAAAAAACTAATAGAATTACAAAATAAGGAGTTTTACCTAACTTATTATTATTTATCTTTTACGACAGTTGGTGAACATGAAGATATTTTGTTAACGAATTATGTAATATATATAATTTCAAAGAAAAGTGAAAAATTTTTTTCTGTTATCCACTTAATTAATTAACTCTATCCCCCCATTTTGAGCTCTGCCCCCCAGTTTGTTTAATTAGGTTAAAAGACAACAAAAAAAATAAAAAATAGTAAAAATTTGATAAAAAATAACTTAAAAAATTATAATTTTTATAAAAATTTCTAAAGAAATTGTATTTTTTTGACTGATGAGTGTAAATGCTAATATAATAAAATCAGGAATTGTGGAGGTTAACAGGATTATGGATAATTTAAAAATGACTGTATGCAGTCTGGGTAAAAAGATATTTTTTTTGCATCCAAACCAGGTAATTGAAGAAATTGCCAGGGAACTTATCAGATATGAATATGAAATATATCTTTTATATGATGAAAAGTCAGCTTTAGAGCTTTTTAAAAATTACGAAAATTCAATTTTATTTATCTACATTGACGAAGGTTTATCTGAAAAGGAATGGGAAAGTTATATAAGATCCATTCAAGCTGATCCGGAACTTTCCAAAAAAGTTGATATAGGAGTTTTGACATATAAAAGAAAAGATGAAACAAGCGAAATACTTTTATCCGATATAGGAATAAAATGCGGATATATTCAAATTAATTTATTTTCAAAGGAAAGTCTGAATATATTTTTAAATATTTTGAATATCAATGAAGCAAAAGGCAGAAGGAAGTATTTGCGTATCAAATGTGACGATAATTACATATCATTTAATATTAAAACAAATAACCCCAGTAATTTTGACGGAAATGATTTGATAAAAGGGAGCATAATCGATATAAGTTCTTTCGGCATGGCTTGCAAGTTAGATATTAATCTTTATGATTATTTTAATTTAAACACAAAATATAATGATATTCAGCTGAATTTAAGAGGTTTTAACTGCAAGGTTAGTGCAACTGCAATTATGAAGAGAGATAATCTAATAATTTTCAAATTTGATGAAAATATCGGTAATGACAATAAAGATAAAATTTATAATTTTATCTATAAAGAACTTCAGAAAGAGCTGGAAAAAAATTTACATAAATTAAAGACTAAAAAATAAAAATCTTAAAATTTGTTTTCTTTTTTAATCCATTTTCCGTTTTCATCAGTATTTTTATTTTTAAACTGATATCCTACACCAATATAAATAGCAAACAATCCGTAAGCATAAACAGAGTCCCAGTGCCAGATAGGATTGCTGTTGTTTCCGTCATCATAGTATCTTGAGACAAAAATTTCAGCCCCCACTTTTGACTCCAATAACATAAACAGATGTTCCGTGAAATAAATATCGATGCCGCCGCCGCCTGTTATTCCTATTGGAAATCCGTCCAATAAACCGCCGTAAATATCGGCAAAAAGATACGGTTTTACTTTATATTTTTCAGTCAAGGTGAATTTAAAATCAAACATTAAGGAAGGCATTACAAAGTTTGAAAGTAATATGCCGAAGCCAAGAGAAAAAATTTTTGGGAACTTATATCCCCAGAAAAAAATATTTTCAACATATGGTGCTGCTTTTCCTTCAAGCACTCTCGGGAAAGCATGCGGTATTGTGGCGCCATATTCACCGATACCCGTGTATATGCTCTCATCCCTTCCGATAATTCTTTTGCCAGCAAAAGCCGATGCAATATCGACTTTAACCAAAAATCCTCCTTTATAACCCAGAAAGAATCCATCAATAGCCTGAATATTGGTTAATGATAGAAGAAAAATAACTGTTATTAAAAAAATTATTCTTTTCATATTAACCTCCATGCAGCATCATAATATTTTTTTTAAAAAATATAAAATTATTTAATTCTTTTTTTCAATTGTTTTTTTTATGTCAAAAGCATTGACATTTTAAAAATTTTTTTTTTTAAATATTGATTTTTTATTTTTTCTTTATTAATATGTAATCATATAATAATATGAAAAGAAAAACTGAAGAAATTATATATAAAATTAAACTCTTTTTTAAAATATTATCACTAAGTGTAAAAAATTTTATTAAAAATCAAGGTTTTTTAATATCAAACGGTTTAACTTTAAAAACATTATTTGCTTTAATACCCGGTCTTCTATTTACTGTGGGTATTATTAATGTAATATTGCCGTTTTATCAATACAAAGAAAATTTATTAAAATTGTTAAAAGAATATTTATTGCCGGTATCATATGAGGTAATCTCTGGATGGATAAATCAATTACTTGAAACAAATAAGACCATAAGTTTCTTAAGCGCTATTATTTTTATTTTTCTTTCAATCGATCTTTTGATAACACTTGACAAGCATATTCAGAGAATATGGGTCTTAAATCTAAAAAAGCCAAAAATTGATAAAATATTGAGATACTGGGCTCTTTTTTCTGGAATTCCATTTGTTTTAGGAGGATATTTCTATTATTCCGGATTAATTAAGTCATTATTAGACTACTCGCCATTAGGAACAAACATATTTTTAAATGAAATTTTTCATATAGTAATATCAGCATCATTGATGGGTTTATTTATTTTTTTGGTAAATTTTATAATCCCTGATACAAAAGTTCAGCTTTCTAAAGCTGTGATAATTTCTCTTGCAACAACATTGATCTGGTTTTTCTTGAGAGTAATCCTGACTTATTTTATACCTATCATCATAGGAAGATGGAGTAGAATTTACGGTTATTTTGCAATTTTGATATTTTTTATTTTCTGGACTTCAGCAAACTGGTCTTTTCTGCTTTTAGGTACTGAGTTTTTATCAATATGGCAGAATAAATTATATAAAACAAAAATCAATTATAATCACATGTATTTGTTCGATTTTGCTTTTATTGTGCTGCTTTTAAAAAATTTTTATCATGATTTTTTAAATAACGGAAAAGGCTTGTCAATTTATGAAATATCACATAAATTCGGCTGTCATATAATTGAAGTTCAGGAAATTATTAATAACCTTGAGAAAGAGGATATTATTATAAGCAATAATAAAAGGCATGTAAGATATTTTTTAAAGAAGAATATTGAACTTATAAAATTATCAGATGTTGAAAAAATTATATTCAACAGGTTGAAAATTAATGACTATTATACATTAAAAAATGTTTCTGAAATAAGCAGGAAAATATTAAATGACTGCTTTCGAACCAATAAATTTAGGGATTTAAATATTAAAAAACTTATTTTTGAAGAAAAATGAAATAATCATCAAGTTTACTTATTAATTTGATTTAAAATTTTTTAAATGATAATATAACTATATAATATTTTATTTATTTCCATCAAATCATATAATTAAAAATAAATATATAAAGAGGTTTTATATGAATGTTAAAATTAAAAATAATGTCTTCTGGGTTGGAAAAGTTGATTGGGAGTTAAAAAAATTTCATGGAAATGAATATTCCACTAATCATGGTTCATCCTATAATTCATATCTAATAAGGGAAGATAAAAATGTATTGATAGATACTGTTTGGCTGCCTTTTGCAAAGGAATTTGTAGATAATTTAAAAAAAGAGATAGATTTGAAGAAAATTGACTTCATAATAATTAATCATGCTGAAATTGATCACAGTGGTGCTTTGTATGAATTAATGAAGTATATTCCGGATATACCTATTTATTGTACGGAAAATGGTGTTAAATCAATTAAGGGTCATTATCATCAAGATTGGAATTTCAAACCGGTCAAGACAGGCGATAAAGTTACTGTTGGGAACGGGAAAGAATTAATTTTTGTTGAGATGAAAATGCTTCATTGGCCGGACAGTATGGCATGCTATCTTACGGACGATAATATTTTGTTCAGTAACGACGCTTTCGGTCAGCATTATGCAAGCGAATATTTATTCAATGATCTAGTTAATCAAAATGAATTATTCAATGAATGTATTAAATATTATGCAAATATTTTAAATCCTTTCAGCAAACTTGTTGAAAAGAAGATAAAAGAGGTGCTTTCTTTAAATCTTCAGATAGACATCATTGCAACCAGCCATGGTGTTGTATGGCGCAATAATCCAACGCAGATCGTTGAAAAATATCTTGAATGGTCAAATGCCTATCTGGAGGATCAAATAACTTTGGTTTATGATACAATGTGGGAAGGAACAAGAAGAATGGCAGAATCTATTGCCCAAGGAATTAAAATTGCAAATAAAAGAGTAAACATTAAATTATTCAATGCGGCAAAAATTGATAAGAATGATATAATGACAGAAATTTTCAAATCACGTATAGTATTATTTGGTTCTCCCACAATAAACAGAGGTATTTTAACAACAATGGCAGGTCTATTTGAAGAGATAAAGGGATTGAAATTCGAGAACAAAAAAGCAGCTTCATTCGGTTGTTATGGATGGGGAGGAGAGTCATTATCGATTTTAAATAAAAACATTACTGATTCGGGATTTGAATTGATTAATGAAGGGATTAAATGCCAATGGAATCCCGATGATGAAAGTATAAACAATTGTGTCAATTTCGGGAAAGTAATCGGCAATATTTAATCGTGTTTTAAGTATTGCTTTTTAATTTTATTCATGTTATCCTGATATTAATTAATATTTATTTTTATGTAATTAAACAAAGCGGATATTTAATTTTAAAATAATCCGTTTTTTTTTCTTATAATAACATTTTTGATAATTAATAAATAAGGAGAAAAATTATGAATATACGTCTTATTTATATTACAAAACAGGATTATGAGCGATTATCTGATCTTGTAAATAACAGTATCGGAGTTGTAACAAGAGATAAGGATAATTATAAAGAATTGATCAACGAATTAAACAGAGCTGTAATAATAGAAGACCCAAAAGATATTCCTCCTGATGTTGTAACCATGAATTCAAGATTTATTCTTATAGATGTCGATACTAAAGAAGAGAAGGAATATACTCTTGTTTTCCCTAATGATGCAAATTCAGAAGAAGGGAAAATTTCAATACTTGCTCCGATAGGTATTGCTGTACTGGGATATAAAGCCGGAAGCAGCATAGAATGGCAGGTCCCTGCAGGTAAGCGCAGGATAAAGATTAAAGAAATATTATATCAGCCCGAAGCTTCGGGAGATTATCATTTATAATATTTGAGTTTTTTGATGAATATAAATTTATTATCGGATAATAATGACTTTGAAAACAACATCCTTGTTGAAACCCTAAAAGAAGCCAATGATCAGATAAAAGATTTACAATTAAAATTGGATGATTATAAGTGGCTTGACAATGCAATAATTGAACGGACTCAATTATTGGATAAAAGGGACAGAGAATTAAATTGCTTATATTCTATAATTGATACAATAAAAAATAATAAAAATGATATTAATAATATGTTCCAATGTATAGTGAATGTTATTCCTGAAGGTTTTCAAAATCCTGAAAAGACTTGCGTTTTTTTAAAAATTAAAAATAATACTTTTTATTCTTCAAAATACTTTGAATCCAAAAATTGTTTTACTTTAAAGAGAAATAACTGGCGGTTTAACGAACTGGTCCTGCAAGTTTGTCATAAGGATAAAAATAACCTTAATAATTTTTTATTACCTGAAGAAATTAAACTGGCAGATCATATTTTAGACCTTATTAATTTGATTTTAAACTTAAATTAATATTTTTTTTTGTTGATCAACTTTATAATCTTTTTTTAAAATTTTTAAATTTAAGATT
This sequence comes from Spirochaetota bacterium, assembly GCA_016935915.1. Classification (GTDB taxonomy): domain Bacteria; phylum Spirochaetota; class GWE2-31-10; order GWE2-31-10; family JAFGQB01; genus JAFGQB01. The sequence continues at coordinate 20,818 of JAFGQB010000152.1, forward strand.
TGAGTATTGAATCATAAATATTAAATTTTTAATATAATTGAATAAACAAGAGGTTTTCTTATGATATTTTTACTAATTGTCATTATTTTGAGCCTTTCAATATCAGCATTGTGCTCATTGCTTGAAGCCACTTTATTAAGCATTTCTAACAGTGATATTGCAGACATGCATTTAAAAAACAGGAAATTTGCAGAGATATGGAAAATATTTAAAAAAAATATACAAAAACCAATTGCTGTTATTTTAATAATTAATACATTGGCACATACTATAGGTGCTTCTATTTCAGGTGCAAAATTTGAAACATTATTCGGCTTCGAGTGGATAATTCTTTTTTCCATTTTATTCTCTTATGTTATGATCCAATGGACTGAAATTTTACCCAAAGCAATCGGTGTAAAACATAACAGGAAAATAGCTGGAATTATGACAATACCATTATATTTGCTTGTAAAATTATTTACACCTGTTGTAAAAATAATTGAATTTCTTAATTTGCCTTTTGTAGGCAGAAAAAAAGAAACTGTCAGCTATGATACAATTAAGGATATTTCTTTGTTAGCAAGATTTGCATTGAGCAATAACCTGATCAATAAAGATCAGGAGCAGATCATATCACGGACTGTTAGACTATCGAATATAAAAATCAAGGATATAATGGTTCCACGTGAAGATATTAAAGTTTTAAAAAAAAACATGTCCATGATGGATGCACTGGTTGAAGCACATATTCATAATCATACAAGGTTTCCTCTTCTTGATGATAAAGTGCTTAATAAAGTATTAGGATATATTAATTTTAAGGATATTGTCGGTGCATTACAGATGAATCCTCATAATCCCAGCCTGATGGGAATAGTAAGACCTATTCAGACGGTTTATGAAGATGAAACATTTTCAAATGTTTTTAAAAAAGTTACACTTAATCATCAGCATATTGTTATAGTAAAAAACAAAAGAAATGTATTTACAGGACTTCTTACTCTTGAAGACTTAATTGAGGAGATAATAGGTGAGATAGAAGATGAATATGATGTTTTACCTTCTCATTTATTTCCGATCACTCCCAATCGTTATATAGCAGGCGGAGGTCTATTGATCAAACAGATGAATGAAAAATTGGATATTAAATTATCTGATCCTGAATTAACGATAAATGATTGGATTAATAAACATTTCGGTTTACAAAACAGATCAGGGAACAACTATCAGGTTGATAACAACCTGATTATTATAAAAAAATTAAGCAGGGGAAGAGTAAATGAGATAATAATTGAAAAAAATAGTGATATTTCTCAATAAAGAATGGATAGGATGTATTCTAGATGATTAATTTTAAAGCTCTGTCCCCATTTTTTAGCTTAAAATAAAAAAGGAGTTCAAGACCAGACAGTACTTGAAACTCCTTTTTTAAACTTTTTACATAGTTAGAAGGTGACTTTTTACATTGCCTTTTTTAACTTTTTACTTAGTAAG
>JAFGQB010000153.1 GCA_016935915.1 Spirochaetota bacterium
AAAAGGCTCTTGAAAAAGACAAAAAAAATAAAATTCATATACATGGCTGGGTGCTTGACCTGAAAAGCGGGATAATCAAAGAACTTGAACTTCCAAAAAAAAAATGGAAAACAAAAGGCTTACTTCCGAAATATCATAATCTTTGATCACTTTTTCACAAAATTCAGCATAAAAATCATTTTTTTGTTTTATCAAATCGAGAAAATATTCTTATTTTGCGAATCAAAAAAAAATATTTAAGCTTAAAAATATTGTTTTTTGCAATAAAATCATAATATAATTTAAAATTTAAAGATTATAATAATAAAATAATAAAAAATAACTGTTTATGTCAGTAAATCATCAAAAATAGTCATCAATAATTTGGCACACTTTTTGATTTATATAATTGAAAAGGAGCTATTACTTATGAAAACTACAAACAACGATTATATAAAAAACAAAGACTTCATATTAAAAACATGCTTTCTTGAAAAAGAAAAAAAGATAGATGTGTTAGAAACGGCAGAAATAGAAAGAAATAATATGATCAAAAAATACTGCGAACAGTCAAACAAAAAAGAGTTTGAAAAAGACTGTTATATAATGGTAGCAAAATTTTTATTAAATCATGCTGAAATGAAACTGAATCTTGCACTGGCAACTGATTTAAAAACAGAAAATTATGCATGGCTATTATACAATGAAGCAGGAAATGAATTTATAAATGTTGCAGATTATTACCTTATGGCTGACGACAAGGTAAATGCCGCATATTTTTACAAACAGGCAGCCGACTCAATCATGGAAGGAAGTAAATCCTGTGAATTTATCTATCAAAAATATGCACTTGAGAGAAAAGCCGATAAATATTATGAAAAAGCAAAAACAATTCTATTGAATTGATCCATAAAAAGGGGCGGTATTAGGAACAAGAGCCGCAGTGCCGCCCTGTTCTTTTCCCGCTCCTTTTTTCCCTATTTTTTTAAATAACTTCATAAAGAGGACAGCTTCTCAAGTTGTCCTCTCCCGTTTCTCAAAGTCATTGCGCAAAAAAAACGCAATGGCAACATTTAAAGCTCTGTCCCCAAATTATCTCCTGTAAAATAAGTGTATCACTCATGCAGTATTTTTCAATTATTTGAGTATAATATAGAGTAAACCGAAAAACAATTTAATTTAAGGAGACAATATGAAGCGACTTTTATTATTGGTATTATTGTTTTTAACTTTTGTACAGTTTACTGCTGTGAGCCAGGAAACTGATGAAAATTTGATCCAGATGGCAATCTTACTGGATACAAGCGGAAGCATGGAGGGATTGATTGAACAGGCAAAAACTCAATTATGGAAAATTGTCAATGAACTTGCCATATCAAAGCGAAACGGTAAAAGCCCTAAACTTGAAGTGGGTCTTTATGAATACGGTAAATCATCCATATCACGGCAGGAAGATTATTTAAGAATGATAGTTCCATTGACAGTTGATCTTGACAAGGTGAGTGATGAACTTTTTAAACTCACAACCAACGGTGGTGATGAATATTGCGGAGCAGTAATCAAAGCAAGTCTTAACGGTTTAAAATGGAAAAAGGACAATAAAATATTAAAGCTTATCTTTATTGCAGGCAACGAACCTTTTACTCAAGGTGGAATTGATTATAAAAAATCTTGCAAAGATGCAATTGAAAAAGGGATAATCGTCAACACAATCTTTTGCGGCAACTTTGACGAAGGAGTGAGAACCAATTGGAAAGATGGAGCTGAAATCGCTGACGGCAAATATATGAACATTGACCACAATCAGCAGCTTGTATATATTAAAGCTCCGCAGGATGAAGAGATATTGGCATTGAACAAAAAATTGAATGACACCTATATTGCTTACGGCTCAGCAGGAAAAGAAAAAAAAGAAAACCAGATGCGTCAGGACTCAAATGCCGCAAGCGTCAATAAAGAAAGTGAAGTACAGAGGGCAGTAACAAAATCATCCAAATTATATGAAAACTCATCATGGGATCTGGCAGATGCTTATGATAAAGGCACAATCGATATAAACAAAATCGATGAAAAAGACCTGCCAGAAGAAATGAAAAAAATGAGCAAAAAAGAAAGAGAAGAATATATAAACAAAAAAATAAAAGAGAGAGAGGAAATTCAAAACAAGATAAATACTCTAAATAAACAGAGAGAAGAGTACCTGATCAATGAAAGAAAAAAATCTGCAGACTCAAATACACTTGATAAAGCAATAATCAATGCAATAAGATCACAGGCTTCAAAAAAGGGTTATGCATTCTAATTTTTAACAAAGGAATAAATTATGAAAACAATTAAATATTATATTTTTATAATATTGCTCATCTTTCTATGCAATGCTTTTATCCATACAGACGGATTTATAGTAATACAGGATCCTGTAATTTCACCGACTCCTTTTCCTCTGGAAGTAAAAAATCACAGAGTTAAAGTTGACCTTAATGACCAGATAGCAGCTACAAACATAGATCAGATTTTTTATAATCCCACATCATCAAGGCTCGAAGGGGAATATATATTCCCCATACCAAAAAATGCAATAATAAAAAAATTCACAATGTACATTAATGGAAAGGAAACGCCTGCGGAATTAATAGATGCCGAAAAAGCAAGAAAAATTTATGAAGACATTGTAAGAAAACAGAAGGACCCTGCACTGCTTGAATATAACAATCTAAATATGTACAGAGTGAGGATATTCCCTATTGAACCAAGAAGCGAAAAAAGGATCATAATCAACTATAATGAAGTGCTAAACAAGGACAACGGGACTTTTGAATATCTCTATCCGCTGAACACGGAAAAATTTTCATCAAAATCACTTCAGGATGTCAGTGTCGTTATAAATCTCAAAACCAATGATAATATAAAAAATATCATCTGCACAAGTCATGACGCGGAAATCGTATATAAAAATGAAAAAAATGCTGTCATAAGCTATGAAAGACAAAATATAAAGCCTGATATTGATTTCAAGCTCTATTACAGCACAGCAAACTCTCAGTTTGGTCTATCTTTAATAACATATAAAGAATCTGACAACGATAAATTTTTTCTGATGAACATAAGCCCTGGTTATTTTGTCAAGCAAAACGAACTTGTAAAAAAGGATGTTACTTTTGTTCTTGACACTTCAGGAAGCATGGCTGGCGAAAAAATTGAGCAGGCTAAAAAAGCACTGCTCTATTGCATAACCAATTTAAACAAGGATGATAGATTTGAAATAATAAGATTTTCAACAGAAGCTGAAGCCTTGTTCGGCAGTTTAGAAACTACAGGAGATAATGCTTTAAATAAAGCTAAAAAGTTCATTAATAATTTTAATGCAATAGGAGGCACAAACATCGAGGAGGCATTAAATCTTGCAATAGCAAACAGCGGCAAGTCAAACAACCATATTATAATTTTCATAACTGACGGAAAGCCGACTATCGGCGAAACTGAAGAAGATAAACTGATACAAAAAATACAAAAATCAAATACTTTAAAGACAAGGATTTTTACCTTTGGTATCGGTGAGGAATTAAATATTCATCTTCTGGATAAAATCACAAAAGAAACAAAAGCATATTCAAGTTATATTTCCCCCAGTGAAAATATTGAAGTTAAAATATCAAGTTTTTATCAAAAGATACAGTATCCGGTTCTGACTGATATAAAAATAAATTTCAGCAAAAATATCAATGTATATAATGTCTATCCTAAAGAGTTTCCGGATCTTTTTGTCGGCTCTTCATTGACATTATCAGGAAAATATAAGGGTGAGGGAAATACAAAAGTTATACTTGAAGGCATGTTAAAAAACGCTGCTAAAACCATTGACTTTAATATTGATTTTTTAGACAGATCAAATGATGAATTTATTTCTGTAATCTGGGCATCAAGAAGAATCGGCTATTTGCTGGATCAGATAAGATTAAAAGGTGAAAATAAGGAGCTTATCGGCGAGGTTGTTTTTTTGGCGAAAAAACATGGAATCGTTACACCGTACACAAGCTATTTGATACTTGAAGATGAAATGGTTAGAACTGCAAGAGGAGAACTTGACAGGGAAAATCAAATTTTGAACAATATTGTTCAAGAAACAGAAATACCCAAGGTAAGCAAAAAAGATTATGATTCCATGAAAGAAAAAAGCGGACAAAAAAGCATACAAGCCAGTGAAGAATTCAGATCATTAAACGATGCAACAAATTTAGCTCAGACAAAGCAGGGTTATGAAAGGATGCAGTATCAGGATAAAAAAGGAAACTCAGTAAATATTACTCAGCAGATCAAAAACATACAGGGAAGAGCATTCTATCAGAATAATAATTTATGGGTAGATTCTAAAATTGATCAGATTAAAAACAAAAAAATCAATAAGATTAAATTTTCAAGCAGAGAATATTATGAATTGCTAAAAAAATATCCGGGAACAGCGGAAATTCTATCATTAAGTAAAAATATAAAATTTATATTCAATAATGAAGTTTATGAAATATTTGAATAAAAAATTTTACCAAAAAAATTATAAAGTTAAAAAGCCGATGTGTTAATTCATCGGCTTTTTTATTTAACAACAAAATATTTCATTTTGTATTTACATATAATTTAAATAGGTTTAAATAAAAACTTAAGAGAAAAAACACATTTTTAAAAAAAGTAAAAAAAAATTAACTTAAAAAATCATCGGAGCTGTCAAGTTTTATATATGACTGCCTTAATTTCTTTCCAATAAATTGTATAGTTCTTACAATTTCTGCAGGAACTTTATAGTCGCCGCTTAACTGCTTATTGCATTTTGTGCTAATATCTTTCAGCACATCTGTTAAATGAGAAATGAAAGTATTATTTAGATCAAAGGCAAAAGCTTCAAGATTTTTAGTCAAATCCGCTTTACTTAAATCTTCCTTAGCCTGTTTTAAGTAATTATTATACAATCCATTTAAACCACTTTGTAAATCCTTAATAAGAGTCATTAATTCATCTTTGGTTAAACTATGAACCTTTTTTGCATTTGGCACATTGGCTGCTCTCATACTTAACTCCTCTTAATATATTAATAATAATACTATAATACTATTTATTTTTAAAAAATTGTCAAGTTTTTTTAAATGAAATTAAATTTTTTTTATTGACTTTAAAAATTAATAATTCTATACTAATATGATAGAGAATATATAAAAATGAAACTGACAACAAAAAGTGAATATACAATTTTAGCTCTAATTCATATAGCCAGAAATAAAGAAAAAAAATTTATTAAAATTGATGAAATTTCTGATAAATACAATATACCCAAAAAATATCTTGAGCACCTTATGATGATACTGAAACAAAACCGGATATTAAAGGCAAAAAGAGGATCAAACGGCGGATATATGCTTTCAAAAAAGCCCGAAGAAATTTCAATGGCTGAAGTTATCAGGCTTATGGACGGTGCATTAGCTCCGACTGAGTCAGTAAGTCAATACTTTTATTCAAGTACACCATTGGAAAGGGAAAAAAAAGTCCTCCTGATTTTTAAAGATATCAGAGATTACATTTCAAATAAACTTGAAAACAGCAAATTAAGCGATTTGATTTAAAAAAATAAAAACTGGAGTGAAATAATGAAAAAAACTTGTCTATTAATTGTTATTGTTTTGATGCTGATATTAACCTGCAAAAAAACTCAAAAAAACGATTTAATGAAAGGACAAATAGCCATCTCAGGAGCGTGGGCATTGTACCCAATGGTTGTAAAATGGTCTGAAGAATTTAAAAAAATACATCCTCAAGTTAATATTGATATTTCTGCTGGTGGAGCAGGCAAAGGAATGTCTGATACGTTAAAAAATATCGTTGACCTTGGAATGGTTTCAAGATCAATTTATGATGAAGAGATAAAAAGAGGCGCTCTGCCTTTTGCTGTCTGCAAAGACAGTGTTGTCCCAGTCATAAACATTAAAAATCCATTAATTGAAAAGATCAGATCAAAAGGTGCAAATAAAGAATTATTTAAAAAAATTTATATTGACCAGTCTATAAAAAATTGGGAAGAACTGATATCAGGAAATGGAAACACTGATATTCACTTATATACACGATCAGACTCATGCGGAGCAGCGGAAACATGGGCAAATTACATGGGATATAAACAGGAAGATTTAAAAGGAACAGGCATTTACAGTGATCCTGGCCTTGTCGAAGCAGTTAAAAATGATATTTTTGGATTAGGATACAACAATATAAATTATATTTATGACAATAAGACAAAGCTTTTACATGAAGGAATAGCCATTCTACCTTTAGACATTAACAATAACAGTAAAATCGATAAAGATGAAAATTTCTACTCAAATCTCAACGAACTTACTAAAGCAATTGCAGATGATATTTATCCTTCTCCGCCTGCTCGGGAATTATACCTTGTGTCAAACGGGAAACTTGAAAAAAAAGCAGTTATTGAGTTTATTAAATGGATTTTGACAAACGGACAGCTTTTTGTTGAAGAATCAGGCTATATTAAACTAAGCAATGAAAATATAAAAAATCAATTAGATAAATTGCAATGAAAAACACAAGAAATTTAAAAGATATAATTTTCAAAAATCTCATAAAACTCTTGACTAACATTTCAATCTTGGTTTTAATCGGAATATTTTTAAGTCTTATAATCAAATCAGCACCTATATTAAAAGAAAAATCAATAATTGAAATACTGTTTTCAACAAAATGGCAGCCATTTAAAAAAGAATTCGGATTATGGACTTTTATTATCAGCACTTTTTATGTAACTATCTTTTCTTTAATCATATCCGTACCATTATGCATACTTTCTTCAGTTTATCTGTCTGAATACTGCAATAAAAGGATCAAAATATTTTTTCTGTCAATCATTGATATCCTGGCAGGGATACCTTCCGTGATCTACGGGATCTGGGGTGTAATAATCATTGTACCCTTAATTAAAAATCAAATTGCACCTTTCTTTAATGCAAGTTCAAACGGCTACAGCTTATTGGCTGGCGCTATAGTTCTCTCTGTTATGATCTTCCCGATAATAATACAGATTACAGTACAGGTCATGGAAAATGTCCCGAGAGAATTACGAGAGGCAAGCATTGCAATAGGAGCAACAAAATGGGAAACAATTAAATTTGTAGTTCTTAAGAAAGCTCAGCCTGGAATAATAGCTTCAATTATAATTGCAACATCAAGGGCATTAGGTGAAACCATAGCGGTTCTAATGGTTGTCGGCAATGTTATTAAAATCCCAAAATCAGTTTTTGATCCTGCATATCCTCTCCCTGCTTTAATCGCCAATAATTACGGGGAAATGATGTCAATACCTCTTTATGAATCGGCAATTATGCTTTCAGCACTAATTTTATTAATTATTGTTCTTGCTTTCAATGTTCTGGCAAGAATTATTTTAATAAGGATCGAAAGGAAAAGTTAAGTGATAAAAAGAAAAATCGAAGAGATTGTTTTTAAAATTTTAATGTATTCTGCATTTATAACTGTTTTAATTTCATTTTTTATAATACTTTTTACAATTTTAATAAAGGGCATCCCCAGTTTAAATTTAAAAATGATCACTCAAACTCCAAAAGGCGGCTACTATCTTGGTAAAGAAGGGGGCATTTTAAATGCAATTACAGGCTCTTTGATTTTAGCCTGTTCTTCAACATTTCTTTCTATGATGATCAGTTTTCCGATAGCGGTCTTTTTAAATGTCTATAACAAAAAAAAATCAAGATATGTCCAGGTTATTCGATTCTCTTTTGATGTATTGACAGGCGTACCTTCAATTGTTTATGGTGCCTTAGGCTTGATAGTTATGTATTTTTTTAATTTAAGGGCATCTTTATTAGGTGGAACAATTGCTGTAACATTACTGATCCTGCCATTGATGTGCAGAGGAATAGACGAAGTCCTCCAAATGACCCCTAAAAGTCTCTTAGAATCATCATATGCTTTAGGAAGCACAAGTCTTGAAACTTCTTTTAAAATACTACTAAGGCAATGTTATCCCGGAATAATTACAACAATATTGATATCATTCGGCAGAGGCATAGGCGATGCTGCATCTGTGTTATTTACCGCAGGATTCAGCGACAATATGCCCGGAAACTTCCTAAGACCTGCAGCAACTCTGCCATTGGCAATTTTTTTTCAGCTTACATCTCCGATTAAGGAAGTCCAAAGCAGAGCTTATGCTGCTGCAATTATATTGACAATGATAATTTTATTTATAAGCATAATGTCAAGAGTGATTTCCTTGAGATTTGAAAAATATAAAATAAAATAAGGTTATCCAATGGAACAAAAAAGTCATATTGAAGCAAAAAAACTAAATGTCTATTATGGAAATAATCATGTTTTAAAAAATATAAATTTGCAGATACCTGATAAAAAAATCACAGCAATAATCGGCCCTTCAGGCTGCGGTAAAACAACCTTGCTGAAATCATTCAACAGGATGATCGACATTTTTGATGAAGTTAAAGTAACTGGAGAAGTATTATTTGACAATGAAAATATTTATAAAAAAAATATTGAACTTACTCATGTCAGAAAAAAAATGGGCTTGCTCCTGCAAAGACCCTTCCCCCTGCCCATGTCAATATTTGATAATGTTGCTTATGGTCCTAAAATTCACGGATTAAAATCAAAAAAAAAGATCAGGGAACTTGTTGAGTTTTATCTTAAGGAAACAAGCCTCTGGAATGAAGTAAAAGACAAACTGCAAGCTCCAGCAACAAGCCTTTCAATCGGCCAGCAGCAGAGATTATGCCTGGCAAGAGGACTTGCAGTTGAACCTGAAGTAATACTCGGCGATGAGCCGACCTCGGCACTTGACCCAATAGCAACCAGGAAAATCGAGGAAAAGTTTCATCAGCTTAAAAAAGATTATACAATAGTGATAGTCACTCATATTTTAAGGCAGGCAAAAAGATTGGCGGATTATGTTATCTTCATGTATCTGGGAGAGCTTATAGAAGCAGGACCTGCGGATAAAATTTTTAATGAACCTGAAAAAGAACTGACAAAGGAGTATATAAAAGGATTGATTAGTTAATACAACGTTTTTTTTATGGCGATGTGCCAATCCTGAAGCAGACGGTTTTCAAATAGTGGGTTATACCTGTATATTTAATCTATTTGAGGTTTTGAAATATAAAAATATTTTTATTTAAAAATTAAAAATAATTAATAAAATATCAAGTAATATATAATAATTTAAAAGCAATCGGTGAAAATTTTTCGTTATAACTAATCGAATAGTATTTTTTCTGATACAATTGTTTATTTTTATAAATTTCTTTTTTTAATTTTAAAGAAATAAGATCATTTATAATATTTATTTTGTTAATCAACTCCTTCATCCCATATTTTTCATAATAAAACAAAAACCTATTTATTATAGTTCTTAGTATTTGTGCAATACTAAAATAATTTAAATCTTGATGTATCTGTTTTAATCTTCTGTAGTCTTCTTTATGTAAATAAACATGAAAATTCTTGCTTGGTTTAATTCTATTATAACTAGATTCTTTTTCTTTTTCAAAATAATGACTTTTTTCTATAAATTTATAACTGGACTTTATTATATAATTAATTTTTCCTGATAAAGATTTTAAATTACTGACTTTTTTCAGTTTTTCAATTGTGCTGATTTCTAATTTAAAATGAAAGTTATGAATCATAATGATCTCCTTTTTTTTATAATTATTTCTTAATAATAAAAAGGAGAATATGTTATTTTTATTTATTCTTTTAAGAAAAAAACACAAAAAAATCCTATATCAATTGAACTGTCAATAATGAAAAACAGAAAACAAAAAAATATTTTTTCAATTTTTGTAAATTTAATTTTTTTTTCATTGAACTATTTAATTTAGAAAGAAAAATTAAGAAATATTAGAAACAAATCTATGATTTACTATTCTTAAGAAAGTCTTCCTTGTAAGTCTAAATTTGATTTTTATATGATTTATTACTACCAAGATTAATTGTAATAAGCTTCCCAGCCTGTTTTGACATTTTGAATTTCATTAAAATCTTTTATTTCAACTATTTTGAATTTATCTACACCACAGAATGGACATTTAGCATCTTTATTAATCAGAATAACCTCATTAAAATCTTTAGGATTAATAAACAATTCCAATATCTTACTGTCCTTTATGCAAAATTTTCCGCAGCAGTCGGTTTTGCATAATTCATAAACTGACTCTTTGAATTCATAATCTTTGTTTTTTTCAAATTTTTCTTTATTAATTAGGCTCATTATTGCCTCTAATAATCCTTACTATAATATTAACACATATTTACTTGATTAATCAAATTTTTTTAGAAAAAAAGATTTTAAAATTATATTTATATTTTAAAATCTTTTATAATAAAAACAATGCTATTATACATATTTTCTAAAACAGCTATTATTTCTTTTATTTTTTTGTTAGATAGGCAAGTTCATTTATATGGATTCTAAAATAATTATATTTTTTTTCATTTTATTACTTTTTTATATTTTGATATAAAAAAAATCAGAGCCTTAACATCACAAACAAAAAAAACTCTGTGTCCATTATAGCTCTGTCTCTATTAGATGAACCTTCGCCTTTCATTAAAATCTCACTACCCATTAATAAACTTTACAACTTTATCAATGAACTCATCACCGATTTCTTTGTTGAATTTATCTATGGCATTCTGTAGAGCTTTTAAATAATTTTCACTGCCTGCCTTAATTTCAGAGGATGAATCTGTATAAATTTCCTTACCTGTTTTATTTTCAACCATCGATAAATTAACAATGATCCTGGTATATTGTCCTCCAGAAAGGGAAGATTGGCTGAAATTTCCTATAAACTGCATATTAATCGTAAAATCAGCATCTTTATATTCTGTAAAATTTGCACCAGTCTTTTTAATAAGCAAATTTTTTAAACTTACAGCCAGATTGTTAACTTTTAGCATGTATGCCTGATCACTCAACAAATCTCCCTGAATATCTATCTTAGCAACTCTGAAAATAGGTAACTTTATATTTACGATTATATCTTTGGACGAAACACCGAGATTCAACAAGCTTGCCATATTTTTTGCAATGTCATCATCCTTGAGTTCTTCTTTTATCAACGAGACTATATCAAGTTTTGTATTAAATGAAGCAAGCTTAATATTTTTTATAGCTTTGGATATTATGCATAAAGCCACGCCTTCAGAGTCGGTTGAAGCACTATCAGTCAAAACCAGATTGTTTTCTTTATCAAAAAAAATTAAGGGAAAATTTATCAACGGATTTTTATCTGATGTAACTTTTATTTTGATTAAAGTAGGTTTTGATGACAACTTTTCAAATATTATGGATTCTTTGACAGGAGCAATCTCAATGCTATTCATTTTTTCTTGTAATTTTGAAATTATTTCGATTATAAGATTAATTTTATTCCCCTGATAATTTACTTCAAAAATAGTAGTTAGATAGGGAGCTAATTTTAAAAATGCAAGATAATTGTATTTAATTGACAGAGCAGGATCACCTGTTTCATTTGCCTTCTTAAACAGATCAAAACTGTAATTTTTTGCATCTTCCCGTATCTTTCTCTGCTTTTCTTCATATTTAGCGATATTAAGTCTGCAGTAAGTATAATAATCACCTGTTTTAGAGCTTAACCAGACTTCTGCCGCTTCAACATCTTCAAGATCAATTTTAGCATTTAAAATGATATTTTTTTTAAATTCCTGATTAACAAATCTTTCATTGTTTTTCACCAATATATCAATCTGAGTCTGAACTTCTGACTGTACTTTTGCCCTTAACTGCTGGGCTATTATATTTACCGCGCTATTGTAGGAGTCTTGAAGTGTTCCAGACTGGCCCACACCAACATAAAAGCCTTCTGGTGCAACCAAATTTTTTACCCATTTCGGCTGCCTGCCCTTTTTTACTTTTTTAGAAAGGTTATCATCAGTAATTGAAAATGTGCTATTAATTATTAAAATTAAAATTGATATTAAAAATATATTTTTTTTTCTCAACATCTTCCACTCCGATTTTTTAGTAAAACAATATAATATAAAATTATTTAATATATATTTTATATCAAAACATTAAAAAAAAAAATTAAAATATAAAATATTTTAATTTTTCAGTAAAATCAGAGTTTATTTTGAAAATAATAATTACAAAATCAGATTTGATTTTTATATTATAACTAATTTTTTACTCTTCAAGTATATATATCTCGGCTCTTCTGTTCCTTTTCATACCTTCTTCAGTCGCGTTATCAGCGATAGGTTCCTCGGCACCTTTACCGCCGAACGAACTTTTCGATACATTTATTGCTTCCTGATCAATTAAATAATCAACTATAACTTTAGCTCTGTCAACCGACAACTGATCTCTTGCCTTTTTTGTCCCGGCAAAAGCTGTATGACCGATTATCATTATGCCTTTTTCTTTATAATTCTTTAAAATCTTGGCAACCTTATTGAGCCTTTCCTTTTCTTCAGGCAGAAGCTCTGAAGAATCCGGATAAAAGTGAAGATTTTCCAGTTGTAACTTTACACCCTTATCATCTTTTGTAACAGTTGCATCTTCAACATTTTCTTCCTTGAGCTTTTTATTGATATCATCTACGATTTTATCTTTATCCATAAGCTCAATATTTGACCATATCCTTACTCCATTATCAACAAATGTTGCTATAAAATCACCTCCTACCCCGCTAATTAAAAAAGAATAATCCCTTGTATATTCTTCTCTTACTTGCATCCCAAGTTCATTATCAAAATATAAAATCGTATCAGACAACCCCACTACTCTTTTAATCCTCGGGTCAATGTTATTCCTTCCATTATTAACTATGTCTATTGAATGCGAATATTTTATTTTCGCAACCTTTTTGCCGTTAATGGTTTCATATCCTATAAAATTATATCTGACAGTGAGAGGAAAAATAGACTGAGTTTTATCTCCGAAAAGATCCTGCACTTCCATTCCTTCCTTTATCCAGCTCTGCCCCTGCTGTAAGTTGGCATCTGGAAATACAGGTACATTTCTAAAAGTAGGAAAAAATGCATTATCAAGAACTTTCATTGTCCCTAAAAAATTTTTTGAATAATTAGCTGTAGTCGTGTCTTTTACTTCTAGTATCTCTTTGTTTATATATTTATTTTGATTGTAGAAATAATTTAAATCTTCTATATATCCAATATTATCTTTAACTTCTTTTATTGTTCTTATTGTTTTATAAGTCTGTATGTAATCTAAAAGAAACTGCTTATTTTGATATTGTTTACCATTTATTGTTGCTTCAATTTTCTGCTTGCTGCCGGGGATATATTTAAAAATAAACTTTTCGGAATAAATTAAATTAGAAATAAAAAAAAGAATGTAAAAAATAATAAATTTTTTCAAAGCTATTACCTCTTACTTTATGAATCGGAGATAATAAAAAATAGTTTAATCAAAGACAAACTGGGTTTCAATTAAAGCCTTTACTGCTTCTACGGCTTCTTTTTCATCTGGACCTGTTGCAACAATTTCAACTGTAATTCCCTGAAAAAGCTCAAGCATGATTAATTGCAAAACATCTTTTGAATTTGCTATTCTGTCTTCAAAAATTATTTTAATGTCGGATACATATTTCATTGATTCTCTTGCAATTAATGCCGAAGGTCGAGCATGTATCCCTCTTTCATTTTTAACTGTCGCAGTACAAGAATAACTCATATTAAATTGACCTATAACATATTATATTATATTTTTAAAGAATAATAATAAAAATTTTTTAAATATTTAAAAAATTTTTATTAAAAAACATTGAAATATTTTATAATTTCTGTTAAAATATATTAATATATGAATATATATCAATATGATAATATTAATTTAATCAAAATTTTCAAATCTCTTTCAGATGAAAACAGGCTCCGAATAGTGAGGGCACTTATTCACGGATATTTCAATGTCAATGAAATATTTTATATAGTTGGAGGTAAACAATCAAATATATCACATCATTTAAAGATCCTGCTTGATGCAAATCTTTTAAAATCAAAAAAAGACGGCTCTTGGATCTATTACGGAATAAATAATCAATCTGAACATAAGCCGGTTGAAAACATTTTAAATTTCATTAAGTCCGAAGAAAAAAATATCCCTTATTATGAAGATGACACAAAAAGAATGGAAGGAATAATCAATAAACGAAAAAAAAATGCAGAAGATTTTTTTAATAAAATCGGAAAAGATCTTGACTCCCTTCAGGAGGAACTTTTTAAAGAGTTATATTCTGTCTCCAATGTAATAAAATTATTTGAAAATAAACTGGATGAAATTATCGATATCGGATGCGGAACAGGAAAACACCTTCCCTTTTTAGCCAAATATGCTGAAAAAGTGATCGGAATAGATTCCTCTCCATCAATGCTTCAGCTTACAGATCACTTATGCAAAATCAATAATTTAAATTACGAACTTAAGCTTGGCGATGCACAAAAAATCCCTTATACCTCAGAAAGCATACAGGGCGCTTTTATAAATATGGTTTTGCATCATATTTCCGAACCAATTAATGTAGTTAAAGAAACAGCCAGGATACTTAAAGTCAACGGTACCTTGCTTTTAATCGAGCTATTGGCTCATAATGATGAAATAATGAGAGATAAATATGCCGATTTATGGCTGGGTTTCGATGAAAGCGAAATCGAAGAATGGTTAAAAAAAACAAACTTTTCGATTAAGAACAATATAATTAAGAAAAATGACAATTATAGTGTAATTATTATAAAAGCGGTAAAAAACTCGATGTCATCGAGATGATATATATTTTAATACTATTAAAAATTATTCAGGAGAATAAAATGTCACAGGATTACAAGGTTGCAGATATAAATCTTTCAGAATGGGGAAGAAAGGAGATTGAAATAGCTGAACAGGAAATGCCTGGTCTTATGGCTATAAGGGAAAAATATGCCAAAGAAAAGCCTTTAAAAGGTGTAAGAATTACAGGTTCTCTTCATATGACAATACAAACGGCAGTTTTAATCGAAACTCTTTCTGCCCTGGGAGCAAGCGTCAGATGGGCAAGCTGCAATATTTTCTCTACTCAGGATCATGCAGCAGCGGCAATTGCAAAAGCAGGCATACCTGTTTTTGCATGGAAGGGTGAAACTCTGGAAGAATATTGGTGGTGTACCAATATGGCATTGAGCTTTCCTGACGGCAAGGGGCCACAGCTTGTCGTTGACGACGGAGGCGATGCCACATTAATAATTCACAAAGGCTATTATGCCGAAAACAACCCGTCTTTGCTTGACGAATCTACGGACAATAAAGAATTAAAAATAATAAATAATCTGTTGAAAAACGAATTAAAAAACGACAATCAAAGATGGCATAAAGTAGTTAAAGAATGGAAAGGTGTAAGTGAAGAAACCACAACAGGCGTTCACAGACTATACCAGATGATGGAAAAAAAAGAATTGCTCGTTCCTTCCATGAATGTTAATGACTCTGTTACAAAATCAAAATTCGACAACCTTTACGGCTGCAGGGAATCACTGATCGATGGAATAAAAAGGGCAACTGATGTAATGGTTGCAGGAAAAGTTGCTGTTGTCTGCGGTTACGGTGATGTAGGTAAAGGATCAGCTCAATCATTAAGAGCACAGGGTGCCAGAGTAATAATAACAGAAATTGACCCAATATGCGCTCTTCAAGCATGCATGGAAGGATTTGAAGTAAAAACAATCGAAGATGTACTTGATATCGGCAATATATTTGTTACTACAACCGGCAATACAGATGTAATAACAATAGATCATATGGTAAAAATGAAAGATCAAGCCATTGTATGCAATATTGGTCACTTTGATAACGAGATACAGATCGATAAATTAAACAATTTTCCAGGGATAAAAAAAATTAATATCAAGCCACAAGTTGATAAATACACTTTCCCTGACGGGCATTCAATATTTATGCTTGCAGAAGGAAGACTCGTTAATTTAGGATGCGCAACCGGACACCCTTCTTTTGTAATGTCAAACAGTTTCAGCAATCAGGTTCTGGCGCAGATAGACCTCTGGATAAATAAAGATAAATATGAAAAAAAGGTTTATATGCTTTCAAAAAAACTAGATGAAGAAGTTGCAAGACTTCACTTGGGCAAGCTGGGCGTGAAATTAACCCGATTGACAAAAAAACAGGCTGATTATATCGGCGTAAGCATTGACGGTCCATATAAATCAGAACATTACAGATATTAATAAATAATTACTGTAAGGAACGTATTAAACTGTTCCTTACAGTACATTTTCAAAAAAAAATTAATCAACTTTTCTTTACTAACCTTAAAATTTTATTTAATATTGCATCATATGGAAACAATAATATTAAAACTAACATGTAAAGATAAAAAAGGCATCATTGCAAAAATTTCATCATTTATTTATGAACACTCCGGTAATATCGTTAATCTTGACCAATATACAGATAAGGAAAAAAATCTTTTTTTCATGCGCCTTGAATGGGAAGAATCAGGTTTTGATATTAATGAAGCAAATATAGATAAGAATTTTGCAAAATTCTTATCTATAAATAATATTAATGGAGATTTCAGCATATACTTTTCAAAAAACATGCAGAAGTGTGCAATTTTTGTATCAAAATATGACCACTGTTTATTTGACATACTTCTTCGTCATAAGTCAGGCGAATTAAAATGTCAAGTGCCTTTAATTATCAGTAATCATATAGACCTAGAAAAAATCGCAAAGTATTTCAATATAGATTTTTATCATCTGCCTATTGACATTCAAAATAAAGAAAAAACGGAAAAAAAACAGATCGACCTTTTAAAAAAATACAATATTGATTTTGTCGTTTTAGCACGATACATGCAGATAGTCAGTGCAAATTTCATAAGCTTTTATCCGAATAAAATCATAAATATCCATCATTCTTTTTTACCTGCATTTAAGGGAGCAAAACCTTATCATCAGGCATATGAAAGAGGCGTTAAAATCATCGGTGCAACCTCACACTTTGTAACAGAACAGCTGGATCAGGGACCTATAATAATGCAGGATATCATTCATGTAAGCCATAAGGACAACATTGATTCCATGATAATAAAAGGAAGAGATATTGAACGAAGAGTATTAAGCAACGCAGTAAATCTTTATATTGAAAACAGGATCTTTTTATGTGAAAACAGGACGATAATTTTGTAAAATGAATATTTTATCACATTGCTTATATATAGTCATGTATCTTGATACCAAGTATATATAAGACAGACCAAAGCACAAGATCATTAAGATAGCGCTTTTATTTGGCGCAAAAGACTATCGAAAACGACAGGTTTTTAAGTATTGTTTTGGGGCTGTATTTACATATTATTTGTAAGCTCTGTCCCTAAAGGGAAAACTTAAGAAATTCTTTAAGGAGTGGATTATCAAAAAATTTAAAATCGCAATCTGTCAAAATAAACCTGTTTATAATAAAAACAAAAATATCGACAGCGCTTTTAAAATGATTAAAAAAGCATCAGATAAAAATGCTCAACTCGTTGTCCTTCCTGAAATTTTTTATTATCCCTATGAGATAAAAAAACTCAAATCAATAGCAGAAGATAATAAAGTTCTTTTAAATAAATTCATAAAAACTGCTGAAAATTTGTCTCTTTTTATCTGTACAGGTTCTATGGCTGTCAAGGAAAATGATAAAATTTACAATAGATCATACTTAATTGATCCTCAAGGAAAAGTAATATTGATTTATGATAAATGCCACCTTTTTGACGTAGAACTTCCGCATTTAACCGCACTTGAATCAGAAGTGTTTTCAAAAGGCTATGAGGTTAATATTGCTGAAACTGATTTAGGCAAAATCGGAATATTGATCTGCTATGATATCAGATTTCCGGAAATTGCAAGAAAATTAACATTAATGGGAGCAGAAATTATTCTGGTACCTGCTGCTTTTAATAATATTACAGGACCTGCTCACTGGGAAACATTATTCAGAGCACGGGCAATTGAAAACCAGATATTTATTGCTGCGGCAAGCCCTGCACGTAATTCCAAATCTAGCTATAAAGCCTTTGGGCATTCGATGATAATTGACCCCTGGGGTAAAATAATATCAGAAGCAAAAACAGGTGAAAAAATAATATTCGCAGATTTAGATCCTGATGTGATTATTGAAAAAAGAAAAATTTTACCTCTTTTAAAGCATAGAAGAGAAGAGATTTATTAGACTTTATCACTTAATCCTTCTTTAATTGTACCTATCAATTCTTCATAAGTCCATGGCTTTGATATATGCTTATATAAACTGCCGTTTTTTTTTATCCTTTCAATGGAATAACTGTCTATCTGACCGCTTAATATTATTTTTAAGGTATCGGGATTGGACCTATGGATTTCAATTAAAAAATCATCCCCTTTAATACCGGGCATAAGCCAGTCTGAAATAATGACTTCCAAAATAATACCCTCATCATTGAATAAATTTATCAATGCCATTGCTTTCTCTACATTTTGTGCAAATTCATAAATATAATCATTGCCAAAAGCATGCTTTAACTGCATCCGTAAACAATCAAGTATCATTTTTTCATCATCAACACACAAAATTGCTTTATTGCTCATATTTGTAGCCATTTGATTAAATTTTAATTCATGAATATATAATTGTCAATTTAAATGACAGAAATTTTAATTTTATTTTATAAAAAACATAAATAATTTAAATTCTGATTGTTAATTATTTTTTTTAAAATTAGATAATTGTAATGATTTAAACTGAATTAAGATCATTTAATTTAGTTTTTAAACGAAAAATTACTTTTTTAATCTGCTAAACTTATACTTATTTAATTATTTTATTAAAACTAATCAATGGACCATAAAGGGTAAAGATAGTTCAGCATAAGCTAATTTTTATAAAATCTTTAACCTGGTTATTCCCTCCAATGTTTTTTATTAGCATATTTAAAAATATAATACAATTATAATATTAAGATTAAGATTATTATATTTTTCCATAAAAATCCTTCAATGTTTATTTTTCTATAAATATATAGAAAAATAAAAAAATTCCTTTATTAATTATAATATTCTTAAGAATAAATTTGGCTGAATTTTTTTGGAAAATATTCTCTTAATATTTCCTTATGGGTATTAATTACAGCATTCCAACATTGCTCTGCAAACTCATCCTCATTTTTAAAATCTTTAGGATAAAGAGGCGGATTAAATTTCAATACAACCCGCTGAAAAAATTTTAAATAAAACCTTTTCCTGGGTAAAATATCTCTTGTACCTTCAATAGATGAAGTTACAACAGGTATATTTAATTTATAGCACAATTTTACAGCGGCATTATTGGAAGTTAAAATTTTACCATCACTGCTTCTTGTCCCTTCTGGAAATAATGTTATTGAATATCCCTGTTTTAAATTTCTAATCAATTCTTTTAAAATACCCATCCGGGAATTTATGTTAACCCTGTCCACCAGTATAGGACTTGCATATATTATTAATAATCCTACTATAGGAAGTCTTGTGACCTCTTTTTTTGATACTCCAAGAGCTTTTGTATATTTAAATAAAACAGGAACATCAACCCATGACTGATGGTTGCAAATATAGAGGCTGGTTCTATTATTATCAATATGTTTTTTGTCAATTACTTTTAATCTTGTCATTAATAAAAAGCGCACAACAAAAAAAATCCAAGGTTCTGCAACAACATAAAAAAACAGTCTGAATCTTTTATATTTGGGCAATAGTAAAAACCACCAAAATAATAAAACCTGTATCAAACTGAATATTTCAACAAGTATTGCCAATAACATAGAATAAAAAAAATAAAGTGCTGCCATAGATTAACCTGATTTATTGTTTTGAGATTTTTAACAGCTCAACTTCAAATATCAATGTTGCTTTTGGAGGTATTATTGAATGCCCTCTTTCACCGTATGCCAGATAATAAGGTAGTATAATAACTCTTTTTTCACCAATCTGCATATTGATTAAAGCTTCATCCCATCCTGCTATAACTCTTCCTACACCGACCTGAAATTTAAATGGTTCATTTCTTTCATGTGAACTATCAAATTTTTTACCGTCCTGAAGATAACCTGTATAATGAGCAGTAATAAAATCTCCTATCACAGGTTTTGGGCCAGAACCTTTTCTTTTTATATAATATTTTAACCCAATATCGGTCTCAACTATTTTATCAAGAGGGACTTTGAGCTGGCTTTCTAAAAAGACTTTCATTTTTTCTTCTTGTTCTTTTATCATTTTATCATAAACTTCCTGATTCTTCGCGAAAGCAGCTTCAGCGTCAAAAGATTTTGCCGCATCTCCAATTCTTAATATCTTAATAGTTTTAATAAACACCTCGTCATAAGGTTTATCCTCTTTATCTGTTTTAACAGATCCTATTTTATTTACAACATCCAAACCTGAAACAACTTTACCAAAGACAGTATGTTTGTTATCAAGATGAGGCTGAGGTGCCAAAGTAATAAAAAACTGGCTGCCGTTTGAATTTGGTCCGGAATTTGCCATTGACAAAACACCTTGCGAATCATGCTTCAAAGCAGGATCAAATTCATCAACAAACCAGTAATCTTTGCCTGGTCGTCCTGTACCATTTCCGTTAGGACAACCACCCTGGATCATAAAATCCTTAATAACTCTATGAAAAATCAAACCATTATAAAACGGCTTTTTAAATTTTTGACCTGATGAAGGATCAGTTAGTTCTCTGGTACCCTCTACAAGTCCTACAAAATTACCGACCGTAACAGGTGTCTTATCATAATATAATTTACATATAAATTTACCTTTATTTGTATTAAAAACAGCATATAAACCGTCATCTTTTACACTATTGCATCCAAATGTAATAAAAAACAAAACAACCATAAACAATGAAATTCTCAATTTTCTATTACTGATTAAACTTATTAATTCCATTTATGTAATCCTTAAAAAAAAAAATTTTGAATGATTATATATTTATTAACTAGTTATGTCAATATTAAGGTTTTAAATTTGTCATTTTTCATGTACAGTTTTTAAATAATTAAATAATTATATTATCTCATCAATAAATTAACTTGAGAATTGAAATATTAATTAATAAATAAAAACATCTGAGATAAATAAAAGATTAATATGTAAAAAAATATTTGATAAATAAGTATTAATAGATAAATTTTAATAATTTATAATAATATAAACTGATATATTAAATTTATATTTAATTATTAGAAACAGTAAAACTGAAATTAGCATTTACAGCACTTCCTGAACTATCAAATGAACGAATAATTAAATCACTGGCACTCACAACCCATGTTGCATAACAAGGAGGTATTGAACAAATTGCAATAGTAACATTATAGTTATAACCTGATAAATTTACTCCATTTATATCAATAGTATATACACCAGCAGCTGAATGTGTAACTGAAAAATTTCCAGATCCGGAAGATATTATAGCATCAAAAGTAATATATCCCCAAGCTATCGGTTTTTTTTGGTAATCTTCCTTTAAATTATTGATCAAATCATCGACTTCTTCTTTTGTATACATCTGACAATTTGTAATAAAAAAAATAAACAGCCCTAAAAGACAGATTAAAATTAAATTGTTCTTAAGCATAAAAGCTCCTTAATAAATTATAATATTCAAAAAATCATAAAAATTTCTCGATTGTAAATATATATATCATACCATATTAAAAAAAATATTCTTTTTTTAATTGTATAAAAGTTTTGATAAATAAAAATTTGTTAATTATACTTAAGTTTTTGCAAGTTTTATTGATTTAAACTTATAATTATTATATAATATGACATGGATTTGATCTTACATAAATTAAAGCAGTCCAATGATTTTTTAAACACAATACTCGATAATATAAATTCTGCAATATTTATTCTTAATTCGGATTTCACAATTTATGACATTAATAATGCCTGTAAAATCTTATTGAAAAAGACATCCGAAGATTTAAAAGGTAAACTATTAGGCAATGCAATTAATTGCATACATGCCTTAAAAAACGACGGAGAATGCGGCAAAAACCCGGAATGCAGAGAGTGTAATTTGAGACAAACAATAACCAATACGTTTAAAAACAAAACAGTTTACTCTAAAGTATTTATGGAGCGGGAATTTATAATATCAAAAAAAAGAGTAAAAAAAATACTGCAATATACTGCCCGTTATTTTAAATTTGACAATAATGAAATGGTGATAGTCATAGTTGATGATATAACTGCTTTTGAATATCAAAAATCAAAACTGAAAGAACTCAATGAGGAAAAAAACAAATTCATAGGATACGCAGTTCATGATTTGAGAAGCCCCATAACGGTAATATTGATGTATGTAGAATACTTCATGGAATTCTTAAGTAAAAATCTTGATCAAAAACAGATCAAATCCTTGAATAAGATCAATGAAACTGCCCATTTTATGCTCGAATTGACAAATGATATACTGAACATAACAAAGATAGATGCAGGCAGGCTTGAACTTAATAAGGAAAAAGGTGACTATATAAAACTGATTAAGGAAAACATAGATTTCAATCAAATGCTTGCTGTTAAAAAAGATATAAAAATAAATTTCATAACCAGTGATGAGAAAATTCTTATCAATTTTGATAAGAGAAGAATTTCAGAAGTTATAAATAATCTGTTAAGCAATGCAATTAAGTATTCAAATCCGCAGACAGATATAACTGTAAAGGTAACAAAAAACGATAATAATATATTGACTGAGGTAATTGATCAGGGACCCGGGATCATGCAGAGCGAAATCAAAAAACTTTTTAAGCCTTTTCAAAAGGCAAGCGTTCAGACAACAGCAGGAGAGTCCAGCAACGGACTCGGGCTTGCCATTTCGAAAAAAATAGTGGCTGCTCACAAAGGCGAAATAGA
>JAFGQB010000154.1 GCA_016935915.1 Spirochaetota bacterium
GCAACTTTTTTCATGGATATCTCTGTACTTTATCTTGAATTTTTCAGATAGGTTTTTACACAGGATCGCTGATAATTGCCTTCAATGACCTTAATGTTTTTACTTTCAAGGAAAACAAACTCATTGTTATATTCAAATATGATACCTTTTTCTTTATGTTTTATTGAATCAACAATATATCTGCAGTCATTTTTTGTAATAATTTGATACATAGACATGTCCTTTTTTTCTTGAAAATTAAGTATATAAAATTATTTATTATTTAATAACGATAAAGTATAATGATTTTTCAAAATAGTCAAATAAAGTTACACTTTTTTATTAAATTCTTTTTGTCTATTTCATAATAATTTTAAATTTAATTATTGAATTTTTATCTTTAGTTTTGTATATTATTATAGTCTGATGCTTAATATTCAGGAGGATGGTAATGGGC
This sequence comes from Spirochaetota bacterium, assembly GCA_016935915.1. GTDB lineage: Bacteria > Spirochaetota > GWE2-31-10 > GWE2-31-10 > JAFGQB01 > JAFGQB01. The sequence continues at coordinate 437 of JAFGQB010000154.1, forward strand.
AAAGAAGTAATAGTTAATAATGATAATTTTGAAAATGAGGTGATTAAATCGGATAAAACTGTATTGATCGATTTCTGGGCAGCATGGTGCGGCCCCTGTAAAATGGTAGCTCCTACCATTGAGCAAATAGCCGAAGAATATTCGGATAAATTAAAAATTTGTAAATGTGATGTTGATCAGAATGAAAATCTTGCAATGAAATATGAAATAAGAAGCATCCCTACACTTCTGGTTTTTAAAGACGGTAAAGAAGTCAAAAGAAGCACAGGTGCTTTACCAAAAGAAAGAATAATAAATTTATTTATTGATTTAATTTAATATTTATACCTGCTATTTATCAAATTGCCGGTATAGAAGCTTAAAAATTTATTATTTATAGAATTATAGTTGTTTTATTTATTTAATATTAAAATAAATAAATGAACAATTTTTAGCATATAAAAAAATGCAGAAAATTAAAGAAATAAACGGATTAAAAACAGAATCAGGAAGTCCATATCTATTGGGAGCAAATCCGGATCATTCTGGTTGTAATTTTGCCATTTTTTCCAAAAATGCTTCAGAGGTCACTCTCCTGTTATTTGATAAAAAAAATATTAAAAAGCCTTCTCATACAATAAAATTCGACAAAAAAATCAATAAAACCGGTGACATCTGGCATATTTATATTTATGGTATAAATACAGGGCAGTATTACGGCTACTCAGTAGATGGACCTTATACTCCGGAAAAAGACGGACACAGATTCAATAAAAACAAACTGCTTATCGATCCATATGGAAAAGCCATAACAGGAGGCTACAAGTGGAATGAAAGCAATGCATACGGATATATACCAGGATCCAAATATAAAGACCTGTCCTTCAGTAATGAAGAAAATATATCTTCACCTGTTAAAAGCGTGGTCATCAATTACACGGATTATGACTGGGAAGATGATAAGCCTTTAAATATACCCTTAAGGGACAGCATTATCTATGAAATGCATGTCAGGGGTTTTACAAAACACGAAAGTTCCCGGGTGAAGCACCCTGGAACATTTTTAGGTATAATAGAAAAAATACCATATTTGATAGAGCTCGGTATAACTGCAATCGAACTTTTACCTGTGCATGAATTCAATGAACACGAAAACATAAGGATAAATCCCATAACAAAAGAAAAACTTGTCAACTTCTGGGGTTATTCGACTTTAAGCTTTTTTGCTGCTGAATCATGGTATTCGACCACCAGCAACGGCATGGATGCTGTTTATGAATTTAAGGATATGATAAAGGCATGCCATAAAGCAGGGATTGAAGTAATCCTTGATGTTGTTTACAATCATACAGGAGAAGGCAATGAATACGGACCTACACTAAATTTTAAAGGTTTTGATAATTCTATCTATTATATGCTCAAAGACGGAAGATTTTATGAAAATTATTCCGGCTGCGGCAATACTCTTAACTGCAATCATCCGGTTGTTAAAAGTCTTATACTTGACAGTTTAAGATACTGGGTCGTTGATATGCATGTCGACGGCTTTAGATTTGATCTTGCCGCAATATTGGGAAGGGACACAAGCGGAAAGTGGATATCGGATTATTCTATACTGGCAGAGATCAGCAATGACCCGATTCTATCAAACACAAAATTAATAGCTGAAGGCTGGGATGCTGCCGGTCTTTATAAAGTAGGTGATTTCCCTTACGGATGGGCTGAATGGAACGGGAAATACAGGGATGATGTGAGGAGTTTCATTAAAAGCGATCCCGGAATGATTTACGACTTTTCAAAAAGAATAATCGGAAGCCCCGACATGTTCTCCTACAGGGATAAAAAGCCGTTCCACAGTATAAATTTCATAAACTGTCATGACGGCTTTACACTAAATGACCTTGTAAGTTATAATCAAAAGCATAATGAAAATAACGGAGAAAACAACAGGGATGGAAATGACCACAACCTAAGCTGGAACTGCGGAACTGAAGGTGAAACGGACAATCCTGATATTATGAAACTAAGAGAACGGCTTATGAAAAATTATTTCTCTACTTTAATGATAAGTCTAGGAACGCCTATGTTCCTGTACGGAGATGAAATGAAATTCAGCAAAAAAGGCAACAATAACAGTTATTGCCATGATAACTTATTAAACTGGATTGACTGGAACCTGATCGAAAAAAACAGGTCTTTTTTTGAATTTTGCAAATTTATGATAAATTTCAGGAAAAACCACCATGCATTGAGAAGAAGCATTTATTTTTCCTTTAAAGATTTTTCAGGAAATACTGTTGCGGATATCAACTGGTATGGTATAATACCCGATGAACCGAAATGGGAATATCACGGACATTGTTTCTCTTTTCTGATTGACGGTTCAAAAAAAGAAACGGGTTATGATACAGATGACGACAATATCTATATAGCTTATAACTCATACTGGAAAAGTGTTGTGTTTAAACTGCCGAAGCCGTTAAAAGATAAGAATTGGCGCCTGGCTATAGATACTTTCAATGAACCTTCATTTTATGAAAATGGAAAAGAGCCGATAATTAATACAGAGAGCTATGAAGTTAGACCTAGAAGCATGATTATTTTAATTGATAAAAAATGATTAAAATGACTTATAACAAACTTATAATCAACGAAGACTTCGAATCCTCAGTTGCAGATTATCTTTATCTTATTGAAAAAAGATATTCAAGAAAATCATCATTAAAAATAGTCGGAGACAGATACAGATTAAACAGCGATCAAAGATCGGTTCTGCAGAGAGGAGTCATTAAGAGAAAAATCGCGCTGGAAAGAGAAAGAAAATTTGTTAAAGAAGAGAATCTCTTTTTTAACTGTCTCATAATTGACTGCTATAACGTACTAATAACAATCATCAGCTATTTGACCGGAAAATTTTTATATATTTCAAATGACGGTTTTTTAAGGGACACATCCGAGACTCATTCCAATATTAAAAAATTCAATTTAAATACGGTTGTTAAAGCATTCTATCTTATCTTCGAATATTTAAAGGAGCTTGACCTTTCCGAAGTGATATTTTTCTTAGACAGCCCGGTTTCAAACAGCGTCAAGCTTTCAAATAAGATCAACATCTTGCTTGAGATCAATAATCTGGACGGTTATGCACAGGTTGTAAAATCAGCAGATCATTATATCATCAATGCTAGCGACGGCATAGCAGCAACCAGCGACTCTGTCGTCATTGACAAAAAAATGGAAGTATTTGATCTTGCCTGCCATGTATTGAAATACCATTATGAACCAGATTTTTTTAACCTGAAAAACCTAATCGACAACAACGAGAAAAAATATTCAGAACTGATTTTATGACAAAAATACTTGTACTCGCAGACATACATATCCCTACAAGAATGTTTGACTTCCCTTTTGATAAAATCAATGACTATGCAAAAGCCTGTGATCTTATATTTGGTCTGGGCGATTATGTTAATGAAACAATCATTGACATTATAAACTCATACGGTAAAAAAACTTTCCTTGTTTCAGGAAACATGGATAATAATCTTGTAAAAATAAAACTCCCTGTTAAGCAAAACATCAAAATAGAAAATGTTAATATTGGAATTATCCACGGCTGGGGAGCTCCATGGGGCATAAGAAATAGAATCAGGCATGAGTTCACTGATGTTAATTTAATCTGCTACGGTCATACTCATGAGCAATACTTCAGTAAAGAAAACGGCATTTATTTCTTTAATCCCGGCAGTTTGTCCAACAATACCCCTCAATTTGGTTTATTAAAAATCAAAGGCAGCGAAATTTCAGCTGAAATGATATGAGATAGGGGATGGTTCTTTGACTCATTTCATCTTGATAAATATTGATAAGGCAAAAAAAAATAATACCAGATTATTAAATAATAAAAAAGATCCGCTGAAATGCATTAATCATGATACTTTTATATTGCTGGGGAAAAAAATATTTTATAATGTTTAAAATTGAAAACCGCCTGCTTCTGAGTCATCTTTAGAGCGCCTAAAAAAAACAAAGTCTTATTAACTAAAAAAATTTAAATTTGCACATCAATATTCCGCAATCTCATTATAATTTTTCGGTATGATATCATGAGGCTTACTTTCCACAATGCTTGCGGCTGACACTCTTATGATCCTTGCCTTTTCTTGAAGCTCCTTTATATCATTTGCGCCGCAGTTTGCAAAAGTGGCTTTTATCTTGCTTATAGTGACATCAACATTACTCTTCAAACTTCCGGCATAAGGTACATAGCTGTCAATGCCCTCTTCAAAATGCAGTCCTTCACTGCCGCCCAGATCGTATCTCTGCCAGTTCCTTGCCCTGTTTGATCCCTCTGCCCAGTATTCTTTGACATAATTATTGCCGATCTTTATCTTGTTGGTCGGGGACTCGTCAAACCTTGCAAAATATCTGCCCATCATCACAAAATCTGCACCCATTGCTAAAGCCAAAGTTATATGGTAATCCTGTACAATGCCGCCGTCAGCACAAAGAGGCATATATATGCCTGTATTTTTAAAATACTTGTTTCTCGCTTCATTGACTTTCATTACAGCAGTTGCCTGCCCCATTCCAATGCCTTTCTGCTCCCTTGTAGTACAGATCGAAGCAGGACCTATACCGATCTTGATAAAATCAGCTCCTGCATCGGCAAGATAATTAAAACCTTCCTCTTCCACAATGTTACCTGCACCTATATACATATTCTTATAATTTTTTTTAACATATTCTATAGTATCCTTCTGCCATTCAGAAAAGCCGTCTGAAGAGTCGATACAGAGTATATCCGCCCCTGCTTTAATCAATTCCGGAATCCTTTCTTTATAGTCCCTGGTATTTATCCCTGCTCCAACCATGAGTCTTTTATGACTGTCTAAAAGTTCATTAGGGTAATTATCATGCTCAATAATATCCTTTCTGAAAACAAGAGAATCAAGAAAATCTTTTTCATCTATTATGGGTAGACAGTTAAGTTTCTGAGTCCATATTATATTATTGGAATCCTTTAATGAAATGCCCTTTCTACCGTAAACGAGTTTTGAATAGGGAGTCATTATGTCCTTGACTTTTTTATCAAGAGGATCTTTAGTTATCCTGAAGTCTCTTGATGTGACCAGACCCAAAAGCTTTCCGATCGGAGTACCGTCTTCAGTGACAGGGATTGTCGAATGTCCGGTCTTATCAATCAAAGCTAAAATATCTTTTAGTGTATTATCAGGCTTAAGATTTGAATCGCTTTTTACAAAGCCAGCTTTGTAGCTTTTTACATTGCGGATCATCTGAACCTGCTTCTCGATCATCTGTGAATGAAATATGAATGACAAACCCCCGTTCCTTGCCAGAGAAATTCCAAGCGTATCATTGGAAACTGACTGCATTACTGATGAAACTATGGGTATATTGAGCTTTAACGGTGTGCCCTCATTTTTTTTATATCTTACCAAAGAAGTAATCAGACTTACATTATCGGGTGTATTGCTCTTTTTTGTCAAATTAGGTACCAATAAAAATTCATTGAATGTATAGGATGTTTCATCATAATATAAAGCCATAAAAAACTCCTCTTATAAAATTTCAAAAAGTTTGCAAAGAACACAAAAAAACAAATAAATTATTTATTGTAATAATAATAAAAATTCAATTATTTTGTCAATTAATTTAACAAGTAAAATATTAAATGCTGTCAATAATCCACTGAAATTTTTTTCAATAAAAAGAATAAAAATAATAATGAATGGCTTTAAGAATTATTCTAATGATTTAAGAAGCAACTTTTTCCATTGTTCTTAAGCATCTTGAACAAATTCTTACTTTCTTTCTGACGTTTCCGACTTTAATATATTTTGAAAATAAATTTATTTTAAAAGTTCTTTTTGATCTCACGCCTACTTTTGAACCTGTACCGCCTTTTTTCTTAACAAGACCTTTTCTTGGAACATTTTGACCTATTTGAGTGCCTCTTTTGCATATATCGCATGTTCTTCCCATTTTTGTCCTCCATATCCATATTTCTTATAAATATATCATTTTTTTTAATCAGATTTATCAAAATTGAGCTGTCTTTATACAATTTTTTAAAGATTATGTCAATAAAAAAACAGATGAAATTGGATAAAAGAATGAAAAGATGTAAGCAGACTGCATTTTTTTTAAGCGACGAGTCCATCCGGAATCGACCGATTTTCTTGATTGATTGTATACCTTTATTTTAATATTTTCTTGTAATTTTTTAAGCTAAGTGAGAAATCTTATTTATTTATATGTTTTTCTAAATTATCGCAGGGACGCAATTAATTGCGTCCCTACTTCAAGGACTGTTTTAAAAAGTCATTGATATATAAAATTACAAGTAAACCACGCATAATGAAAAGAGTACTTTTCCGGTCATCCTTTAGCGCAAAAAAAAGAACGGGCAATGGAACAATCCGTCTAATATTTGTTTTTAAATCCTTAAATATTTTGTATAATATTCATTGATGCTTTTAAATGTTTAAATTTTAAGGTGTATTTTAACCGATAAATGATTATGAATCATATAGAATTGAAGCATATTTTAAATTTGGTCATCTTGATTTTAGTCATAATGTTTATTCTCTTTATCATAACTTTCAATCTGATAAAAATAATGAATTTTATAATCAGGCTTGATAATGTGATAAAAAAATCTAATTCACAGAATAATAAAAGCTATGTAATCAAGCCTGAAAAGTTCGATCATAAAACTGCAGAAGAGCTCGGATATAAAAATTATTTATATGAGATAAACGGCACCGAATGGGGTGAAGGAATAAATATATTACTGGTAGGTTCGGATAAAAAATTTTTTATAGACAGCAAAGCCAGATCTGATGTAATTATTATTTTAAGGATCAATAATAAGGGTAAAATAATATCGATCTCGATACCGAGAGACACATTGATAACGATCAAAGGCGGCAAGTGGTCCGGATATAAGGATAAAATAGGTCACAGTATGTACTGGGAAGGGCTTGAAAGACTTAAAAAGAACGTTGAGGATATTATCAACAGCCCCATATATAAAGTGGCTGTCATAGATAATTTTTATAACTTCGAACTTTTTCTGGATATTATAGGAAAAGTAGACATTAATGACTTCAAAAAGGACACAAGCATATCCTGGATCAGGAACAGGAATTTCAAGGACGGGGATATTGAAAGGTGTAAAAGACAACAGGTATTTTTAAAGAAATCATGCATCAGATTATGGGAAATCACCAAAAAGGGAAATTATTTTTATTCCAACCTGATCTATGATGTTTTAAACAAAATCATCATGACAGACCTTACCAAGGATGAATTTAAAAAAATCCTGCGCCATTTGAAAAACAACAGGTTTGATCCGGAAACTGATTTTTATACAGGTGTTATGCCTGGTAAATTCAGCAAATATGATTCAAAAATATTGAAAAGGAACAATCTTGACTGCTGGGTTCTGGACGAAAATGTCCTCAATAAGATCCAGTTTTTATTTTATTCTGAAAACACTTCTCTTTCATTTGCAAAAAAGCCCGGCTATTTCAATTTTATTGAAGCTGATTTAAAATATTGTTTTGAAAATTTCTATAAAAATAGTATAATGGGAAAAAAATAAAAGTAAATTACGCCCGAGTGGTGAAATTGGCAGACACGCTAGATTCAGGTTCTAGTGGGAGTTTATCCCTTAGGGGTTCAAATCCCCTCTCGGGCAGATTTTAATTAGGAATTAATGTGTGATCAACAGAGATGAAAGCCTGATAGTAGTTTCTGAAAATGAAAAAGATATAAATAAAGTTAAAAAGATCATATCAGATAATGCTATCGAACTTGAAGTTAAACCATTCGACAATCATAATGATTTAATAAAAGAAATAATAAGAACTTTTTATTCACTGATCATATTAATATTCAATGAATATGATGAGAAAAAGTTTAAAATAATAAACAGGATACGAAGGATTAATCCCAAAATCGGCATTATAGTTATCTGCAGCAGGATAACAAAGGAAGTCAGCTGAATAGCTTTGAACAACAGTGTTTACAGCATAATCAAATCAGAAGACATAACAGAAACCCTTATCCCCACATTGATCTTTTTTTATAAAAGCTTGAACAGAAAAGAACTGGCAAAGGAAGTCATCAGGTTTATAAAAAATGTCAAACTTGAATATATTATTCCCAACTCATTGAAATATATATCGCTGCTGACAGACCATCTTGTCAGAGATCTGTCGGTCATAGGTTTGATATCTCCCAAAAAGTCCGGAGAGATTAAAATCGGACTTCAGGAGATCATAATAAATGCCATTGAGCACGGCAATCTTGAAATTTCTTTTTCGGAAAAATCCAGAATGCTTGAAAAAGGGATCAATATAGATGAGATAATTGAAAAATATTCGGTGGACGAAAAATTTAAGGACCGCAAGGTTACAATAAAATATTCTTTGTCAAATAAAAAAGCTGTATATATGATCAAGGACGAAGGAAGCGGATTTGACTGGAAAGAGCACTTAAATACTTTAAATCATGAGAAAAACGTACTTTTGGAGCACGGCAGGGGTATTTTTCTTGCATTGAAATATTTTGACAGGGTTTATTACAACAAAAAAGGCAATGAAGTAGTACTTGAAATTCATAAACATTGAAGTTTCTAAAAGGATTTTCGGCTCATTGATAATTATTATGCTGCGTTTTTTTTGGCTATTTAAGTCCATCCGAAAGCTGATGTTTTCCCTGATAGTTGCTATACCTGTAAAATGTTGATTACACTTTATGATTTTTCTTTAAAAACC
>JAFGQB010000021.1 GCA_016935915.1 Spirochaetota bacterium
GTTTTTGATATGCGGATGCTTAAAGTTAAAGCGCCTTTGACCGTGATATTCCGCGATCGGGCATTGTTCTTCTGTGAGAAGACTCTTTTTTTTAAGATGCTCATAATACAAAGGTGTACCATTTATTGGTGTATAAAGCATAAATTGATGGAAATCAGCATCATGACTTACTGCATATTTGATAGCTTCATGGATATTTTCCGGTGTATGCTCCTCAAGTCCGATTATAGTAGAACCCAGTACCCGGATTCCGTTTGATTGGAATTTTTTAATGAGTCTTTTAGTGTCAATACCTTTTAGTTTTGAGTATCTGCTGTTGTTGCCTTCAATACCTACCCACAACCAAGATATTCCCAGTCCAACCAGTTCTTCCATTGTATAAGATTCCAGAACCTGTGCAGAACTGAAAACATAAAAAGACCATATCTTATTGTACTTTTGCATTAATTCAAGAAGCCTTAAGCTTCTCTGTTTATAGAGTAGAAAATTTTCATCAAGCACAAAAAATGAATCAAATCCCCTTTTTTTTTCAAGCTGACATAACAGGTTGAAGAGTTCGTCTCCTGTTTTGTAAAATACTATGGAATGTCCCTTACCTCCGAATAAAGCTGAGGTTGAACAAAAATTGCATCCCATGGGACAGCCGACCGAAGGGATCAGGATACCTGTTTTGTTTTTTCCGAGGAGCTTTATACCCAGTATCCTTGTCCCGAAACCAGAAATGATATCCGGATGTTTTATCGGGGCATTTACATCCTGTCCGAGATATTTACGAAACCAGCTTATGCCGTCCCCTCTACAGATATAGTCGGCATCTATTTTTTCATCAAGACCGTCGAAACCTGCTATATGACCGCCTACAACTATTACAGCATGAGGGAGATACTTTCGAATTTCTTCACACATCTTTTTAACCTTGCCGATATTTACAATAATTGAAGTTATTCCTATAATATCATATGAGTTGTTTTTTATCTCGTCAATAAAACGGTCCAGAGTGGGAAAGTCAAGTACCGTGCAAGGGGCGTTGATGTTTGCTTCTATCATTAAGAGCCCGAATGTCCTGTGGAACATCCTAAGTGAAAAAGGGCCCTGCACACGGGTTACCTGATTATGGTAGAGTTCCATAGGATTATCTTTTCTGCTCCCGTATTCATCATCCTGAGCAAAAGGTCCGAAAACTCCTGAAAGAAGTATTTTTTTATCAGTGCAGTCCATATTTTTTTCAACAAATTCATTCATATTAATTTTCCTTTGAGGCGAATAAATTTTAGGTATTAAAAATAATATAAAATTTGAAATTTATTATTATTTTTAGATTGTAACACTAGATTCAGCAGAAAGCGGGTGAAAATTATATCTCATACGCAAAGTGCCGTGTTTAATAATATTGTGACTTAATTAGATATTTTATTACTCTGCTTAATAACAAATGCAGATGGTATTTTATATTCTGCAGCAGATATATCACATTTATGCTGTTATGATCACACTTATTAAAATAGTTTATGACTTTAAAAGATATAAATCAAGGAATATACTAAATATTTACATAAATTTAAAAATTTTAGTAATTATTGAGCAAATTATTTAAAAATAATTAAATTTGGATAAATATTTGTAATAATTGTGTGTTTTTGGATGTATTTTCTTGCTATTTGTTAATATTAATTTTAATGTTCTATATTATTATGTTTAATAGTATATTAAAAGTAAAAAGCTTTCTTAATAGGATTATTTTTTAACCTGTTTTCAAAGAATATATATTTTTATATACTAACTGCGGCAATAAGGAGAAAGTGTATGTTAAATAGTTATAAAATAAATATGCCGAAGCTCTTAAAGAAGCTTAATTATGGATTTAGCGTCTATGAAAAATCTTATATAATTGTAGAAGAAGCTGTTTCAATGAGTTTTTTAAATAATAAATATCCAGATGCACTCTCAATTATACAAATTTAAATTTTGTAATATATAATCATTTCAATATCATTAAAAAAAAGTTATAAATTAAAATTTAATTTTCTTTATAAAATTTAATTTACTAAATTCCGGTATAACATCAAAACATAAAAACCAGTCAATTCCGGTTAGACTTTGTTCCATAAAAATCAGGTCAAATGCTTAATTTTTAAAAGAAACATCACCTGTTTAATCATAAAATTCAATAATGCAATTAATTCCGTTATTGTTTTCCATAATAACTTTTCCTGAAAGCTGGGATTCTCCGATATTATAGATCAGATTTAGTCCTAATGTTTTTTGATTTCTAAAATCAAATCCTTCAGGTACACCTATACCGTTGTCCGAATAATGTAATATATTCTTTCCGCTTTTTTCACTTGAAAGATTTATGGTAATTAAACCGTTTCTCTCATCCGGGAATGCATATTTTAATGAATTGGTCATAAGTTCATTTATTATAATACCAAAGGGGATTGCGGTGTCTATGTGAAAAAATTTGTCAGGGATATTAATTTTAATTTTAATTTTTTTGTTATCAAGCCCAAAGCTTTTCAGAATTAAAGATGATAATTCTTTTATATAATTTTTAATTGAGATTTGTGATAAGTCACGGCTTTTAAACAGCATATTATGTACCATAGAGATAACCAGAATCCTGATTTCCGTGTCTTTTACAAGCTTTTGAAGATCAACATTATCAGGAAAATCTTCCGCATGAAGAACAAGCAGGCTTCTGATTATCTGCAGGGTATTTTTTGTTCTGTGATATAATTCATGAATGAGGATTTCCTTTTCGTTAAGAGCATGTTGAAGATTTTGCTCTGCAAGCTTTCTTTCCGTTATGACAAACTCAATACCGTCCCAGCGTACAGTGTCATTATCAATTACGGTTGGTGTTGAAACATACGAAGACCACCTGATGGTACCATCAGGATTTTTGACTCTGCATTCACCCTTGAAGGTAGATAATGTTTTAATGGCTTCATTTTCTGCATTTCGAAAAGTTTTAATATCATAATCCAGGATTCTAGAGTAAATGAGTGCGGGATCTTTTATTGCATCTTCTGGAGTTATGCCGTATAGTTCCTTTACAGAATCGCTTAAAAATGTAAATCTTCTGGGAATATTTTTTTTTGTTACAATCTGATAGATCATTCCTGAAGTTAAATTACTGCTTATGGATTTAATATGCGCGAGACTCTTTTGCAGAGCGGTCTCTGTTCTTTTTTGTTTCCCAACCAAGAAAATCAGAAAAATTATAAAAATAAGCTGAACCGTTATAATAATAATTCCAGCAATAATATAGTTTTTATAAAGTCCCCAGAAAGACAGTGGTTTATAAAAAACCCGGCTGCCTTTGGGTAGTTGACTTTCATTTATTTTCTGTTTTTTTAATTCTCTCCAGTCAAACAAATATGAAGAAAATTGTTCAGGCATGCTTATTGTTGAGCTTTTTTTATCTCTTAACATTTCCATTGTTACATAAAATGTTTTGGATGCATAATCAATACTTGTAACCATATTGCCGCCTAAAATACCTGAACCTATCTGAGTTTCAAAATATCCGAAAATCGGACTATCGCAGTGTTTGGATAGATTTTTAAGCAATTCGGAAGAATGATAATAATTATTATACTTATCCCTGGTCATTAAGGTATATAATACAACTGTATTTGACTGTATGTTTTTCAGCTTCTGGATTAATTCTATCTGAGAGTCACCTATAAAGTATTCAATTTGGGATTTGACCTTTATTTCTTCCAGTATTGACCTTGTATAAGAAATTATCAATTTATCGTTTTCACCGACACCATTTATAACTATTATTTTATGGGTTTTTGGGAACAGGGTAAATATCAATTTAATTGTGTTTCTGATTGATGATGTAATATCAGTCTGTATGATATAAGAATCATTATGATCATTAATATTATTTATTATATCTTTACCCGGGATCATATAGATTTTTTTACTGTTTTTAAATAAATTGTCCCTATGCAAATATATAAATTTATTAGCTTCCGGTAACAACCCTATGACAACATCTGCTTTGTATTTTTTTGTTTTAGCACTCAAACAGTTGTAAACATTTTCTTTTTCAGCATTATTTGCCAATTCTTCATATCCGGGGAATTCCATCATAATGTTTAGTTTGAATTCTTTTTGATCATAGCATAAAGACACAAATTTCGTATTAAAATCGGAATCACCTTTTCTGATATAATTGAATCCGTGAATTAAATAAATGTTAAATTGGTTATTATTGTCTATCTCAGGAAAAATTTCTTGAATTGAAAATAAAATAAGAATATATATTATAACAGAGAAGCCCTTTTTACCCATATTATGTTATAAATATATGAAATATTAGAGTAAAATGCAAATTTTTTAAATTAAAAAAATTATAAAATAAATTTTATCACAAAGATTTAGATTTAAAATTTTTTTTAAATATAGCAATGTAAAATCATATAAATAAATGAGAATTATTCCATGAATTTTTATGCTTTCCAAGAGATATATATTACAGGTTTAATATCAATAAAGAAAAAAGGACGTTTCCGGTCATCTTTAGAGTGCCAAAATAAATGAAGTCTTAATGATTCTGTAAATAAACTCTTGCCTCTGTGAGAAAAAAGTTGTAATTCTAAAAACTTGCAAGCTTAAGATCATTATCCTTGAAATTAAAAAGTACCCTGTCAAAACCATAGAGTGCAAACGGTGCAAGTTCGAGAAAAATCCTGTATTCATGATAATGGCCGAATATGAACATGCATATGAGGAATATAAGGGAAATCACCTTTAAACATGAAATATATAGATCTTTGGTCGGTAAAATAAAGAATGTAAATAAAGTACCGGCATTTATAAAGAGTATCTTGTTGAAATTACTTGTGAAAATTAAAAGAAAACTCTTGTGAATGTTCGGTTCTATATCCATTGTAAAAAATATATTTGAATTCTTTGTGATTATGCTGAAATAGGATTTTACCGCAATGCATAATAAGAAAGTGACAGCCATATATAAAATTCTTTTTTTATATGAGGCATCTTTCCAGACAAGGAAAATGAAAGGCAGTATTATAGCGGTTTCCTTAAAGCCGGTGGCGATGGGCAAAATCAGAACAAGCCATTTATACTGATTTTTTACGGTGAGTAAAATTACAAGGCTATAAAAGAAAACCATTGGCATATCCCAAGGATAAACCCGGGCATATTCGTCCGAGACAAAGTAGATCGAAAGAGCGGCAAATATCCCGAACATGTAAAATAAGGAAAAATTCTTCCTTAATATTATGAAAATTAAAAAGGTAAGAAAAAGCCAGAACACAGTCCAGATTCCTACCCTTACATAGAATTTTTCATAATCCTTGATCTCTATTCTTAAGTCATCTTCGCTTATCAGAGTGTAATTTTTCACCTGATCATCAGCCATAAACAGGGCAGCCATGGCACATGACAAAAGCCTTGGTTTCCATGGTTTCTGCATAACATCCTTGTAAAAGTCAAAAGAGTATTTAAAGGCATAGAATGTCTTGTAATTGTCATCATGGGAAAATATAACTGATTTGAGCTTTGTATAAGATATGCTGCATAGAGCAATGGAGATGAAAATCAGTATCAAAATATTTATAAAAGGTTTTACCTTTTTGATCCGATTGACCTGTTTGTTTTTGCTTAACCTGAGTATGAAATTGTCAAATTTAAGTTTGATCTGTTTTATTTTTTCATCAATGTTCATAATATGCATCCTTTATTTTATATATTTTTTTGTCAATTATTTAAAATAATCTTTTTATTTTACAAGTTTATTATAATAATCAAGGGCTTTCTTTATCCCTGTTCTAAAATCAGTTGTGTATTGAAACCCCAGTTTTTTTTGTTTTTCTGTGTCTCCGCCGCGGGCAAAAACTCCCTCCGGCATATCGGACATACCTCTGACTTCAGCCTTAAAACCGCAAAGATCGACAGCTGTTTTTGCAAAGTCGATGAAACTCGTATAAATTCCGGTTGACAGATTAATAGCGGAAGCATCATCGATCCTGTCCATGGTTTTTAATATGCCTTCAATACAATCATCTATATGTATGAAATCCCTCATCTGTTTTCCGCTTCCCCAGACTTCAATCACGGATTTTCCTTTGTTTTTCAATATTCTTTTGCAGATGCCCGGGAAAGGGTAGTTGTCATCCTGATCTAATCCGTATCCGGAAAAAGGGCGGTACACTACTGATTTGAGGTTATGTTTTTTATAGGCAAGCAGGGCAAGATATTCGTTAGTAAGCTTTGCCCAGCCGTATGTCATGTCCGGGATGCCGATTTTATTGTCAAAGCTTATCATGTCTTCCTTTAGAAGAGTGTAATTATCCCTTGTCTGAAGATTAACAGGATATGCAGCGCTTGAACTGAAGACAACATTTTTTTTGGGTTTGACTTTAGCAGCCCATTGCCAGTATTCAGCATCAATGGACAGATCATCCGCAACAGCAAGAGGATTGTTCTCGATTATAAGCCTTCCACCGACCATTGCCGCCAGATGAAATGCATAATCGAAATCAGTGTCACTTGATGATTTAAAGAATTCCCTGCAGTCTTTTTTATAAAAATGGAAATTTTTGAAGTCCAGAGGATTAAAAAGAGACCAGCCGTGTTTGGGATCAATGCCTCCTGTTAAAAAAGCTATGTTATCCACACAATGTACTTCATCGCCTGCTTTTAAAAGCTTTTGAATGAGATGTCTGCCGACAAACCCGGCTCCTCCTGTTACTAAAATTTTTCTCACAAAAAACAATCCCTTTAAATAATATATTATTAAAATATTTCATAATTTTACAGTTTTATTTACTTAAATCTCATTTTTATTATATTTTTGAAAAACCTGAAAGTTTCTCTTGCTATATTTAATTTGCTTTTTCCAAAACGCCTTTCTATGTAAACTGTAGGAATTTCTTTGATCCTGTAATGTTTGCGATGGGCAAGCCATATTATTTCTACAAACATTATATTGCCTGATGATTTGATTTCCTCTTTTATGTCTGTCCAGATTTTTCTTTTAAAAATGCGGAAATTATTGCTTGTATCCTTGCATGGAAGATTCAGTAAAAAACGTATAGCAAGTTTTCCTGCAAGTCCGGCTAGTTTATTTATGAAAGGTTTACCGATATACCTGCTCCCTTTGATATATCTTGAACCAATAACAAAATCCGCCTGATCTTTTTCAAGAATTTTCATCATTTCCGGAAGATATTTTGGATTATGACACAGGTCGGCATCCATTGCGCCCAAATAATCGCCTGCCGCTGAATTATATCCTGCAAACATTGCAGGGGTTAATCCCGTATCTGTATCCCTTTCAATCAATCTGATTTCGGATATTTTTTTCATTAAGTTTTTTACTATGATGCGCGTATCATCTTTTCCAATATCGTCAACTACAATTAATTCATGGCTTATTTTATTATCTTTTAAAACTCTGTTGGTATCAGTAAGGAATTTTTCTATATTTTCTTCTTCATTAAATGTCGGAATGATTATAGATAATTTTGGTTTATCATTTGTTTTCATAATACTGATTCTTTAATTGTATATAATCAAAGCATATATTGATAAATTGAGCAATAGCCACTATAAGTGAAATTAATTTAGGCATATATTGACTATTTGAACAATAGCCAATATAATTAAAAAGAATTTAAAAGTCAAATGATTTTTTAAGATTAAATCACTGCCTTGAAGGAGATTATGCAATTTATTAAAATTTTAAATTTTATAGAATTTTTTTCTTGTTCTAAACTGCTAAATATGTTAAAAAATACTCATCATATTTAAAAAGGAGTTATTATGAGTGGAGCAAAAAAAGAAATTTTAGCCGTTATGTCAAAAGTTAAATCTTATATTAAATCAAAGGGATTTAATACAGCTGGATCAGTGGCAGATGTTTTATCTGATAAAATCAGGGATATGTGCGATAAAGCTATGGAAAATACAAAAAATGATAAAAGAAAAACTGTAATGGACAGAGATTTTTAATTTTCATTAAGCAAAGTTATTTTATATTAAATTTTTTTAAAGCTTATTATAATAACTATTAATATGCTTATTAAGAGAGCATCTGTAATTTTTTACAGGTGCTCTCTTATTTTTTTTATAAAGTGATGAATCAGGATTGCCTTATAAAATTAAATTAATAAAAATTTAAAAATATGATTAGACATTTAATTTCAACTTTTATATAATTTGTTTTTAATTTTTAAAATTTATCCATTAAAAGGATAGAAAGGATTAAAAAATGGCAATAATTAATAAAGAAATAGCACAAAGAATAAAAGAAATAAGAGAAATTAATGGTGTTTCTGAAGAGTCAATATCAAAAGAGTTTAATATTGGTTTGGATTTATATAAAAAATATGAGTCGGGTGAAATTGAAATACCTGTAAGTTTATTGAGTCTCGTATCGTCAAAATTCAATATTGATATTACAAGTCTTTTAACAGGGGAAGAACCTAAATTAAGAATTTACTGTGTGGTAAGGAAAGATTCGGGTCCTGAGATAGACAGAAGAAAAGAATATAAATACAGGGACCTTTCCTACAATTTTATAAACAAAAAGGCAGAAACTTTTCTTGTTACTGTTGAATCAGATGATAATAAAGACAGTAAATATTATTATTCGCATGCCGGACAGGAATTCAACTATGTGCTTGAAGGAGCTCTTCAGGTTAATATAGGAAAACATGAAGTTGTTTTGAATGAAGGGGACTCTTTATATTTTGATTCATCTTATAAGCATAGTATGAAAGCGCTTAATAAGAAAACAGCAAAATTTTTAGCAATTATTTTTTAAAGAGGAATATATTATGATTTTAAATAAATATTTGAAAAGAGATTTCAACTCTTATGATGAGTTTGTTAAAAACTTTAAAATTGAAATACCAGAAAATTTTAATTTTTCTTATGATGTTGTAGATGAATGGGCGTTGAAAGATCCACAACGAACAGCATTGGTATGGTGTAATGATAAGGGGGATGAGGTAAAATTTAACTTTAAGGAATTAAAGAAATACAGTGATAAAACAGCCAACTTTTTTGTTTCTGCCGGTATTCGTAAGGGAGATACAGTCATGCTTGTTTTAAAACGGAGGTTTGAGTTTTGGTTCTGCATACTGGCTCTGCATAAAATCGGAGCTGTCTGCATACCTGCAACTCATTTATTGACAAAAAAAGACATAGTTTACAGGAATAATGCAGCAAGTATAAAAGTGATAATTTCCGTTAATGATCCTGATGTATTAAGCCATATAGAAGATGCACAAGGACAGTCTCCGACATTAAAGATTAAAATGACGGTAGGCGGAGAAAAAAATGGATGGATTGATTTTAATAAAGAAGTTGAAAAAGCAGATGAGAATTTTATACGACCTGCAGATTTTAATAAAATATCAAAAGATGATATAATGCTTTTATATTTTACCTCTGGAACAACCGGAATGCCTAAAATGGTAAGGCATAATTTTAATTATCCTCTGGGACATATTGTTACTGCAAAATACTGGCAGAATGTTGCTGATAAAGGATTACATTTAACTGTAGCGGATACTGGCTGGGCAAAGGCTGCATGGGGTAAAATTTACGGTCAATGGATATCAGGCAGTGCGGTATTTGTTTATGATTATGATAAATTTGTACCTAAGAATATGCTTGAAGTATTGTCTAAATATGGAGTTACTTCTTTCTGTTCACCGCCGACTGTATTCAGATATTTGATCAAGGAAGATTTTAATCAGTATGATTTTTCAAAATTAAAATATTGCACCGTAGCAGGAGAACCTTTAAATCCTGAAGTTTATAATCAATTTTTAAAATTAACGGGGATCAAGTTGATGGAAGGTTACGGTCAGACGGAATGCACTGTAATTGTCGGGACTTTTCCATGGATGGAAACTAAACCGGGTTCAATGGGTAAACCTGCTCCGGGATATGATGTTGATATAATTAATGAAGATATGAAACCCTGTGAGGTGGGGGAAGAAGGTCAGATTGTGATCAAAACCGATAAAAGGATACCTGTAGGGATGTTTGATGGATATTACAGAGATGAAAATTTAACAAAAAGTGTATGGTATGGTAATATATATTATACAGGGGATATGGCATGGAGAGATGAGGACGGATATTACTGGTTTGTCGGAAGAGCTGATGATGTAATTAAAAGCTCAGGCTACAGAATCGGTCCATTTGAAGTTGAAAGTGCTCTTTTGGAGCACCCCGCTGTACTTGAATGTGCCATAACAGGAATGCCTGATCAAGACAGAGGACAGATAGTTAAAGCAACTGTTGTTCTGTCAAAAAATTATAATCCTTCGGATGAACTTGTTAAAGAACTTCAGGAACATGTAAAAAAAGTTACCGCTCCGTATAAGTATCCCAGGATTATTGAGTTTGTCAAAGAATTGCCGAAAACAATAAGCGGTAAAATCAGAAGAGTGGAGATCAGGGATAAAGGTAAAAAAATATTATAATTTTTATTTTTATTTAGGTTTTAATGTAACTGATTTAAAAAAATAATAATAAAATTCAAAAATTTTATTATTGTTGATTAATTTACCAAATTTAATATAATTTAATTAAAATGAAATTATTCAATTTATTTTGGAGGCTTAACTTTGAGAATTCTGGTTATTGAAGACGATTTTGCAAGCAGAAGATTGCTTCAGAGGATTCTTTCTCCTTTTGGAGAGACAGATGTGGCAGTTGTTGGAGAAGAAGGCATTAATGCCTTTATAAATGCAATAAATGAAAAGCAGCCCTATGACCTTATTTGTCTGGATATAATGCTTCCTAAGATGGATGGACAGGAAGTTTTGAAAAAAATAAGAGAGATTGAGATAGAAAATGGAATAGGCGGATTTGACGGTGTTAAAATTTTGATGACAACAGCTTTAGGAGATGCAAAAAATATCATGAATGCATTTAAAAGCGGATGTGAAGCATATCTGATAAAGCCCATAATTAAAGAAAAAGTGCTAGATGAACTTAAAAAACTGAATTTGATAAATTAATTGAATTATTTATCAAAAATGCAATTAATTAAGTTCAATTTTTTTTTAATTATTTTTATATATAAAATATTTTTATTTTATCAATAAAATTATATCATTTTCGATCTTTGAAGGTTCGACTTGAGGAGCATATCTTTTTATAATTTCTCCGTTTTTGTTTATAAGGAATTTGGTAAAATTCCATTTTATTTTTCCTCTTAAGTTTTTATCTTTCAGATTAACAAGATATTTATAAAGTGGATGGGCATTTGATCCGTTGACATCTATCTTTCCAAACATCTGAAATGTTACTCCGTAATTAACAGTGCAAAACTCGAAGATTTCTTTGTTTGTTCCAGGATCCTGATTTGCAAACTGATTAGAAGGAAATCCTAATATCTCAAAACCCTGATTTTTATATTTTTTGTACAAAACCTCAAGTCCTTCAAATTGAGGTGTAAATCCGCAGTTGCTTGCAGTATTTACTATCAGTATTACTTTTCCTTTGTAATCAGATAAAGATTTATTTTTACCTGTAATGTCGACAGCTGTAAAATCGTAGATATTTTTTTCTATTTTTAAATCAGTCTGAGAATAAATATTATTTATTATTATTATTAAATTTAAAATTATCAGGATTTTATAATTATTAAATAAATGAAAAAAAAGGTTTCTCATACTCGTACCTCCATCTGTACTTGTATTACAACAGTATATAAAAAATAATGAACAGATTGATAATTATAATAATAAATTTACAATAAATATTTTATCAAATTTGTTACCCGAATATTAATAAATGATATTTAGTGGAAGTATTGCTGTTGCCGGGAATGAACCTTTTGCTTCCTCAAATTTCCATCTTTTTACCTGATTTGCAATATCATAGTCTAAAAGGTTGAAACCTGAAGTACGTTGTATTGTTACTTTTGTGATAAAACCTGAGTCAATTACAGTTAATCTTAAAATCAAGTTAGTGTTCAATCCCTCTTTTTTGAATTCTTCGGGTATTGTTAATTCTGTCTTATAAATCAGTTTTCTGCTTTTTCCTCCTTCCC
Organism: Spirochaetota bacterium; assembly: GCA_016935915.1. Taxonomy (GTDB): domain Bacteria; phylum Spirochaetota; class GWE2-31-10; order GWE2-31-10; family JAFGQB01; genus JAFGQB01. Next base: position 12,062 of record JAFGQB010000021.1, read on the forward strand.
ACTGGATATTGCTTTCACCAAGGATGGTATTGTCACTCTTGCTGTTATCCTTGCTGTTTATCAGATTGTCCTCAGAGTTATTATTTTTGTCAATATTATCTAAAATTTTATCAAGACCGGGATTGTTTTTACTTTCCTTGATTGTTTCTTTATTTGAAAAAAAATCCTCTTCTATTTTTTTCTTTTCATCAGCTTTTTCTTTTTCATATTCCTTGATTATATCTTTTTCTATTGTTTTATAGTCTTCGACCACAGTTTTATTTTCTTCAGTATTTTTTCTGTTTTCCATTTCTGTTATTTCATTTTTTAAAATAGATTCATGCTTTGTTTCTTTTTTTGAACTATCTGATTTTATATTTTGTGTAATGTTTGACTCTTTTTTTTCTGGCTTTTTCTTAATATTTTTGCTTAAGTTTCTGCTTTCATATATTTTATCAGCCAGTGTTACATTAATTACTATTGTCTCCTCCTTTTTAAGGTTAAATCTACCGGCTAAAAGAAATAAAATGCAAAACATAAAGTGGATGAAAACAGTTATTATGAATGATATTTTTTTTCTTTTTTTTTCAAGTTTTTTTTCAATAGGATTTATTTTATCAATCAATTTTTTACTCCTATGCTTTTTTGGAGGGATACAATATTTTGTGATCCTGCATGGCTTTTATTGTAGTTTTTTTTAAGGCTAATCATTCCTCTTTCTTATTGCAAGATCTATGCTTTTAAAACCGTTTATTCTTAGATAGTCCATTACATCTATTAATAATTTATACTCCATACTGCTGTCGCCGTAAATTATAACCGACTGATTAATAGATTTATCCCTTATAATGAAATTTTTAATGACCTTATTTAAATTTGAAATATCCGTTTTATAATTATCAATAAAAATGTTATTTTTATCTTTAATTGTTATTCTTATTGTTGATGTTTTAACTGTGTTTACTTTGGCAGCATCTGGCAGGTTAAGTTCCATTCCTGTGGTCACCTTAAAAGTTGTTGCAACCATAAAAAAAATAACAAGCTGAAATACAATGTCTATCATCGGTACTAAATCGACTACAACTTTGGGTTTAAGCCTTCTTTGAAATTTAAATGCCATAATTTTTTCCTTTTATTTTTTATTTAATAACAGTACTAGTTCATTTGCTTTTATTTCAAGAGTTAATATAAAGTTGTTTACTCTATTTGAGAGGTAATTATAAAAAATCGTAATTGGTATAGCAATGCTCAATCCAAATGCTGTAGTTATAAGCGCCTTGGCTATACCGCCTGCTAACACTTCCATGCTTCCTAAAGCACCTTTAGAGCCGATTAATCCGAAAGCTTCCATGTTTCCAATAACAGTGCCCAAAAGTCCAAGCAATGGAGCAATACTTGCAATTGTACCTAACATATTAAGGTTTTTTTCAAGCTTGGGTATTTCCATGTTTGCAGCATCTTTGATGGCGTCATATATCTGTTGTTCCGTATAATTCCTGTTTTTAATACCGGCTTTCATCAAATTTGTAACAGGGGTAGGTACCGTTTCACAGATAGTGATAGCTTCATCGTAATGATTGTTTCTGATAGCGGAACTGATTCTTTCGATAATTTTTTCATCATTTTTGCTGATTTTTTTAAAATATAAAAGTCTTTCAACAATGATATACACGGCGATAAAAGATGCGGAAAGTATTGAAAGCATGATTACAGGACCGCCGTCAATAAAGAACTTAATAATACTGTTGTTAAAAATATTCATTTTTCATTCTCCAAAAAATAATTTTTTAATTAATACATAACTATAAAATATCTTAAACATTTAATAATTTCAATTTTTTAATATTTAGTTTACATTTTAATGTCAGGATTTTCTGGTCAGCCAACACAGATCCATGAGGAAAGGTTATCGGTGGATAAACCATGTTCCACCCATGGTTTAATTTGAATTAAATCGCCTGCTTCGACTTTAAACTTTTTACCGTCCTCAGTATAAATGGCTTCACCATTTAATATGAACCATAATTCTTCCTGTTCATGTTTATGAGGATTAAAAGGATTTGCTTTAGTAACTGTTCTTACTGTAAAATGTTTCATGTTTATATTAATTGAACCAATAGGATAGACCTTTCGTAAATTGTTTTTAGGGTCATATTCACCTTTTATTATCATTATTAACTCCTGTTATATTATGAAAACTTTAAAAGTCTCACAAAGATTTTGTGAGATATAATTTTTATAATTTATTTTTTTAATTTATATAATAGCTTATTTCTTTGACTTAATCAAAAAATTTTAAGGTTTTTTTAACTGTTGATTTTTTAAATATTCGATTTCAGCGTCGCTTTTGCGAATATAAATAGGGTGGGGATGATCTAACTTTTTTTCTTTTTTTAATAAATTTTCAATATAATCTGCCATATCTTTAGATGAATAACCTTTATTGAATTTTTCAATGAAATTAATTTTATTTTTAATTTTATCTTTGATTATTTTAAAGTCCTCTCCTGTGAATATAATTTGTTTTGAATTATATTTTAATTTGATATTTTCAATTATTTGATCTAAAGATATATCGTAATATTCGATATCATCATCGGGCTCGATAAAAGAGCAGTAATATTTTTCTTTTTTGGCATCAATTATAGGTATAATTACACTGTTTTTTTGATCTTTTAAAAGATATTTATAAACTTCAAAAACAGAAAAACCAAAGCATTTAATTTTTGAAGCAAATGAAATGCCTAAAGCAGCAGAAATTCCGATTCTTATGCCTGTAAAAGAACCAGGTCCTGTACAAACACCAACAATGTTTATATCTGATTTATCACATTTTATTTTTTTTAAGCTTTTATCTATAGCAGGAAGCAAATTCTCTATGTGTTTGCTGTTGTCTTCATTTTCCAGAGCAATTGTCTTTGCATTGATTTTTACTATTAATTTTAAAATTTTTGATGATGTATCAAATGCTAGATAATTCATTGTTTCCATTTTATTTCAATTTTTCTTATATCATTTTCAAATGTTATATTAACTTTTATACTGTTTTTTGGCAATAGATCAACAGCTTTTGAAGGCCATTCAATGAATGTAACGCCTCCGGAATAAATATAATCTTCAAATCCAATTTCATATAGTTCTAAAGGATCATTTATTCTGTAAAAATCAAAATGATAAATCTTATATTTTCCATTATATTCATTTAAAATGGTAAAAGTAGGTGAGGGCATAGGAACTTTTATACCCAGTCCTTTTGCGGCTCCTCTTACGAAAACGGATTTGCCCGCACCAAGATCACCCTCAATTAAAAGTATATCTCCCGATTTAATATTTTTTGATAATTTTTTAGCATAATTATAAGTATCCTGTTCCGTTTTTGAATAAAAAGTCATATTATTCTGTCCAGGGTTTAACATAAAGTGGCGAAGATGCCTTTTTCATCCATTTCACAAATTTTATGCTTTATCTTGGTTATTAAAGTTAAAACAGGAAAATGAGGATGCTCTTTAAAATTAACTTTTATTTTAGGTGGTTCTATGGGATTATGCTCAATTGAAAATTCAATTTCATATCTGAAAATTTTTGATTTTAAATCCATTAAAACTGCTCTTCCTTTATAGCTTTTAATATAATGAACATGGCTGTCAATTGGCTGAATATTATCAATATCAATTATTTTCATATTAGTTGGCTCTTCTTCCTCTTTTCTTTTTTTCGATTGGTTCTTCCTTTTTAATTAATCTGGAAAAAATAAACTTTACAGCATCTTTTGTAAATATTCTTTTTCTATTTATTATAGAAAAAAGTTTTTGAGATAAAAAAACATCTCTATACCTGTTTAAAAAATTATGAAGATCATGTTCTTTTAAATCAGGGAATAAATTAATTAAATCTGTTGTTATAAATTGTGTTTTACCTTCCGATTGAATAAAATAATCATCATTTATTCTTGGAATTTTTTCATTTTCTGTGTAGCTCATGATTGAGTTATACATTTTTGAAAATCTTTCCATATCCGATAGGGAAATAAAAACTCCATTACCGTAAAAGCCGTTTCCTAGGATGCCATTTGGTCTGTATTTAAATCCGCGGAATTCGGCCTCCTCAATAAATGATAGTTTTTTGCTCATTTATTATTCCTGTTTTTTTAATGTAATAATCATTATATCAAATATTGTAAAAAAATTCTACTAAAAATAACAAAAAGAAATTTTTTTAAAAAATGATTATTATATTTATATTAAAAGAGCTTAAGAATTAAATATTTGAAGGTAAATAGTTATAAATATATTCGTTGATTATATTTTTGCTTTCCATTGATATTTTTAAAAAAATTAAAATTACTTCTTTAATATTATTTGGTTTATTGATAATTCTTATTATCCTGCCTATTAAAGTGACTTTTTTTGTGTTAATCGAAAATTCAACTTTTAAAAGTTTAATATTTTGATTTATATTATCAATTAACAATTTAATACCGCCTGCTGAAAGATCTACTATATTACATTGCTCTGGTTGATCCTGTAGTATTTTATATTCATTTTTTTTATTTTTTAAGATCGGAAAAATTACTGCTGAAAAGTTGACTGGAATTCTTTTATATTTACGTTTTTGAGATCTAATTAATTGGTCGGAATGTTTAATCAGATAACTTCTGATACTCTGTCCCAAATCAAGAATTTTTGTTTCAAATATATAACCTGCATCTTCATTTCGCCAAAAATATATTTTGATAAACTCATCTTTATTCAACAATCTTTTTGTAATTAACTCTGATATTAACTCTATTATTAAATAGTTTTTTAAGTTATTTTTAACTGTAGCATAAAAATAGCCTTTACCTCTGATAAAAACAATTATTTTTTGGCTTTCAGAGATAAGATGAGTTGATTTTATCCCGATATTCTTTTTTGAATTAGCTTCTATTTTCATTTTAATATCAATAAGTTCATCAATTTTTTCATTTTTTTGATTATTATTAAGATTTTTATTTGAATGGATTTCTTTTATACCTTTTTTTAAAATATCATCTAAAAGTTTTGCGTTGGTAAAACATGTTAATGGATATTTAATTCTGTTTTTGGTGATTAAATTAAATAAAATTCTGGTTTCGTCAATATTAAGGTTGGCGCTTTTAGCTAAAGTGTTGAAATTTTTATGTTCAAGAAAATTATATTTTTTTCTTATATAATAAACTGTTATAATTATTAAAACTGCAACTACTAATAACAAAAGTAAAATTATTGCTCCGGTATAATCTACCTGATGTACTTGAGTTTTACCCTTTAGTTTAAGCATTTCTAGAAATCTGTTTGAAAATTCCATAAAAAACCTTTTTTTTATTAATTAGCTTTAGTGAAAGCTTCTTCTTTAATTTTTAATAAAATTTTTTTGATCTCTTCAATATTCGGTACAAACTCATATTCCAAAAGATCTGAAATTACAACAAAGTCTTTATTTTGTATTGCTTCCATCAGCATTTTTAAATGATCAGTAATAGTTTTGAAATATGTATCAAAATTTACTTCTTTAAAACTATATTTATCAAGTTTTATTTTAAATGATTCTTTAAATACTATGAATAAGCTTATGCTTTTTTCCAGTATATTTGCGAGATTTTGAATTATGTCCATTGTCTGCGAATCTTCACCTGTCTGATATAATAATGCGACATTTTCAAGTTTCGGCACTATTTTATCAATTTCATCGATCAGGTTGTCAAGTGAATTTATTATATATTCCGTATTTGGTATTTTAAAGTTTTTAATGAGCCAGTTTTTTATATTGCTCAATGAGTTGTCAAGGTTATTTAAATACAATAATGCTGAATTGATTTTTGTCTTGTCAGTATTAACGTTTATATTAAATTCATTAAAAAAATTATTTAAATTTTCACAATTGGTTAAAAAATTATTTTTGTGTTCCAAAATTTTTTCATCTTTAGAATCAAATATCATGGAAATTTGATTTATACCGTCTTTCATCCAGTCTATTGATTCTTTTATTTTTTCTGAATTATCAGATGGCTTTTTTTCTGTTAATAAATTTTTTAATAAGATTAAAAATTTTTCAATCTGTTTAATTGACATTTCTGTAATTTCATAAATATTTGATATTTCAATTTTTAAATTTTTGATTTGATTGATTTCAATTTTTTTTAAATTTTTATCATCAGTAAAGGAATATTCATTGTCATTTATGTAAATTTGAGTGATAAAATGCTGGGGTTTTAAATTGGCGGAATATTCATTTAAAGCATTAATAATGTCTGAAGCATTTTTTTCATTTTCAAGTTTAAAGTTGATTTTTTCATCATTTATATAAATATCCATTTGTTATCTCCCGGAATTCTGCTTGTTGAAATTATCAATTTTTTTTGTGTTCTGTTCAAGGTCCTGCATTGCTTTTTCCATTTTATAAAATTTGTTCTTTAAATCCTTTTCTTCTTTTTCCAGTTTTGCCTGGTAGTCTTTTATATCTTTACTGGTATTTGCAATCTGTTCATCATATGTTCTTGTCCTGGAATCAAATAATCCCTGCCCGGTTAAAGCATATCCCTTAATCAGTTTATCAAGCTCAAAGGCAACGCCCGAATCCACTACCAGGTCATTGTTGGTGTCCATGCCGAACAATTCTTTTATTCCTGCAGGGTATTTTTCCATCATATTTATGAATAAATTTTCGTCTATTTCAAGAATCCCCTTTAACTTTTCTTTGTTCATCTGAAATGTTCCGCTTGCATCCGTTGATATTCCGATTTGAGCCAGCATGGTTAATTCCTTTCCAAAACTGGTTGAATACGGATTCATCATAATAATTCTAAGTTTTGAACCAAGAGAAACAATACTGTAATCTCCGCTGAATTTACCGCGGGCTTCGGGATCAGCACTTGAATGTGTTTCATTGTTTATCATCTCAATTAATTCATTAAAGGTTTTCAACATCTCTGTTATTGAGCCTACTATTTTTTCGTAATTTCTGTCTACTTTTAAATTTTCTTCTCTGTCAGTTTTATCAAAAATGTTTAATGTTATGTCTTTAATTGCATCGTCAATTGTATTTGTCGGTCTTTTGATCTTTATTCCGTCAAACTCTATTACTGCATCTTGAGGTGAAGTCAATTCATTTTTAAACTTTATCCCTGATTTTGATTTTTCATCATAAAATCTTATATTGCTTACTTCAAGCTTTTTATATGTGTTGTTGTTTTTAAAAACCACTGCCTCTATATTTTCATCTTTACTGATTATATCATTTATATTGAATTTCAATGTCGCAGTTTTTTCTGTTACATTCAACTGATCAACTTTGATTGTTCTTTTATTTGTTATGATATCTATAAAATGATCATCTTCAACTACTTCGGGTTTTTCAGGTGTTTTATATGGGGGTATATTTACAATTGATGATTCACCTTCGACATATATGTCAAATATGTTTAATTCACCTTTTTTGGTGAAATTGGGCCCTCCTGGTATAGTTATTTCTTCCTTTGACGGATCAAGTATATTTATTTTCATATCAACTTCAAAGATGAGCCCCTCTCTATAAGGTATTTTTTCAGAAAGATTGAATTTATAACTCTCGAGCCTGTCCACTGTAAGAATGTCATTTTTGATCACAGGATTAAAATTTGTATTGTACGAAGTTAATGAAGACTGTTTTAGTTCAAATTTTTTTTCATAAGCAGGTACTTCCTGATAAAATCCCATCTCTTTAAAAAGTTTTTGGGTTTTTTCATCATAAAAGGTTATAAAATTATTTTCTCCGGTTTTTGCGGCTTCCATTATAAGTACCTGTGTATTTGGTGTTGTGAATGCGACATTTGCTTTTAATAATCCCCTGGATTGTCTTTTTATTTCATTGACAAAATCATTCAGTGTTCCGCCCGAAAATTGAATCTTGATAATTTCATTTGTGACCTTAAAATTATAAACACCTTCCCTTACTGTAAATTTTTTTGGCAGGGGATTGCTTGAAACTTTATGAGACTGAGCTTTCTGCAGGATTTTTATTTTATATTCACCTATCTCGGCATTTTTATTCGCTGTACCGCTGAAAGCTTTTTCATTGCTTGATTGAGTAATTTTTTCATCAAAAGGAGCTTCAAAACCATATAATTTTTTGCTCAAACTTTGGAGTAATATTGATTTTTGTTTAATTTCATTTAAAGTGTTTTTCTTTTCAATTATATTTTCTTTTTCTTTTTCCATTTCAGTAAGCTTTACACGTTTTGTTTCCATTATTTTATTGATAGCTTCCTGTGAATTGTACTTGTTGGTTATACCGGGTATGTTAACATCATCTGCCATAATAACCTCTTGAAAAGAAATTTTTTGAAGTGTATATTTTATGAAGTTTTGGTGAATAAATCAAATGAATAATACTTTTTTTACGCAAATTTATCAAATAAAATACCAATTGCTTTTTTTAAATGTTCTGCAAGATTCTGCAATTCAACGCTGGGAAATTGTTTTACTACTTCATTGGTTTCTTTATCCATTATTGTGATTATTACTCTGTTAATATCATCATTATAGCTTAATTTTATTTTTTTATCTAAAAAATTCAGACTATCGAGCATTTTGTTTAAATCAATTTGAATTTTTTCTATATCAAAATTTTCATTTTTTAAATTTAGAATGCTGTCTATGGTTTTTTCTGATGATATCGTCTGCTGATCAACAGTTTTATTTCCTGTTAAATTATTCATCATAATATTATAGATTCTTTCTTTGTTTAATGCATCCACTTCTATGCTCATAATATCCTCCTTGATATAAAGAGGCAGTTTTTTTATTGAGTTTTAACCTCAATACAGCCTTTTTCTCCTTTTAATCTATTCTAATTATCGGAAAAATCCCCTTTTACTTAATTAATAAAAGGGGATTTATATAAAATATGCGGTTTTATTTCTATTAATTGGGCAAAAATAACTGATTTCATAGATAAAATCTCTATAAAATCTTTAATATCTTCAAATTTTAGTCATTAACCTAAAAGCTGAAGTACTGATTGCGGCTTTTGGTTAGCCTGAGCCAACATTGCAGTTCCTGATTGAATAAGTATACTGTTTTTTACAAAATCAACCATCTGGCTAGCCATGTTAGTGTCTCTTAATACAGATTCAGCTGCCTGAAGATTTTCTGCAGCATTTGCAACACCCTGTTCTGCAATTTCGAATCTATTTTGATAACCACCAAGGTCAGCTCTCTGCTTATTGATTCGTTTTAATGCTTCATCTAATTTCCCAATAGCCGAATTGGCAAGATCAGCAGTGCTTAAAGTTAAAGGAGCTTTTGTTCCTAAATCTTCAATACCTAAAGCACCTGCAGTCATTGTACCAATGTACATAAGTTCTCTCTGATCCATGTTTGCGCCAACATGGAAATACATTTGATTGCCTTCAGCAACAACAGAGTTTTCAGCAAATCTGCCAGTTAGCATGTTCATGCCGTTAAATTGAGCATGTGAAGCAATCCTATTTACTTCATCTACTAATTGTGCAACTTCAACCTGAATCTGTGCTCTATCCTCCTGTGAATAGATACCGTTAGCTGATTGAACAGATAATTCTCTCAATCTTTGAATAACACTTGTTGTTTCTTCAAGATATCCTTCACTTGTCTGGATAAAAGAAACACCATTTTGAATGTTTTTCTGAGCCTGATTTAAACCTCTTATCTGGCTTCTCATTTTTTCTGATACAGCCAAGTTAGAAGCATCATCCCCTGCTCTATTAATTCTTAATCCGCTTGCTAACTTTTCCATGTCTTTGTCAACAGCTTTTGTTTTAAAATATAAAACTCTGTTAGCATTAATTGATGACATATTGTGATTAATAATCATAAATACCCTCCTTGATTTGTCTTTTAAGAATTACCTAAAAGACTATGCATTAATCCTTAACTTATGCATATTTAATAATTAGTTTTTGCCCCTAAATTTTGATAAAACCGCAAAATTATTTGCCCCAAAATTGGAACAATAATAAATACAGCCCTCCGATAAATCGGAGGGTAATATTTATAACTAATTAATAATCACGAAGGGTCATCAATATAAAAATTTCAAAGAACAATTATGCTTAAAATTTAAGCATTCAGTAATTGCAGAACAGTCTGCGGCTTTTGATTAGCCTGAGCCAACATTGCATTGCCGGACTGAAGCAATATACTGTTTTTTACATACTCCACCATCGCGCTTGCCATGTTTGTATCTCTTATTACTGATTCTGCAGCCTGCAGATTTTCAGATGCTATAGCCAAACCCTGTGCAGTATATTCTAATCTGTTTTGGTAACCGCCAAGGTCAGCTCTCTGTTTGTTGATCTTCATTAATGCTTTATCAAGCATTCCTATTGACATGTTTGCGCTTTCCGGAGTTGAGATTGTAATTATCTCATTGGAAGAAAGATTTCTTAATCCAAGGCCCTTTGCGCTCATGGTGCCTATAAAAACTCTTTCTCTCTGATCCATGTTTGCTCCGATATGGAACCACATTGACCCTTGTATTACTCCTCCAATAAGGGGATTACCAAACCTTCCGGTTAACATATTCATTCCGTTGAACTGTGCATGAGATGCAACACGATCAACTTCGTCTACAAGCTGGCTAACTTCAATCTGAATCATCATTCTGTCTTCAGCTGAATAAATACCGTTTGCTGCTTGTATTGCAAGCTCTCTCATCCTCTGGATTACATCCTGAGATTCCTGCAGATAACCTTCAGCAGTCTGAATAAAAGAGATGCCGTTTTCAGAATTTCGTTGAGCCTGATTTAAACCTCTTATCTGACTTCTCATTTTTTCTGATACAGCTAAACCTGAAGCATCATCACCTGCTCTGTTGATTCTTATACCGGAGGCAAGTTTTTCCATGCTTTTGGTTGTCTGTATGTCTGTGAAATGAAGTCTGTTGTTTGCATTAATTGCCGAAAGATTGTGATTGATAATCATTGTTTCCTCCTTGAAACATTAAAAGTCGGGTATCCGTTACCCGAATAAAATTGACAACTCAATAATGAGTTATTTTCATCCCCTTAAATTAAGTAAAAAAAATAAATGATTAATTGTTTGGACATGAATTGTCCTAAAAAACACCTCCTTTCGTTATAAAAAGTAAGAACATCCCTGTTCTTTTATAGCAGATACTAATGTCATCCCCAAAAAAATAAATAGTATCCCTTATCTTATTTCGGCATTTATGTAAAAAACATTATACCCTTTTTTAAAAATTATAATATTTTTTTTAAAAAATTCAATGTTTTTTTAAAAAAAATATTTTTATTCACTATTTTTATACTTTACTTACTTTATAATTATAATTCATATTAAAAAAAATTGCATGATTTTTTACAAATAATGTGCTATAATGTTAATGGATGGCTAAAGTGAATAATTTTTATAAAAATGTATAAAAAATATGATAATAATTATTTAAATTATTTTTTTTGTTTAAATAAGTCATTAAGTCAATTAAAAGTGGAATCACATCATTATATAGTGAATTTTAATACAGTATATTATAAATATCCAGGGAGATTTTTTTATGAAAATAAGTATAATAAATATAATTATAATAATTTTAATTGCTAATTTTTTATTTTTAACTCAATGTACAGTGACTTTGCCAGCCAGTTCTGAAGAAGATGAAGGAGTATCATCAAGTTTGACTTCTTCCGCCAGTTCAAATTCATCATCGTCAACCTCATCAATTGCTCATATACCGGTATTGCAGGGCTTAACTGCTAATTCATACAGTATTAATCTTGCAGGCGATATAGAAATTTATGCCAATGTCATTGATTCTGAAAATGACATTACACAGGTAACAGTTAAATGTGAAGGTCCTGAAGCGGGTGATGAAAAAGTAATATCATTAATAGCTGATACTGTTAATATATGGAAGGGTGATATTCATTTTAATAATACTGACAATAAAGGCGAGTGGATAATAACTGAAATTATTTTGTTTGATTCTGTAAACAATCAGCGCCAATACAGGTATATACCCCTTGAAGATAACGACAGTTATGTTTATTTTGAAAACGGTTCATATATTGATTCAAATGTACCCATTTTAAAAATAATAAAACAAAGTCAGCAGTAATAATAAAGTTTATTAAATAATTTTAAAAAAATAACTTCAATGGAATGAGGACACGACTTTTTAAATTTTCTACATCTTTTTTAAATCATCGATCCCTAAAAGTTTTAATCCGTTCATTAATATAATAAGTGAAGCCTTTGATAAAAGAAGTCTTATGTTTTTTATCTCTTTTGTTTCTGCTCTTATTACCGGATTATCATGATAAAATTTATTAAAAGTACGTGCAAGATCATATAAATAGCTGCAGATTTCAAGAGGTGATAATGTTTCCCCTGCTTTAATAACTGCATCTTCAAATTCCAAAAGACTGATAACAAGATTTGCTTCATCTTCATTGAATTTATGATTAAAAACAGATTGATTATTTAATACTCCGGCATCTTCACTTTTATTGAAAAGAGAGTTCAATCTTGCTGTTGTATATTGCAGGTACGGTCCTGTATTACCGTCAAAACTGATTGATTTTTCGGGGATGAACATCACATCCTTTACAGTTGAGAAGTTTAAAAGATAATATTTGAGAGCAGATAGGCTTATTTTAACTGCGGTTTCTTTTTTTTCCTGTTCCGTTAAATCCCTTCCTTTTTCATTTAAAACTTCCATTGACATGTCATATAAAAGATCCATTAAATTGTCCGCATCGACAACTGTTCCTTCTCTGCTTTTCATTTTGCCGCTTGGCAGATTCACCATTCCGTATGAGAGATGAATGCATTTATCAGCCCAGTCAAATCCCATTTTTTTTAAAATTGTAAAAAGGGTTTTAAAGTGATATATCTGCTCTGACCCTACAATATAGATCATTCTGTTGAAATTATATTTATCATGTCTTTTAGCCGCAGTTCCTATATCCTGAGTGATATAGACACTGGTACCGTCTGAACGTAATAACACCTTTTTATCAAGTCCCGCATCTTCATTGTTCACCCAGATGCTTCCGTCTTCTTCCTTATAAAAAATATTCTTATTCAATCCTTCATTTATCAGATCTTTTCCTAAAAGATAATTATCACTTTCATATTCAAGTTGATCAAATTCAATACCCATTCTTTTATAAGTCTCTTTTATACCGTCCAATGCCCATTTATTCATTTTTACCCATAGTTCATGGGTTTCTCTATCATTCTGCTCCCAGAGATTAAGAAGTTCCAATGCTTCTTTTTCAATTTCTGGATTGTTTTTTTCTTCCTGGGCATATTTAACATAAAAATCACCTACCAGATGGTCGCTTTTTTTCCCCTCTTTTTCAGGCGTTGTATTATTGCCGAATTTTTTATAAGCGATCATTGATTTGCAGATATGTATTCCTCTGTCATTTATTAAATTGATTTTTACGGTTTCATATCCGTTGAAGATCAATATTTTTGCAATACTGTCACCAAGAGCATTGTTCCTGCAGTGCCCTAAATGAAGGGGTTTGTTTGTGTTCGGACTTGAGAACTCAATTGCCACTTTGATCTTTTTGTCGGGTTGTCTGCCGAAATCATCTTTTTTATCAAGAATGTCCTTTAACAGATCATAAGCAATAAGATTTTTATTGAAGAATATGTTGAGATAAGGACCTTTTATTTCGATTTTATCCATCAGTTCATTGCCTTTTAATCCCTCTTTAACTTTTTCCGCTATAAGTGCAGGGTTTTGCTTTAATGTTTTGGCATATTTGAACATAGGGAAAGCTATATCGCCCATTTCCTTGGACGGCGGTATTTCATAGACAGGCGAAGTTTCATCAGCACCGAGTTTTTTTAAAGAAAGTATGATGTCATTTAAAATTTTATCAATGAATTTAGCTTTTATTGTCATAAATAATCCTGAATTAAAATTAAAAGTATTTATATCAGAATAGCAGAATTATGCAAATTAATTTATTTGAAAAATTATTAACAAATAAAAAAAGCTTACTCTTTTTAAAAGAGTAAGCTTTATGATAAATCCCATTATTTTATTAAAATAAACCGGCTCCTGACATAACAGATGATTTTACGCTTGATGTTGCCATTACTGTCATGCTGTATGGAGGATTATAAGAACTGGTTGATGTTGTCGGCTGGTTGCCCAGACAGTTGATATACTGAACACCGACTACATTCCAGTAACCTACTGTATCACTATACCATGTTCCTATCGGGCCTTCTGCTATTCCTGTGTCATCATCAATTGAACCGGATCCGACATTTTCATAAACTGTATTTTCAACTTTGATGTTTGCACCCATTCTGATATTGGATGCACTTGAAGTAGGACCCAATACATAATTGTTGACAAAGTGAACCTTTCCGTATCTTAACAGCGGTATTCTTGTGTTAATGTTTTTGAAGTAGTTGGCATAATATGTAACTGTCATTGCAGTGTCGCCTGTAGCGCTGTCGCTGTGTCCTGCCAGACATCCTTTCCAGTGGTCGTGAAAGTAGTTCCATGATACTGTTACATATTGTGATGCGCCTTTGACATCTACCAAGCCATCATACAAGTCTTTGTCGGATTGAACTGCCGGGCTCTCATTGTAGAATTCACAATGGTCGACCCACACGTTTTTACATCCGTCAATTTCAACACCATCACCGTTTTCGCTGTCTTTGGTATGGTGAACTTTAACATTTTGTATGATAATGTTTGAAGCGTCTACACATTTAAAGCCAATGCCGTTAAAATCTGCTCCCTGACCTATAACTGAAATGTTGCTTACTCTTTTTATATATATTACTTTTTCGCTTGAGTTTGCAAGAGTGATTGTACCTGTGACATTAATAATTTTAGGCCCTCCGGCTTTGATTTCGTTAATTAAATCAGTGCCATTTGAAACGGTTATTGTAGGTCCGCCTTCGCCGCCTGTTGTCCCGCCGTTTAATGATGCATAGCCTACCGGACCACCTCCTGTAGCTCTTACTAATTCGGTTGCATCCAGCACATTAAGATCAGTTGATTCATAATCAGAATTTTTTACTTCAAATGGATTACAACTGAACCATATGCATAAAGCTATAATAGCTAATACTGAAAAGACTACAAAATTTGTTTTCTTCATTTTAATGCTCCTTTGTAAAATAAATAAAAGAAAATAATTTCCTTTATCATATATTATATATTATAACATATTAGTGACAAAATGATATATAAAATCCCATCAAAAAACTATAAAATCCGCTCAAAATCTATAAATATTCTACATAATCTTTAAAAAATATACTGAATATATTAATAATATTATAATTTTATTAAAATATAATCACAAGAATTGATGTTTTTTATTGAAAAAAAAGGGGCTGTCTTTTAAAACAGCCCCTAATAATGATATTTAATAAATTAAAGTTTTCCAACTCCTGCATTTGTCGGCACTACTGATGGTACATTTGAAGCAGGAAGTACCGAATATGAATAGGAAGGAGTAAATGTTCCTGTATCAACAAAACCTTTGCTTGCGGCAGTACTGTAAATATCGCCTGCTATAGGGCTCCATGTAACACCGCTGTATACATTGGAATCAGCCGAACCGGGTCCTAGATCCCAGTAGCCTGTTGTATCTCCGTAAAACCATCCGATTACATCTTTTGAGTTCTTAAAGTAGTTACTTTCTATCAGGTTGGTGCCGCCGCATCTGTTGTTAACACCTGAACCCGGGTTATTTTCAAAATAGTTATTTACTACATGTATCCCGCCTCCTCGTATCAAAGGAAGTCTTGAGAAGCAGTTTTTAAAATAATTCTGATAGTATGTTACATACCATGTTCTTGCATCGCTTGTTGTATAACCCACAAGACTTGTTTTATAAGAGTCATGAAAATAGCAGTTGGATATCGTTATATACTGGCTTCCAGCATACTTGATATCAAGCATTCCGTCATAATAATCTTTATCATCATTATCTCCTATTGTACCGTCTCCGTCAAGGTCGCCTGTACTGTTGTAGAATTCACAATGATCTACCCAGATATTTGATGCAGGTCCGCTGATATTTATATGGTCACCTTCTCCTGTATCATATAATACATGATGAATTTTAAGGTTTTGAATGATTATGTTTTTAACACGCCATATCTTAAAACCGATTCCATTAAGCTCTCCTGAAGTGCCTACTCCTATAATTGAAATGTTTTCAACCAACTTGGTTGAATCACTGCCTTTGATCAGAATGTAATCCTGTGTGGTGTTTGCTAAAGTTATTGTACCCTGAACATAAATTGTGAGAGGTGTTGAAATTGTAGCTCTGCCGTCAATGGCTGCCTGAAGCGCATCGCCTGTACTTACAGTTACAGATGAGCCGCCTGCTCCACCGGTTGTTGCAGCGCCGTAGCCTACAGGTCCGGTTGTTGCTCTTACCATGTCTGTTGAGTCAAGAACTTCTAAATTATTTAAAGGTTTAAAACTTTTATCTTCAAACGGATTACAGCTGAACCAAACGCACAGGGCGATTAAGGCCAGCACCGATAAAATAACTAAATTTGTTTTCTTCATTATAATGCTCCTTAAATTAATAAAAGAAAATTGATCCTTTTATTTCCATATTTATTATAGCACAGTTTTTGTAAAATGGATAAAATATATTATAAAAAAACTATAAAACCAAACTACAAAATACAAATTTTTTACACAAAATTTAAAAAAA